>SFIL01000018.1 GCA_004556205.1 Clostridiales bacterium | reverse complement strand
TTCATATACCGCCAGGAACTGCGGTCATAATCCACATAGACAATATTGCCGGTCATTTCAGGGAATGGGGTGTTGTAGCAGATGATCCGTTCCGGTTCGATTTGCCGCAGCATTTCATGATAGCCTGCCATGAACCACTCTTTTTGATCCTGCCTGTAATCATGTTCCGATGCCATGTAGGTAGATACTGCCACAGTACTACCTTTTTCAATCCCCTGGAAACAGAAATCGAATGTGGATTCATCGCCCCAGTTGACGGAGGGAATGACACGGATACCCTTAGATGCCCAGTACGCACCGCACCAGCGGTTGCGGAATACATTGTAGATCTGCATCACCGGAGCCATTTCCAGATACATACTGAAATCCGGGGAAAGAACGGCTCTGTACCGGGACAACTTTTCAATATCGTTGTCGGGATTCTTCCAGGCCCGCTCGAAACGGTAATCGTACAGGAAGAAATGCACCATCCGGTCTAAATGATTATTATCTTCAAGGTGGGTCTTGTCGAAGCCAATCAGCAGCAGATCATCAAAGTCTCCCGGCTTGGCTTCAAACTTGGGAATAATGGGAATTTGCAGTTTTCCTTTTCCGGGGAATTGGTTGCGTAATAGTGCCTGACTGGTGCGGTAATTGTAGTTTTCTTCTGTCATAGTTTGACCTCCTGCGGTTCGTAAGGAATTTGTCCTTCTAACTGTAGGCTCAAATCGCATGAAAGCAGCACTGTTTTGTGCAATTCTGAAGAAAAAACAAAAAACCGCTGGTTTTCACTAGCGGTTTCCGTCGTGCAGTCATTTAGACCACACGTGTTGTCTATGGGGTACGAAAAAGATGGATTTGCGTTTTGATGGATGGATTCGTACCCACGGCAGGTTTTTGTGAAATATTTTGCTGACGCAAAATGTGAAATAAGCGCTGTCGCGCTTGTGAAATTTTCCGCTCACGCGGAAAGTGAAATGAAATAAATCCACTCACGCCCGCAGGCATTTCACATGGCGAAGCCATATTTCACACGCGAAGCGTATTTCTCAAATCCCGCAAGGGATTTATTTCGTTGAAAAAAGCACGCTTTCGCGTGCTTTTTTCTGGTGGGGGAAGGTGGATTCGAACCACCGAAAGCACTGCTAACAGATTTACAGTCTGCCCCCTTTGGCCACTCGGGAATTCCCCCATATTCGGTTTCGCCTGTTTCAGAAGCACTGTGGAGCCGGTAGACGGACTCGAACCCCCGACCTGCTGATTACAAATCAGCTGCTCTACCGGCTGAGCTATACCGGCATCTCAAACAGAGCATGATTATTATAGCGAGGCAGTCGCATTTTGTCAACACTTTTTTTCTTTTTTTCAAAAAAAGTCCGTTTGCCATCCATCAGCGTACGACAGAAGCGAGGGTTTCCACCAAACGCACAAGCTTTCTGCATTCCGGCAGAGCGCACACAGTCGTCACGGGCCGCACTGTCGGGCGGCACCCAAGGCTTTTGATAATTTGTGATGATTTCTTCCAATTGCGCTGTTAATGACAGGATTTGCACAGCCCGCACTCTTTTTTCGATGCGGTTCGGCCGGCTTCGCGCCGAACCGACACGCGATTTTCTCATTCTTTCACAAATTCCAAAATATCCTGCACTTCGCAGTCAAGGGCATAACACAAGGCATCGAAGGTCTTTGTGCTGACCGCTCTCACGGTTAATTCAGCGCTTCTCAAAACATATCGAGAATTCTCATACAGAAAGATTGAAAGCCCTATAAGGTGAGCGATTCGCACGGCACTGCGACGAAAAATGTCTTGTCTTTTCCCGTTTGCCGTGGTATGATAGCGCAAAATAACGCTTGCTTCGGAGGTTTTTATGCTCCCTGATGCTTTTCTTGCGCGTATGCGCCGTCTGCTCGGCGACGAATTCGATGCCTTTCTCGCGTCCTACGAGCTGGCCCGCAATGTCGGTATCCGCTTGAACCCGCGCAAGGTATCCTCTCCCCTGTCCTTTTGCGGGGACCGTGTCGCGTGGGAGCCGAACGGGTATTATTACGACCCGTCTCTGCGCCCGGGGCTGCACCCGTATCATGACGCGGGGCTGTACTATTTGCAAGAGCCGAGCGCGATGGCGCCCGCCGAGCTTCTCTCCGCACAGCCGGAAGAGCGCGTGCTTGACCTGTGCGCCGCACCCGGCGGAAAGACGACACAGCTTGCCGCCGCCATGCAAGGTCTGGGATTGCTCGTCTGCAACGAGATTCATCCCAAGCGGGCGCGCATTTTATCTTCGAACATTGAGCGCATGGGCGTGGCAAACGCGCTCGTGCTGAACGAGCACCCCGCGAAATTGGCAGAGCGCTTCCCACAGTATTTTGACCGCATTCTCGTTGACGCGCCGTGCTCCGGCGAGGGAATGTTCCGCAAGGAGGACGCCGCTGTCAGCGATTGGAGCGAGGAGACAGTCGCCATGTGCGCCGCGCGGCAGGGTGAAATTTTAGAATCTGCCGCCGCCATGCTCAAGGCGGGCGGGCGTTTGGTTTACTCCACCTGCACCTTCTCGCCCGAGGAAAACGAGGGTGTTATCAGTGCATTTCTGCACAGACACCCCGATTTTTCCGTTGTCCCCTGCGACGCGCCGTATTTTGACCGCGGCAGACCCGATTGGATCGCCGAGCCCGCTGAGGGCGTTGAAAATACCTTACGCCTGTTCCCGCACAAGCTGCGCGGCGAAGGTCACTTCGCGGCGGTGCTGGAACGGCGCGGCGATACGCGAAACGACGTTCCCCTACAGCGCGCGGTCCCTCTGCCTGAGGAGGTCGGCACATTTCTCGCGGAAAACGGCATTGCGCTTAACGGTGTGCCTGTCTGCTTCGGAGAGACGTGGTTCCTCGCGCCGCAGGAGCTGCCCGATCTCCGCGGTTTGCGCGTTTTACGGGCAGGCTTGGAGCTTGGCGAGACACGCAAGGGGCGTTTTGTCCCTGCGCACGCATTAGCGCTTTGGTCGGAAACGTTTCCAAATGCTATAGATTTCTCTGCGGACAGCCCTGAGATCGCCGCTTATCTGCGCGGCGAAACGCTGCCGTCTGACAAGCGCAGCTGGGTACTCGTCACCGTGGACGGTCACGGACTCGGTTGGGCGCGCGGTGCGGACGGCATTTTGAAAAATCACTATCCGAAGGGCCTGCGCAGAAACTATTGATATTTTTCTGCAACCGATTTGTTATTTCCTCTTTACAAGCGGTGCTTGGTATGATATACTTAATATGCCTGTTTTTGGCTTACTGAACTACAAGATATTGCATATACTCCTACTATGAGAGGGTATTTTTATATGATTCAATATTTGATCGAGGGCGGAAAACCGCTCCACGGAACTGTTACCATCAGCGGCGCAAAAAACGCCGCCGTCGCTATTCTTCCCGCAACGCTGCTTGTGAACGGCACCTGCCGCATTGAAAATGTGCCCGACATCTCGGATGTTCGTCTGCTGCTGGAGATTCTTGACAGCATGGGCGCGGAGATTCGCCGTTTAAGCCCCAACACACTTGAAATCACCTGTACCCACGTGCGCGACAGCGAGGCATCCGACGCCCTCGTGCGCCGTATCCGCGCGTCGTATTATTTCATCGGCGCACAGCTCGGCCGCTTCGGCCATGCGCGTGTCGCCCTGCCCGGCGGCTGCAACTTCGGTCCGCGTCCCATTGATCAGCACATCAAGGGCTTTGAGGCGATGGGCGCGGAGGTCGCACTGCAAAACGGCATTATCTGCGCAAGCGCGCCCGAGGGCGGGCTGACCGGCGGCAGGGTCAATCTCGACGTTGTCTCCGTCGGCGCGACGATGAACATTATGATCGGCGCTGTCCTCGCGGGCGGCACAACCATTATCGAAAACGCCGCAAAAGAGCCGCACATCGTTGATTTGGCAAACTTCCTCAACGCAATGGGCGCCAAGATCTCCGGCGCAGGCACGGACGTGATCAAGATTCGCGGCGTCAAGGCGCTGCGCGGCGGCTTTTACTCCATCATCCCCGACCAAATCGAGGCAGGCACCTATATGGCGGCGGTCGCGGCAGTCGGCGGGGACGTTCTGGTGCAGAACGTCATTCCCAAGCACATGGACACCATCAGCGCCAAGCTTCGCGAGATGGGCGCAAAAATCACCGAATATGACGACGCCATCCGCGTCCAGCGGAGCGGTCATTTGCGCCGCGCAAACGTCAAAACGCTCCCCTACCCGGGCTTCCCGACCGATATGCAGCCACAGATTGCCGTCTGCATGGCGCTGGCTTCGGGCGTGAGCGTGATTACAGAGAGCATTTACGACACCCGCTTCGGTTACTGTGCGGAGCTGAACCGCATGGGCGCCGCCATCAAGGTCGATACGAAAGTCGCCATTATCACGGGTGTTGACCGTCTGCACGGCTGCACCGTCCACGCGTGCGATCTGCGCGCAGGCGCGGCAATGGTGATTGCAGGGCTTGCCGCAGACGGCACGACGGTAATCGAGGAAATCGAGTATATCGAGCGCGGCTACGAAAACCTGATCGGCAAGCTGCAGGGCATCGGCGCGACAATTAAGCGCATCGAAACGCCCGACGGCAGAACGGTGTCCGTCGCCGGCTGAGCGCCGCAGCCGATTTGTTCACATAGTATAACACAAGAATAAATGCACATCCATGCGGATGTGCATTTTTTGGGAGGCAGGATATGGAAAGCTTTGTCAGGGTTTTGGAGATTATCGGTACGGTCGCCTTTGCCGCCTCGGGTGCGCTGATCGCGATGAAAAAGCATATGGATCTGCTGGGCGTCATCGTCCTCGGTGTCGTCACTGCCATCGGCGGCGGTATTCTGCGTGACCTCATCCTCGGCATCACACCGCCGCTTGCCTTCCGCGACCCGACCTGCGCCGTAGTCGCCATCTGCACCGCGATTGTCCTGTTCATCCCATGGGTGCGGCATCATCTGATGCATAACAGCAGGCTTTTTGACGCCGCCCTGCTCGTGATGGACTCGGTCGGCTTGGGTGTGTTCACCGTCATGGGCATTTGGAACGCCCTCTCCTTTTCGCCCGACCGCAGCGCCTTCCTTTTGGTCTTTGTCGGCGTGCTGACGGGCGTCGGCGGCGGTGTGATCCGCGACATTCTCGCCGGCAACACGCCGTACATTCTCGTGAAGCACATCTACGCCTGCGCCTCCCTGATCGGCGCAATCTCCTGCACGCTGCTTCTTCGCTGTCTGCCGCAGTATGCGGCGATGCTGATCGCCATGCTGTTGGTGCTGATCATCCGTCTGCTGTCGGCGTATTTCCGTTGGAACCTCCCCCGCGCGGACGATGTTACTTAAGAAATCTCTGAACAAATCGGCTGCAGCTTATATTCGGTGCTTCAATTGCACCCATGTGTTGGCGGCTGATGCCAAATCTCTCTGCAAGCTGTTCCTGTGTGAGTCTGCGCTTTTTTCCGATAATAGGAGATCGCATAGCCGATTTCCGACAAACGCTCTGAAGAGCTTCCCTCATAAAGACAATCTTTCGACAGTCTGACGCCCCGATCGGCAAGCACACCGATCGGGGCGTTCCTAATTATGCGGGCGGTTTGTTTTTCAAATCACCCGTTGCGGGGTTATTGGGCAGTTTTCCCTCCCGCGTGAAGCGCGAGCCGTGACAGGGGCAGTCCCATGTATGCTCCTGCCGATTCCATTTGAGCGCACAGCCCATATGCGGACAGCGCGGCACGGTCGGCGTCAGTAGATTGCCGACCGCATGCAGAGCGTTGCCCGCAACCTGCGGACGCAGGATGCTGCGGCGCGGCGAGAACAGCGCTTCGTAGGGATTCTCCCTGCCCTGCACCAAATCGCAGAGCAACTGCGCCGCGACCATTGAGGATGTCATGCCCCACTTATTAAAGCCCGTCGCTACAAAGAGATTCGGCGTATGCGGGGAATACTGCCCGATATAGGGCATATCGTCGGGCGTCATGCAATCCTGCGCCGCCCAACGGTACCTGATCTGCGCATTCGGATAGTATTTGCGTGCAAACGCCTCCAACGCCGCCCAGCCGCCTCCCGACTTGCCCGTGCGGTGCGCGCCGCCGCCCAAAAGCAGCAGCTTCCCGTAATTACGCAGGGAGATGCCGTCCTTCCGCTCGTCCATATACATTCCGTCCACGGGCGCAGCGTTTTCGAGGGCGAGGACATAGGAACGGTGCTGGTAGAGCTTCAAAAAATACGCTCCGTGCTTGTTAAACATCGGAAAATGCGTCGCAATGACGGCTTTCTGCGCCGTAATCGTCCCACTGTCCGTCTGGTAGCGCACGCCGTCAAAGGAACGCAGCGGCGTATGCTCGTAAATATGCAGCCCCTCTGCAATCGTCCTCACGAATTTCAGCGGGTGGAACTGCGCCTGCTTCGGGAAACGAATCGCCCCCGCCGTGGGGAACGGCAGATCGGGCGCAGGGACAAGCTCTGCCGCCGCGCCGAGCGTTTGCAGGGCAAGCAGCTCCTTTTGCAGTTTTTTCGGGCGGTCGAGCGAATAAATATAGGCGTCTGCCTCCGTAAAATCACAGTCGATCGTCTGGCACAGCGTCCGATATTGCGCCAACGCCGCCTCGTTCGCCTCGTAATACTGGCTCGCTTTTTCCGCACCGAAGCGGCGAAGCAGCTTCGCGTAGATCAGCCCGTGCTGTGCGGTAATCTTTGCCGTAGTCCTGCCGCTCACGCCGCCGCAGATCCGATCCGCTTCGATGAGAAGATAGGGCACGCCAGCCCTGTGCAGCTCGTAGGCGCAGAGAATGCCGGCAAGACCGCCGCCGACGATCAGTACCCCCGTCTGCATATCCTGTCTCAGGCGCGGAAATTGCGGCAGGTCGCACGCATTTTGCCATACGGATTCCATGTTGCATCACCGTGCATAGTATGGCGCAAAAGCCGACGGTCTATGCAAAAACAGCGGATCGGCGTTTTGCGTCGGTCCGCTGTCATGTCATTTATGCGTCGTCTTGTTTTTTTCGCACGGGGCGAATGAACGCCAGCAGGATGATGCCGATCTGCACGGGCACACCGGAGACAAAGGTCATAAAAGTGTGGAACTCGGCAAATTGCAGATACACTGCGAGCAGGAGCGTCCAACACAGCCCCGAGGCGAGAATCAGTCCGATCAGGCGCTTGCCCCATTTGGCGTTGCAGAAAATCGCGACGGCAAAGGAAATCGGAATCGCCCAAATAAATATCAGCCAATTCTGCCCGTGAAACAGCACGCCCAAACGGCTGTAGCCGATAATGGCGATGTACCAGACGCACACGGTGCTCAGCAGAGACACGGCGATCTTGCGGACAAGCTGGCGTCGCTCTTCGGCAGGCTGCGGGTGCTCCTCCGTATACTTTTCGAAAAAGGCGGCGATCGGAACGCCGTAAAGCTCCGCCAGCGCATCAAGCGTCTCGATATCGGGCGTGACCTCGCCCGTCTCCCAACGGGAGATCGCCTTGTCGGAATAGCCGATTTTCTGCGACAGCTCGATCTGCGTCAGTTTGCGCTCTTTGCGCAGCTTCACCAAGTTTTCTCTTACGATTTCTCTGATGTTTTCCATAAGCCCAACCTGTTTTCGTGCGGAAATACCGAACTTCTTTTCTCTTTCTGATGTAGGAATTGATTTTACCATAAAATGACCGAAAAATCAAGAAATTCTTTGCCGAAATGTTGAATTTCTCGCGACTCTCGCTGCGCGAGAGTCGCTTTTTTTGATTCTCGGAGAGGCTAAACCATCTCTCGCAAGCCGCTCCGAAATTGTAGAGCGCGGATGATGCGTTTTCTCTTGCAATTTTCTCTGAGATCGGATAAGGTACGGAAAGCCGATTTATTTCGCCGCCGCGCGAGGTTTTTCGACAAAAACGCAGGAGGTTTTTTCTATGAAAAAACCGCAGTCTCTTCCGATTAAAACCGTATATTACACCGATGAGCGAAGCGACGAATTCTCTTCCGCCGTGATCACGCCGAAGCGGATTGACGAAAACTACCGCTATCTGCGGCGCGAGCCTGCATGGAGCATTCTGCGCTGGCTCTCCTACCGTCTGATCGCCACGCCTCTTGCCTATCTTTACTGCAAATGCACACTGCGCTTCAAAGTTAAAAACCGTCGGGTTCTGAAGACAGTAAAGAAGGAGGGCTTCTTCCTCTATGCCAATCACACGCAGGAGATCGCGGACGCCTTTCTGCCCACGCTGGCGACCTTCCCGAAAAGCGTATTTGTCATTGTGCATCCGAACAATGTCTCCATGCCGTTTTTGGGCAGAGTGACGCCCTATTTGGGCGCGCTCCCGCTGCCGTCGAATCTCAAGGCAATGCGCAATTTCAAAAACGCCGTGGAGAAGCGCATTTTGCAGGGAAGGTGCGTCGCGATTTACCCCGAGGCGCACATTTGGCCGTACTATACGGGCATTCGTGATTTTCCCGCAACTTCCATGAAATATCCCGTGGAGTACAACGCTCCCAGCTTTGCCATGACGACGACCTACCGTTCGCGCGGTGCAGGAAAGAAGCCAAAGACCGTCACCTATCTGGACGGGCCGTTCTATCCCGACACCGCAGTGCCGACGCGCGAGCGGGCACAGGAACTGCATGACAGAATTCACGCCGCCATGCAGGAGCGCAGCGCGCTGAGCGACTGCGAATACATCCGCTACGAAAAACGAGGTAAAAGTGAATGATGAATCTTCTCTACTGCGGCAACGAAGGCGTTTTTGACGGCGTGCTGACCTCTGCCCTGTCCGTCGTGCACCGCCTGCCCACGCCGCGCCCGATCACGGTCCATCTTTACACGATGGCGCTGACGCGTCTGTCTCCGAACTACACACCTCTGACCGAAAAGCACGCGGCGTTTCTTGCGCAGGCGCTCCGCCGTCACAATCCGAAAACACAGGTTGTCCTGCATGATGTTACGGCGCTCTATGAGACGCATCTGCGGCAGAACGCCAACGAAAACTGCTACTGCTCGCCCTACACTCTGCTGCGCCTGCTGGCAGATCTTCTCCCCATGCCGGACAAGCTGCTGTATCTCGACGCGGATGTGATGCTGCATAAGGACGCCGGGCTTTTATACGATATTGACGTCTCAACGGTCGAATATGCCGCCGCGCGCGACCATTACGGGCATTTTCTCATTCACCCGAACTATATCAACGCGGGCGTCCTACTGTTCAACATGAAAAAATGCCGTGAGACGGGCATTTTTGAAAAGGCACGGCAGCTCCTTCGGACGAAAAAGCTGCCCTTTGCCGACCAATCCGCACTGATCCGCTCGACAACATGCCGCAAGGTGCTGCCGCACCGCTTCAACGACCAAAAGTTCTTATACAAAAGCACCGTGGTGCGGCATTTTTCCAAGCGGCTGTTCTATCTTCCCTATCCACACACGGAAAACATCAAGCAGTGGCACGTGCAGCGCGTGCAGGAGAAATTCGGCTACACCTGCTTTAACGATGTGTTGGAGGAATATCTGAAACTCAAGGAGGACTTTCAAAATGATGCAAACTGATGTACAGTTGTTTTTTTCCTGCGACGACGCTTATGTACCCTTCCTCGCGGTGACGCTGGAATCTCTGCGGGCAAACTGCGACCCGAACCGTCGCTATTTTCTCCATATTCTCCACACGGGGCTGTCCCCGGAGAATATCGCACGGCTCACGGAGGCGTTTGACGGCGGCGTTTTCTCCATTGCGTTCCACGATATTACCGACACCGTGGAGGCGTTTTCCGCCCGTTTGCACACCCGCGACTATTATTCCCGCACGACCTATTACCGTCTGTTTATTCCCGACCTGTTCCCGTCGTTGGATCGCGCTTTGTATCTTGACAGTGATTTGGTCATACAGGGAGATATTGCGCAGCTCTACGATACGGAGCTTGGCGACCACTTGGCGGCGGCGATTCCCGACACCTTTATTGAGCGCGAGGAAAGTCTGCGCCTTTATGCCACCAATCGTGTCGGATTGGACAGCAGCGAGGAATATTTCAACGCGGGCGTGCTGCTGATGAATCTGCGCGCCATGCGGGAATACGGCTTTCAAAACGTCTTCCTCTCTCTGTTGGACGCAGTCAAGTTCAACATTGCACAGGATCAGGACTATTTGAATGTAATTTGCAAGAATCGAACCGTACTTTTGGGCAGGGAGTGGAACACCATGCCCTTTGAGGCGGAGAAGCCGGATACGAAGCTTGTCCACTTTAATCTGGACAATAAACCGTGGCACAAGGATAATGTTCCCTACGGCGGGCTGTTTTGGCACTATGCCGACCGCTGTGCGTATGCCGACGATGTCCGCGCCGTGCGGCGGAGCTATTCCGAGCAGCAGCGGCGGCAATCCGCCTCGGAAACACGCAACCTCCTCACGCTCGCGCGGGCGCAGGCGGCTGATGCGACGGAAAATGCCCGCATTCATCGGCAAATCTGCCGACTCGTCCCGCAATGAGGCAACGGGAGATCCCGCGCGCGGCGGACCGCCTCGCCGTGCTGGAAAAGATCGCGGAATATGAACGAACGGGCAGATTTGATGTCGATGTCGAGGACGATCCCGAAAGCAGAGTGCTTCTGCCCGACGAGATCGAATACCTGAACAAAGGCGTTTGGGGCGCGGTGCAGCGCAAGGCGGCATTTCTCGCAGCATATGCGTTTTTCGGAATCGCGCAGATGAAAAAGCAGATCATTCTGCATAAGCCGGTGGGTGTAGAACATCTGACGCAGGTCGAGGGCGGTGCCATTATCACCTGCAACCATTTTAATCCCTTGGACAGCTTTGTCATGCAGCGCGTCTTTGACGCCTCACATCACAAGAAGCGGATGTACCGCATCATTCGCGAGGGCAACTACACCTCCTTCGGCGGCTTTTACGGCTTTTTAATGCGCCACTGCAACACCCTGCCGCTCAGCTCGAACATGGAGACAATGAAAAAGCTCCTGCGCGCGGTAAGCACGGCGCTCGAAGAGGGTAACTGTATTTTGATCTACCCCGAGCAGAGTATGTGGTGGAACTACCGCAAGCCAAAGCCTCTGAAATCAGGCGCTTTCGATATGGCGGTCAAAAACCGCGTGCCGGTCGTGCCTTGCTTCATCACGTTAAAAGACAGTAAAAATATCGGTGCGGACGGCTTCCCCGTGCAGGAATACACACCGCATATCGGCAAGCCGATCTATCCCGACGAGACGCTCGGGCGCTTTGCCGCCCGTGAAAAGCTCCGCGATGAGAATTATGCCTTTTTCAAGGAAACGTATGAGGCATTCTACGGCATTCCGCTCACCTATACCACGGAGCAAGCTCCCCGTCAGTAAAGCACATTCTTCATCGGAGAACACAAAAAAGTTTCCCTTGCTTCTGCCCATAAGGGCAAAAGCAAGGGAAGTCTCTCAAAGGACTCCTGCTTTTGTTAAACAAAAACGGGACTTCTTTGACAGATTGAAACCTCTCTGCAAACAACTCGCAGAGAGGTTTCTTTTATTTCTTTTGGCTCTCCAGCCACTTGGCAAGGGCGTCTGCCATGCCGGTGTTGATGGGCTTTTCCTCTTTTTGGCTCTGCATGAATTTCGCCACATCGCGCTTGCCCGCGCCGGCACTCTCCTTGCGTTCCTTAAACGCCGAGAGCTTCTCGCGGTAGCCGCAGACGCAGGCGAACATCTGATTCTCGCCCTCGCCGCGCAGCTCCATCTTCTTGAAGCAGTTCGGACAGCGGGCGTTCGTCACCTGCGTCACACTCTTGCGGTAGCCGCACTCGCGGTCGGGGCAGACGAGCATTTCGCCGCGCTTCCCCTTGACGAGCAGGAGGAACTTGCCGCAGTCGGGACAGGTCTTGCGCGTCTGATTGTCATGGGTGTATTTCGCGTCGCTTGCCTTGACGGCGGCGACCAGCTTTGTGGCAT
This sequence comes from Clostridiales bacterium, assembly GCA_004556205.1. Classification (GTDB taxonomy): domain Bacteria; phylum Bacillota; class Clostridia; order Oscillospirales; family Oscillospiraceae; genus JAZOXB01. The sequence continues at coordinate 22,263 of SFIL01000018.1, read as the reverse complement.
AGGCGCGCATCTCCTCGACAAACTTCGTGTCGCGCTCCTGTCCCTTTGCAATCCGCGCCAGCCGATCCTCCCATTGGGCGGTCAAAGCGGCGGAGCGCAGGTCGGCAGGCGCTAACTCGACGAGCTGCATTCCCTTCGAGGTCGGGACAAGCTCCTTCCCGCGCCGCTCGATGTAAAAGGCAGAGAACAGCTTCTCGATGATGTCCGCACGGGTTGCGGGCGTACCGAGTCCGCTCGTCTCCTCCAAAATTTTACGCAGATTCTTGTCCTCCACCTGCGCCTGCGGATGCTCCATCGCGGTAAGCAGGGTCGCTTCGGTGTAGCGCGGCGGAGGCGGTGTCTTACCGCTCGTCACCTGCACAGAGCTGACCTTCAGCTTCTGCCCCTGTGTCACAGGCGGGAGGCTCTGCGTGTCCTCCTCGTCCTCGTCCAAAGAAAAGCTCTTGTCATAGACCGCGCGCCAGCCCATATTTTGAATAATCTTGCCCTTCGCCGTGAAGGTATTGCCCGCGACGGTAAGGGTCAGCTCGACCTCCTCATATTCCTGCGACGGCATCAGAACCGCCAAAAAGCGCCGCACGACGAGGTCGTAGATATTGCGCTCCGGTCCCGAAAGCTGCCACAGGTCGGGTGATTCCTCGGTCGGAATGATGGCGTGGTGGTCGGTGACCTTCGCGTTGTTGACGAGATACTTCGTCTTCAGCGGACGATTGCGCATGATCTCCTGCGCAAAGGGCTTATACTGATCGACCATGACCGCCTTGAGGCGTTCGGGGAGGGTCGGCACAACGTCGTCGGAGATATAGCGCGAGTCCGTGCGCGGATAGGTCAGAAGCTTATGCTGCTCATAGAGCGACTGCATGAGATTCAGCGTCTCCTTCGCAGAGTAGGCGAATTTTTTGTTCGCGTCGCGCTGCAGCTCCGTCAGGTCGTAGGCAGCAGGCGGCGGCGTCATGCGGCGCATCTTGCGCACCTGCGTCAAGACTGCCTCCCCGTTCTGGCACGCGGCGGCGATCTTCTCCGCCAATGCCTTGTCAAAGGTGCGGGAATTGTTGTTCTTGTCGCGCCAAACCGCGCTGAAGCCGCCCGCCTTGAGGCGCACGCCCCAATAATCCTTCGGGACAAAATTCCGAATCTCGCGCTCCCGCTGCACGATGAGCGCCAGCGTCGGCGTCTGCACACGCCCGGCAGAAAGCTGTGCGTTGTGGCGGCAGGTCAGCGCACGGGTGACATTCAAACCTACCAGCCAGTCCGCCTCGCTTCTCGCCTGCGCGGAGCGGTAGAGATTGTCATACTCGCTCGCGGGACGGAGCTTCGCGAAGCCTTCCTTAATGGCGCGGTCGGTCTGTGAGGAGATCCAAAGACGCTTTGTCGGCTTCTTCCACCCCGCCTTCGCCATGATCCAGCGTGCGACCAACTCGCCCTCACGCCCCGCGTCGGTAGCAATGATCAGCTCCGAAATATCCCCGCGCTTCATGAGGCTCTGCACGACGCGGAACTGCTTGCCCGTCTGCGGAATGACGACGAGCTTCATATTCTGCGGGAGCATGGGCAGGTCCTCCATATTCCACTTCTCCCACTTTTTCTCATAAACATCGGGGTCGGCAAGCGTGACCAAATGTCCGAGCGCCCAAGTGACCACATAGCGGTCGCCCTCCAAATAGCCCTCGCGCTTGCAGCCGAGGACGCGGGCAAGCTCCCGCCCGACGGAGGGCTTCTCCGCCAGCACCAGTGATTTTGCCATCAGTCGATCACCCGAATTTCCGTAATGACAGGCTGCTGATCGGCAGCGATCGAGCCGTTGCCGTCCGTCGGCTTCGCGTCCTTACAAATGGCATCTACCACATCCATACCGCTCGTGACATAGCCGAAGCAGGCATAATCCCCGTCAAGGAAGGTCGAATCTTGATGGACGATGAAAAATTGCGAGCTTGCGCTGTCCATGCTGAGGCTGTTGCGCGCCATCGAGATCGCGCCGCGCGTGTGGGAAAGGGGATTGTTCACCCCGTTGGCGGAAAATTCGCCCTTGATCGTCTCATCGGAGCCGCCCATGCCCGTGCCCTCGGGATCGCCGCCCTGCATCATGAAGCCCTTCATAATGCGGTGGAAGGTCAGACCGTTATAAAAGCCCTCCTGCGCCAGCTTGAGGAAGTTTGCAACCGTGATCGGCGCAGCATCCGCGTCCAGCTCCACAGTGATCGTGCCGTAGTTCTCGACCTCGATCTCCACATGGTGCTTCCCGCCATTCGCCGTTTCGTCGTCCTTGCAGCCCGCAAGCAGGCAGAGCACCATCGTCAGTGACAGTAAAATTGCAATCAGTTTTTTCATGTTTGTTTCCTCCATAATCAATGTTGATTTATTCCTCGATGCTTCCGAGAATCGTGCCGCCGCCGACGAGATATTCGCCGTCAAAGAATGCAGCGGTCTGCCCCGGGGTCGGCGCCCGCTGCGGCGTGTCAAAGCGCAGCTCACAGCCGTCGTCGGTCGGCAGCAGCAGCGCGTCGGCGAATTTCGTCGTATAGCGGAGCTTTGCCTGCACGCGCAAGGGTGCTTCCGGCTGATCAAACGGGAGATAGTTGACCTCCCCGACCGCGACGCGCCGCGCAAACAGCCCGGCCTCGTCTCCGAGAATGACATCCGCGCCGCGCTTGCCGAGAACATAGGTGCGCTGCCCGAGCGCAATGCCCAAGCCACGCCGCTGCGTGATGAAATTCCCCGCCTGCGGGACAAGCCCGTGCGCGGTCAGATACGCCATATAGTCGCCGTCCGGCACAAAGCAGATATCCTGCGAATCGTGCTTGCGCGAAAGCGCTAACCCCGCCTGCTCCGCCAAGGCACGAATCTCCGCTTTACTTTCGACCGTGCCGAGCGGGAACAGCGTATGCGCAAGCTGCCATTGGCTCAAGCCGCAGAGCATATAGGTCTGGTCCTTTGCGCGGTCGCGAGCGGTGCGCAGAACATAGCGCCCGTTCTTCTCCTCAATGCGGGCATAGTGTCCCGTGGCAATGCCGTCATAGCCAAGCACTAACGCCTTGTCCAAAAAAACGCCGAATTTCATCGTCCGGTTGCACACGACGCAAGGATTCGGCGTGCCGCCCGTTTGATAAACGCGCGTAAATTCGTCAATGACATTCTTCTGAAATTCCCGACGAAGGTCGAAAAGGTGAAAGTCGATCCCCATCTGTTCCGCCGCACGGCGGGCATCCTCCGCTTCGGCTTCGCCGCCGTCCCGGAGCAGCATGGTCGCGCCGCCGACCTCGCAGCCCTGCTTTTTCAGCAGCAGGCACGCAGCAGCACTGTCCACGCCGCCCGACATGGCAACCAAGATTCGTCTCATAACCGCACCCACTTTTCCTGTTATTATCTTACCCGCAATACCGCAATAAGGAAACTCTGAATAAATCCGCAAGAGCGATCGGGAAAGAATTTGCCGCAAATTGAGGTTTGATAACTGCGGGAATACTTTGTGTATTTCAAGGTTTGCAAACCGAAAAGTTTGAGCAAAAAAATCCGCTGAGCGCCGCAGCCGACTTGTTCATAGCTTCCCAAGTATAAGAGCAGCTATTTGGCTTCCTATGTGATCTGCTGACTCATACCCGTGGTGATACCGACAGCCTCCTCCGGCTTGTCAGAAAGCTTAATCACAAGCATATCGCCAATTACAGCAACGGAATCGTCAGCCGGCCAGCATCCCATAGCCATAACTTCCTCCGTATTAAGCAACTCATTCCTTTGCTCCATGTTCAAAGAGTCTAAATCCAATCCATTCAAGTCAAATGTGATTTTTAAGAATTCTGTTGTATGTTCGGAATCAAAGAGCATTGTTTTGTCTATCCCGCCCGCGAAGGGATATATGTTTCCTATAATTTGCATTTCATTTGTTACAGGATCAAAAACATCGTATTTCACTTCACAGACACGTGAACCGACAAAAGCGATTTTTTCAAAATCAAATTCTTTCCGGAAGTCACGGATTCTCATCACCATCTCCATGCCATCTGCATAAGTGCGCTCATAAGATATGTTCAGATAAAAATAGCCGATGTTAGCCATTAGCGCATTATTCATTGTTATTAAAATCATAAGAATACATACAGCATTCTTCGCGATATTTTTTGCCCATCTTTCGTAGAGCAGCACTATCAGAATAAATACTAATATCAGGCTTTGATGCATGATTGCTCGGTATATTACTAAATCTGACGTAAAACACCAGATGGATGCAAACGGAGCAATTGCGATCAAGCAAAGAAGCATTAAGCCAAATGCCCATTTTCTCTTAAAAATCCCGCTTTTCACGCAGGAAATCAGCAGCCCAACTGCCGCTGCTATTAGGAAAACGATATTCAGTGCATTGTATGGCGTTAAGCCATGCGCCAAAATATTCCATTGCAGGAAATACAGAATCGTAGCTTTAATGGAATTAAGCAAGCCTCTTGCAAGGAGTCCAAAACTGATTTTTCCAACTTCGGCAATGCCCAAATAATTGTTTGCAGCTATACCGCCAAGCTGCATACATAATTTCCAAATAACATAGTAAACAGCAAGAGAGACGATATAAATAATCACCTGGCGCAATACCCATTTGAGGCAAGCCTGCTTGCTGTGATTGTCTTGCAGCAGGTCATCAATAAAATAGCATACCGCTAAAAGCAACGCGAAAGAAACATAGGCCTGATAAATGCCGCAGGAAACACAAATGCACACACCGCTCAGGATCAACCTGGAGAAACGAGTTTCTTCCATCCTTGAGAAATAGACGGCTAATGCAGCTAAAAACATTGCAATCATATATCCATCGGCTGTATACAAAAAGAAAAATGTTTCTGTTGTAGCAGGCGAGGCTGCAAGTAACGCACCAATCAATCCGATAACGACAGGATTCTTCAGTTTGAACAGCGCTACAATCACAACAACAGTCAATGCGATAAAAGCGCAGGAAAGCAGTCCGTTGATCCAAGGCAAATCATAGAAGGAACTTATTCCGCAAGCCAACGAAAGCGCCCATCTTCCGGAGGCAAGGACATTTTGATCCGCGTAGTAATTTAATATGGAATCGTGGTTGGGTAAGGTGTTTGCAATCTTGTAGAAATGAATCAGCATAGTGATTAAAAAAGTTATCACAAATGCGATTTTATATTCTTTTTTTATCTTTGTGCGATAAAAGCGAAGCATTCCTTCTCCCATGTATGTATACCCCCGTTAGTTATAATAGAGAAAGTGTATCATTCAGTCAATCAGCATACCTTTCTATTTGTGTGTCATTATACAACACCACTTGCGTTTTTTCAACTCCGGCATTGTAAATTGCCGGCAGCTGTGGTAAAATAACCGAAGAATAAAAATAAGAACCGAGGTATTTATGCTGAACTTTCGCAAAATTCTCCCCTCTGACCGTGATATTCTACACGCACACTTCTATCAAGCTGAAGGGCACGGGAGCGAATATTCCTTTGCCAATCTCTTTCTTTGGGGCGATCAGCGCGTCGCCTTTGCCGATAGCGTTCCGCTCATTTTAAGCCGTTTTGGCTCGTGGTATTCCTATCTGATGCCGCAGGGCGGCGACCGTCAAGCGCTGCTCGCCCTTTTGCGTGAGGACGCCCATGAGCGGGGCATTCCTTTCCGCCTGTTCGGCTTGCTGCCTGAGGAGACGGCATGGCTGCAAGCGCGGTTTCCGCAGACTTTTGCCTACTATCCCACCCGTGACAGCTTTGACTATGTCTATGACATTGACCGCCTCGCGGAGCTGCACGGCAAGAAGCTGCAGGCCAAGCGCAACCACTGCAACCGTTTTGAGGAAACCTACCCCGACTACCGCGTCCTGCCGCTGACGAAGGAGCTTCTGCCGCGCTGTGCAGCATTTGCCGAACACTGGTACGCAGAGCATGAACAGGAGAATCCCGACACCGATTATACAAGCGAGAAAACCGCGTTAAGCAAGGCGTTCTCGTACTTTGACAAGCTGCATATGGTTGGGATCTTGCTCGAGACTGCGGACGGCGACGTTGCTTTTTCGATGGGAAACCGCATTCAAGAGGACACCTTTGACGTCAACTTTGAAAAGGCGCTTGCGCAGATCAACGGCGCTTATCCCATTGTTAACCGCGAGTTCGCCCGCCGCATCCGCGCCGCCTGTCCTGAAATCCGCTTTCTCAACCGCGAGGACGACATGGGTCTTGAGGGTCTGCGGCGCGCAAAAGAAAGCTATTTCCCTGACCTTTTGTTGGAAAAAACCGTTGCGGAGGCACTGTGATGGCATATTTTGCGCAGGCACAAAAAAAAGATCTGCCCGCACTGACGGCACTCTGGCAGACCTGCTTTGGAGACGAAGCGATGCAGATCAACGCCTTTTGGCGCGCGCTTTGGCAGGATATTCGCGTGTTTGCCGCCTATGAGGGGAAAACACCCGTCGCGATGCTTTGCGCCCTGCCGACGGCACTCGTGAACGAGGCGGGCGAGAGCTTCCCAGCAGCGTATCTCTACGCCGTCTGCACTGCGCCGCAGCAACGCAATCGGGGCTTGTGCGGCGCGCTGCTGGCATATGCGGAGAATGCGTTGCAGAAAGAGGGCTGCAGCTTTGCCGCCCTTGTGCCGTCAAGCAAGGGATTATTTGGGTTTTATCAAAAATTCGGATATCAAACCGCATTTTTTCACAAAGAATATACCGTTTCCGCAAAGAAAGGAACGGCAAAAATCACCAAGCTTGATGCAGACGGCTATCAGAATCTGCGAGAAATGCAGCTTTACGGAGCGTTTTTGTCCTATCCCCTGCCGCTGCTGCAATGGCAGGCAAGCGCAGGCGCGGGACTTTTCCGCATCGAGACCGAGGCGTTCATCTGCTGCTGTGCCGCCGAGCTTGCGGGCGAGCGCCTGCTGTGCAAGGAGCTGCTGCCCGATTGTCCCGAAGCCGCCGCATATCTTGCCGAGAAGCTCCGCTGCAGAGAGGCTCTCGTGCGCACGGCGGACGGTCAGACACCCTTCGGGATGGTTAAGCCGCTCGGCAATATTTCCGTCCCCGGGGCAGCATACCTCGGCTTGGCGTTCGATTGACTCCGATTTCTTCGGAAAATTTCGGTTTTTTCAAAATAATTGTAGAAATACCGCTGAAAAGATGCTATAATGAATTGTTGAAAGCCGTCATGGAGGAGAATCGGATGGAATTAGGAACGCTTCTCGGAAACGAAGCATTAAAACAGCGCCTTTCCACCGCGCTCTCGAAGGGACAGCTTTCGCATTGCTATTTGCTTTCCGGTCCCGAAGGCTCGGGCAAGCACACGCTGGCAAAACTGCTTTCCGCCGCGATGCAATGCACGCAGGAGCGAAAGCCCTGCTGCCGCTGCCCGCAGTGCCGCAAGGCGCTCGACGGAATGCACCCCGACATCATCACGGTAGACGAGCCGGACAAAAAGGGCGTATCCGTAAAATTGGTGCGCGACGCGTGTGCCGATCTCTATATTCGCCCGAACGAGGGTGCAAAAAAAATTTATATCTTTCCCCGTGCACAGGACTTGAATCCGCAAGGGCAAAATGCACTGTTAAAATGCATTGAGGAGCCGCCCGCTTACGGCGTCTTTCTCCTTTTAAGCGATAACGCGTCGCGCCTGCTGCCGACCATCCGCAGCCGATGCGTCGAACTGCGCCTTTCGCCGCTTCCCGACGATGTGCTGCTTTCCGCGCTGCAAAAACGGCTGCCCGACGCCGAGATACAGACGCTGCGCGCTGCCGCCCTCCGCTCCGGCGGCTATTTGGGGCAGGCGCTGAAGCTCGCGCAGGAGAATGCCTCGCTTTTGCCGCAGACCGCAGACTTCGCCGCTGCCTACGCCGCGCGGAGCAGCGGTGGGCTGCTTCGCGTCCTCGTACCGATGGAAAAGCTCAAGCGCGAGCAGCTTCGCCCAATTCTTCTGCAATGGCACGCCCTGCTTGTCTCGGCGCTCACTGCACAAAACGGACAGCCGCCGCTGCGTCCGGAATCCTCCGCAATTGCGCTTTCGCGCTCTTCCGCCGAGCTGTTGGCCGCCGCAGACGCGGTCAAGGAAGCGCTGACGCTGCTTGATGCCAACGTCGGCGCGGCGCACCTCTGCGGAGCGCTCTTCGTTCGTATCAACTCACATTCATAAGGAGCTACTATGGAAAATAATCCCAACAATTCCGCCAAGCAGGAGCTTGTCACCGTCTGTGATATTCAGTTCCGCAACGGCACAAAGATTTATTATTTTGACCCTGTCAGCCTGACGGTCAAAGCAGGCGATGAGGTCATCATCGACACCGCGCGCGGTCCCGAATTCGGCAAGTGTACGCGCGGCAACCATACTGTCACGTCAAAAGAGGTCGTCGCGCCGCTGCGTCCTGTTTTGCGTCTTGCCACGCAGCAGGATAAGCGCATCGACGCGGAAAACCGCCAGCGTGAGAAGCATGCCCACGAGGTCTGCCAGCAAAAGATTGCCGAGCTGAAGCTCGATATGCAGCTTGTCTCCACGGAATACGCTTTTGACGGCAGTAAGATTCTCTTTTTCTTCACCGCCGACGGGCGCGTAGACTTCCGCGAGCTGGTAAAGAATCTCGCCTCCGTCCTGCGCACCCGTATTGAGCTGCGCCAAATCGGTGTGCGCGACAAGGCAAAGATGGTCGGCGGACTCGGCATCTGCGGCAGGCCCTTCTGCTGCCGCGAGTTTTTGGATGACTTCCAGCCCGTCTCAATCAAGATGGCGAAAACGCAGAATCTCAGCCTGAATCCCACAAAGATTTCGGGCACCTGCGGCCGGCTGATGTGCTGCCTCAACTATGAGCAGGAAGCATATGAGGATTTGCTCCGCACCAGTCCGAAGCCCGAATCCTTTGTCGATACCCCCGACGGGCGCGGCACGGTCACCGAGGTCAGTCTGCTCAAGCAGAGCGTCCGCGTGCGCTTAGAGAAGCAGCCGGACACGGTGGTTTGTCACCATAACTGCGACATCTGCGTCCTGCGCAACGGCAAGGCCAAGAAAAATGACGAGCCGATCCCCGAGGATCTCGCGCCGATCTCCGGCGGCAAGCCGCACAAGAAGCCGGAGGACACCGGCTTCTCCACCTATCTTGAGCCGGTCGTCCTGCGTAAGGACACTTCGACGCTTGCCCCGCAGACGACCTCCGAGGAGGAGATGCAAGGAGAACAGAAAAGCAAGCGCCGTCGCAGAGGCGGAAGAAACCGCAAGCCCGCCGAAAAAACGGAATCTGCCGAAAAGCCGACACAGAAAGCGGAAAAACCCGCGCAAAAGTCGGAAAAGCCCACTCCCAAGGCAGAAAAAACCGCTCCGAAGCCCGCTGAGAGCGAAGCGGAAGCGGCAGGTACACAGAAACCGAAAAGCAACAATCATCACCGCTATTACCGCAAGCGCCGCAAGAGCGGCGGCGGCAATAAGCCGGAAACCTAAAAAATACACCCTCTGCCCCAAGTGCAGAGGGTGTATTTTTCCTCTTATAAGCCGGTAACATGTCATAAGCCGGTGCAGATACCATCAGCTGCGTACAAACCTTCAGCCGGAGATTGCCACGGGCGCAAGCGCCCTCGCAATGACAAGCAGGGCAGTTCTCCCGTGTCATTGCGAGCCGAGGAACGAGGCGTGGCAATCTCGTGCAGGAATCACCGACTGCGTACAAGCTCACTCACCCGCATCATTTGCCACTTTGCGGAACGGCAGGGACATGTTCCTGCCCTGCGAACGCTTCACGCAGCACAGTCAGACATACCGCAGCACGACATTGCCGAAGCTGTTGTCAATTTCGAGGAACAGCACGCCCTGCGTCTGTGCGGCAGGCGTGCCCTTGATCTCGATGTTTGCGGCAATGCCGCCGTCCTTGTTCACCTCCGCGCGGAACTTATCCGGCACGAGGAGAATCAACTCGCCGAAGCTGTTGTCCACATCAATGCGGCAATTCGGCGCAAGCGATTCACAGGCGGAGAAATCCACGGTAAAGTCGCCGAAGCTGCTGTCAATACTGCCGCCCTTGAGCATCGGCGTGACCACAGCGGCGCGATACTCGCCGAAGCTCATTTCGCAGTGCAGATAGCCGTCGTCGCAGCTATACTCGTGATGCAGCTTTTTGTTATTGTGTACGGTGGTCTTGCTCTTGCCGTGATGTCTGCGGTGCTTGCCGAACAGGATGTCAAGGAGAAGACTTGCGCCCCAAAGCAGAAGCACGATCGGGAATACGACGCCCCAGCCAAGCTCCACCTTGATCACACCGTATGCCGAAAGCAGGAAATACAGACCCGCAAGCGACATCACCAACCCGAACAGAGAGAAATGTCCGCGCTGACTTGAAATACCGATAAAGATCAGCGCGCTCGTCCACAGCACTGTCCACCAAGAAACATCAAAAGCGCAGAGGTGATTCATCAGCAGCAAGCCGCCAACGACGAGAATATAAAGGGCGAAAAAGACGCTGCCGAGCTTCACGCTCATGCCGCCGCTCTCCCACTCCCATGATACGGACGAAGCGCGTTTGCCTTTCTCCACATCTTCGACGACCTCCGCCTCATGCACCGTTTCGCCGACGGGCGGGTTCTTGCCGAGCAGTTCATCGACTGAAATGCCGAAAATCGCGGCAAGCTCCGGCAGCACGGAGATGTCCGGACAGGACAGATTGTTCTCCCATTTGCTGACCGCCTGCGCGCTCACGCCCATGCGCTCTGCAAGCTGCTCCTGCGTCATGCCAAGGCGTTTGCGGTGAAATTTGATGCGGTCGCCGATTGTTTTGTTGTTCATAATTGTTGCCTCCTTTTTGTGCTTTCATCATGCCACAACAAAGCGAAAAAAGCAATCATCTGAAGGTTAAAGTGCAAAAAAGCCGATTCAACCGCCGGTTGAGAAAACTCAACCGAGAAAATCAGCCGATCTTGAGCACTCCGCACCGAGCCGCCGTAGGAACGGACGACCCCGCCCAGCCCTGTAAGCACCTTTCTGTGGAGCCTCTGAATAAATCTGCAAGAGCTTCCCTTGCTTTACGGATGCGGCGCCCAGTCACGGCTTCTGCCGACCGCTTTTGCCCAGCCCTGCTTGCCGCATTCGCGGGTCTGCTCGTCCATCTGCGGCGCAAACTCCACGTCGCACCGCCAAAGGCTGCATATCTCGTCCGTATCGCGCCAAAAGCCGACCGCCAAGCCCGCCAAATACGCCGCGCCGAGCGCCGTCGTCTCACGCACAACGGGCCGCAAAACCTTCTTCCCGAGGATGTCTGCCTGAAACTGCATCAGGAATTCGTCGCGGCTCGCGCCGCCGTCTACCTTCAGCGCCCGCAGCGGTACGCCCGTGTCCTTCTCCATCGCCTCAACCAAGTCCATGCTCTGATAGGCGATGGATTCCTGCGCGGCACGGATGATATGCTCAGGCTTCGTGCCGCGCGTGATGCCGACGATGGCGCCGCGCGCATACATATCCCAATACGGCGCGCCCAGACCCGTAAACGCGGGAACAAAATACACGCCGCCCGTGGAATCGACTTTCTTCGCATAGTACTCCGCGTCACGCGAATCGCTTAAAAAGCGCATCTCGTCGCGCAGCCACTGGATGACCGCACCGCCGACAAAGACACTGCCTTCAAGCGCGTAGGTAATTTTTCCGTTTAAGCCTGCGGCAATGGTGGTGACCAAGCCGTGACGGCTGACGCACGCCTCCTCACCCGTGTTCATCAGGAGGAAGCAGCCCGTCCCGTAGGTGTTTTTGGCGTCGCCGCGCGAGAAGCAGCATTGCCCGAACAGCGCCGCCTGCTGGTCGCCCGCGATGCCCGCGATGGGGATTTCACAGCCCTGCACGTTGCAGCAGCCCAATATCCCGCTGCTGTCGCGCACCTCGGGAAGCATCTGCATCGGAATATCAAGCACAGCGGCAAGCTTTTCGTCCCAGCAGAGCTTGTGTATATCGTAGAGCATCGTGCGCGAGGCGTTGGTATAGTCCGTTGCGTGAACTCTGCCGCCGGTCAGCTTCCACAGGAGCCATGTATCGACCGTGCCGAACAGCAGCTCACCGTGTTTTGCCTTTTCCCGCGCGCCCTCCACATGGTCCAGAATCCACTTGATCTTCGTCGCGGAAAAATACGCGTCGAGGACAAGTCCCGTGGTGTCCTTAATATACTGCTCCCAGCCCTCCGCACGCAGACGGTCGCAGATCTCCGCCGTTCTGCGGCACTGCCAGACGATCGCATTATAAACGGGTTTTCCCGTTGTCTTATCCCACACGACCGTTGTCTCTCTTTGGTTGGTGATACCGATGGCAGCAATCTCGGCGGGGTCAATACCGCCGCGCATGATCGCCTCCATCATCACGCCGTACTGTCCCGAATACAGCTCCATCGGATCGTGCTCAACCCAGCCCGACTGCGGGTAAATTTGCGGGAATTCTTTCTGGGCGACAGCGACGATGTTCTGTGCACGGTCAAAGACTATGGCACGGCTCGAGGTCGTCCCCTGATCAAGCGCGACGATATATTTTTTCATATATGTACCTCTCTACAGCATTCGGGCGGCTGATTGCCGCTCCGACAATCAATATGCCAGCTCGCTGCCGCCGATGAACTCGCGCAGAAGCGAATCTCGCGGAATCAGCGCGCTGTCCACATCGGGCAGCTCACGCAGAATCTCCACCATGTCAGAAAGATCGGGATGCTGCGGCAGCAGCGTCTCAAGATCGCGCAGCAGATACGGACGGTAAACACCCATCTCAGCGGAATAGAACGAGTCCACGCTGCAATGCGCAAGCTGCTTGAAGGGCATGATATACTTCTGCTCGCCGTGATCGACGCGCTCCCGCATTCCGATCGTCTCGGTCAAGGCGCGTCCTCTGCCCGTGCGGTCGCGCAGGAGGCGGCGGGCAAGGCGGATCTTGGACGGATGCAGTACCGTCCCGTCGTGCGCGGTGATGCGGGTGCGGACGGAGACATAGACGCGCGTGGTCTGATCGGCGTAGCCCGTTACCTCGGGGTTGAGCGCGTGGATGCCCTCCATAATGACCAGCTCGCCCTGTCTGCGGCGCAGCGTTTTCCCTTCAAAGACGCGCTTGCTCGTCTTGAAATCATAGCGCGGAAGCTCCACCTCCTCGCCCGCAAGGATCTGTCCGAGCTGCTGCTGAAAGAACGGGATGTCTACCCTCGTCGGCTTCTCCAAGTCGAGTTTGTTTTCCTTCAGGAGCGCCAGTTCCTCCTGCGTCAGGGGCGAAAAATAGTCGTCCATCTGCAGCGTATGCGTCTCCATACCGATTCTGTCCAGCTCGCGCTCGATCAGGAGCGCGGTCGTCGTCTTGCCCGAGCCGGAGGGTCCCGCCAATAAGATCACGGGACGCTTGTCCGCATTTGCCGCAACAAGTGCCGCCGCCTGATGGATCTGCTTGAAATAATGCCGCCGGTCGCTCTCGATCACCGCCGCAGGGTCAGCCGTCAAAAGCGCGGATAATTGGTCGGTTGTCATAGTTGAGTTACTCCCTTAGCTGTTGTATATTTTAATTATTATATCATAGATACCGTCAAGTTTGGTATCCTTCTTTTGAAAAAAGAACAAAATATCAGAATGATTAAAAGAGAGCGCCTAATCTTTCAAGAATCCTCCCTTTTCTTGTACACTTTGCCGATTTTTCTGCGCCGTTGCCTTTCCTCCTTGCACCGCACAGGGAAAAGGGGTAGAATTAGGGCAGAGGCATCCCAATTCTATTTTTTAGGAGGACATCATGAAACACTTTCTGAAACGCAGCCTCGCACTCATCTGTATGCTCGCCCTGCTGGTCGGCATCACTCCTCTATCGCTCACCGCTTCTGCGGCAGAGGTCGGGGAGTTCACCGTCCTGTCCACCACGGATATGCACGGGCGCTGCTGGGACACCAATGTACTGAACGATGTCAAGACAACAAACAGTATGCTCAATGTCGCAACTGCGGTCGCAGGCATCCGCGCCGAGAAGGAGAATGTCATTCTGCTCGACAACGGCGACACCTATCAGGGCACGCCCGTCTCCAGCTATCAGCTCTCGCTGCAAAAGCAGGGTCTGACCGACCTGCCCAACCCGATGGCGCTCAGCATGAAGGAGATCGGCTATGACGCCGCCACCGTCGGCAACCACGAGTTCAACTACGCATGGAATCTCATGAACGATGTCCGCGCCTATCTGGCAGACGGCACGCAGGGCAATGTCGTGACGAGCCTGTGCGCCAACCTCTACTATGACGGCACCGACGGTGTCCACACCAAGGGCGAAAATGTCTTTACGCCCTATATGTTCAAGACCTTCACCGTCGGCGGTAAGGACTACAAGATCGCCATCATCGGCTTTGAAAACACCGACTGCCCGCGTTGGGACGTGCCCGACAACTATCCCGGCATCGTCTTCACCCATCCCGACAACACCACCGGCTCGATAGCATGGGAAGCGGAGAAGTACATCGCCAAGGTCAAGGCGGAGGGCGCTGACTTCATCATCGTCGCCTACCACTCCGGTCTCGGTGACGGCGCAGCCCCCGAGGACATCGAATTCGGCAAGAATTCCGAAAATCAGGTTCTCTCGATGATCAAGAACACCGAGGGCATCGGCATGGTCGTCGCAGGACACGACCACTCCAGCGGCTACTCCGGCAAGAAGTATGAAGACAAGGCAGGCAACGAGGTCATCGTCGTCAACGGCGGCGGCAACAACCTGACCTCCACCACCTTTGCCATCAACGACGACGGCACGATCACGCTCAAGGCACACGAGGATCTTGCGCTGAAGAATTACGCCGCAGATGCCAAGCTGAAGGAAAAGATCCAGCCCTATGTCACCCTTGCCTCCGACTATGTCAATCAGGTCTTCGGCACGATCAAGGAGGGCGACTGGTCCACCAGCACCAAGTTCTACCTTGAGCAGACCGATACCATCGACCTCATCAACCGCGCGCAGATTTCCCGCGGCTCCGTGTACATGGCTGCAAAGTACGATACCGAGGAGAAGGTCGCGGCGCTTTACGAAAAGACCGGTCTTGACCACCTGACGGTCGACTGCTCCTCCACCTCCGTGGTTGTCAGCGGCAACTACACCGTACAGCCCGGCAAGATGTCCATGAAGGATATCTACCGTCTCTACAAATATGACAATACCCTTTATCTGATTCCGATGACCGGCGCACAGATCAAGGAGGCGCTTGAATTCAACGCGGCAACGCACTTCACCGTCAATACCTCGAGCGGCACGCCCGTCTTCTCCACTATGGGCGAAAACTTCACCAACCCCGTCTTCTACGGCTTGGACTTTGAATATGATATGTCCAAGGAAGCCTACAGCCGCATCACCAACCTGAAATTTGCCGACGGCAGAGAGGTTGATCCTGCCAAGACCTACATCATGGCAGTCAACAACTATCACCTCGGCAACACCAGCGGCCCGTTTGCGGACTACACCACCACGGATGCCGTTTGGTCGCAGACCGATGACCTCGGCGGCGGCGTGGTGCAGGATCTGATCGCGGAATTCGTCGCGGACGAGACTGCGAAGAATGGCGGTGTCTCCCCCGCACCGTCTCACTGGAAGCTTGTCTACACCGGTGAGATCACGACCGGCGAAGCAACCGGCAAGTACATCGGCGATCTTGTCTCCGACCCGACAAAACTGAAGGACGGCGACACCGTTATGATCCACTATCCCGCAGGCAACTCGCTCGTTTCCAATGTTGCTTCCGGCACAAAGCTTGCTCCCGCCGCCGATCTCACAACCGGCAAGGATCAGATCGGCACAAACAACGCTTCGACTCTCTTTACCGTGAAGAAGGACGGCGAATACTTCCTCTTTGTTGATGCCGACGGTAAATACATGACCTCCGGCGCAACGGGCAACGCTCTGTCCATGACGGATGAAAAGAGTGAATACAGTCTCTGGTCCTTTGAAGCCACTGAGGGCGGCTTCCACATCCGCAGCGTCAACGCCGCGTATAACGGCAATAAGAATCAGGCGCTTGAATATTACGGCGGCTTTACGACCTACGGTCTGAAGACTGGTGACAGCGCCTACATCTATAACCTCTACAGTCTTCCCACCACCTCCTGCGCGCATGAGCACACCGAGGTGAGTGGCAAGGTAGACGCCACCTGCACCGAGGACGGCTACACGGGCGACACCTACTGTACCGACTGCGGCGAGAAGCTTGCGGAAGGCAAGACCGTTCCGGCACTCGGTCATAAGCTGACCGCAACGGCAGAGAAGGCCGCAACCTGCACCGAAAAGGGCAACCTCGCATATTGGTACTGCTCTGTCTGCGAAAAGTATTTCAGTGACAAGGAAGGCAAGACCGAGATCACGCTTGCCGACACCGTTTTGGAGGCGCTCGGTCACAAGTGGAGCGAGTGGTTCGTCGGGATCGCGCCCACCTGCTGTGAAGAGGGCTTGGCACTCCGCCTCTGCGATCGCTGCGGTCTGATCGAGCAGAAGCTGTTGGACAAAGCTGACGAGTGTCTGTTTGATTCCTATGACGATCTTGATCCGACACAGTGGTATCACTGCGAGGTCGAATTCGCCATTGCCAACGAATTGATGTTTGGCGTCGGCACAAGAAAGTTTGACCCCGAGGGCAATCTGACTCGCGCAATGCTCGTCACCGTTCTGTACCGCTTTGAAGGCTCACCGAGCGTGGAAGGCTTGGAGAATCCGTTCAAGGATGTCCCCGCCGGCGAGTGGTACACGGACGCAGTCATTTGGGCAGCTTCCAACGGCATCGTCAACGGTACCGATATCGGTGTGTTCTCTCCCGAGGAGAACATCACCCGCGAGCAGGTCGCAACCATTTTCCACCGCTATAATGAAGCGCCGGAAGGCACGGGTAATCTGTCCGCCTTCCCCGACGCGGATAAGGTGGACGGCTACGCGGTCGAGGCGATGAAGTGGGCTGTCGGTGAGGGGATCATCAACGGCTCGGACGGCTTGCTCGATCCGCTCGGCAACGCCACCCGCGCCCAAATCGCCGCGATTTTCTATCGCTATATCATGGGCTAATTCATACTCTGAGGGGGCTGCAAGCAACCGCTTGCAGCCCCCTTTTTTACTCTTATTTTGCCTCTGCCCTAACAATTGATACTGACCACCGGTGAAAAAGGAGCATCTTTTTTCATCGGTGATTCGTAAAGAAGCAGAGGATGCTTTTTTCAGCGGAGGAAAATATACTTCCCGCCGCGATAGTGGTGGACGGTGCCGATTCTCTGCGCGGAAGGAACTGCGGCCTTCAAATCGGTATAGAGCGCATCCGCGTCATCGGGATGCACCGCGATCAGCAGTCCACCCGAGGTCTGCGGGTCATAGAGCATATCCTGCACCGCGAGAGGCACATCTCCCGCATCGACCGCCGTCTCCGCAAAGGCACGGTTGCGGTACATCCCCGCAGGCAAAATGCCCATCTCGGCAAAGCCGCGCGCCTCCTCAATCAGATCGATCTGCGCAGTGTCGATCTCCAGCTCCATGCCGCTGCCCTGTGCCATCTCCAAGGCGTGTCCGAGCAGGGCAAAGCCGGTCACGTCGGTGCAGGCGTGGACGCGATAGTTCACCATCACGTCGCGCGCACCCTTGTTGAGCGTCGTCATCAGTTTTTTTGCAAGCGCTTTCGTCTCCTCAGAGACGAGATCCACACGTGCTGCCGTCGTCAAAATACCGATGCCGAGCGGTTTCGTCAGAAACAGGACATCCCCCGCCTCTGCGCCGCAGTTTTTGAGCAGCTTCTTCGGATGGACAAAGCCTGTCACTGCAAGCCCGTACTTCGGCTCGTCGTCCAAGATGCTGTGCCCGCCCGTGATGATCGCGCCCGCCTCGTATACCTTGTCATAGCCGCCGCGCAGCAGGGCATGCACCGCCTCCTTCGGCAGGCTGTCCGGCACCGCCATAATGTTGAGCGCCAGCTTCGGCTCGCCGCCCATCGCGTAAACGTCCGACAGCGCATTCGTCGCTGCGATCTGCCCGAAGGTATAGGGATCGTCGTCAATCGGCGGGAAGAAATCGACCGTCTGCACAAGCGCAAGCTCCTCCGTCACCTGATAGACCGAAGCATCGTCCGACTTATCAAATCCAACCAAAAGATTCGGGTCGTGATGCACGCGGATACCGTCCAACAGCTTTGCCAGCACACCCGCGCCGACCTTCGCCCCGCAGCCGGCGCATTTTGCCAGCTTTGTCAATTTGATATCTTCCATTTCAAAGCCCCTCCGTAAACCGTAAAACCGCCTCCAACACACCGCCGCCGATGGCAAGCGCCTTGTCTGAGACTAAATGGCAATAGGAAATATCGCCGCGCGGGTCAACATCGCCCGCCTTCATACCCTTGTGAACAGGTGTTCCGTCGGCAAGCAGACCGCGCAGGACACCGCCGATCTGGCAGCGCATCGGCTCGTCTCCCACATAGCCCGCGATCTCGTTCTGCTCCACCATTGCGCCGATTTCGAGCGTCTGACGGAAAATGCCGTCCGCCGGCGCGCGCAGAACGCGTTCGCCCGCAAAGCCGCCGATCAAGCCGGGGATGTTGGTGTTTGGCAGAGGCGAGCCATCCGTAATGACGCGCCCGAGCGTGTGTCCGCGCATCGTCTCAACCGCTGCGTGGCAGTCTATGCCTGCTGTAAAGCCCGGTCCGACGCCGACCACGCAGGGCGCGTCAGTGATTTTTGTTCCCAAATTCCGCTTGGCAAGGATCGCATCGACCACCGCGTCGGGGTGCAATTCCGCAATGCACTTCGCCTCGGGGTCTGCCAAAACAGGGATTTTCCCCTCCTTCAGAATTTCAAGCGCCTGCGCAGGCGTTTCCGCAAATACGGCACACACATCTTCGACCGTCATTGTTCCGAATAAGATCGCCTGTGAAAAGCAGACCGTGCGGCGGATCGCGGTCGGACGCGGAAGATCGGTCATCACGACCTGCATCCGCGCATGATGAAGCCGCAGGGCGATGCCGGAGGCTAAATCGCCCGCGCCGCGAATCAAAACGAGCATAGTATCTCTCCTTTTTGTAATGCCGCGAGGACGCACGGGCAAGGAAGCAGCTCCGCAAGCTCCCGCGCCGCCGCCGCCCGCTCGGGCGTATCGACCTGATTGATGAGCAGCCGCGTAGGAAGCCCCTCCGTCAAAAGCATCCTCGCAACAGCGGCAGGCGTGGCAAACGTTGTCTCTCCCGTCCGCGCGGCAAACAGCTCGGGGCGGTGCACCGTCTCGGATACCCTTCCGTTTAAGCCCGACGCGCCGACCACACAGATCACCTGATTCGCCTCCGCCGGCACAACCGGCTCATGCGGCGCGTGCGCCTTGAGGGGCAGGCGCTTTGCCCCGTCCGCCTCTACCAGCACATAATCCGCTAAAGCGGCAAGCTCCGACATTGCTTGACGCGGTGCGGTCAGCTTTCCGTCCCCGCAGGGCGTTCCGACGCATAGGATCGGCTGCGGCATTGCCCCCGTTTCGGAAATCGGCAGATCCGCAGGCGCAAAAATATGCGTTGTGGTCGTGACAATCACCGTACCCTGCACGGAAAGCTCCTTCGCAAGGCGATACAGCAGCGTCGTTTTACCGCCGCCGCCGATGATTGCCGTTACTCCGCGCCGCACCGCCAATTGCTCTGCAAAATTTGACATGGCGTTCCTCACATTCGTTATTCTATAAATAGGATAACACATTTCGTCCGATTCGTCAACGCAATGAAAAAATATTGACGCGGCGGAAAAAACTGTGCTATACTGAAGCTGATGGAACAGAATTTCAGACCCGTACTGTCCGTTCGCATCTTCGGTGAGAGCAAGTGTTTCGGTCCGGGCGTCGCAGAGCTTCTGCGGCGTGTGAGATCGGAAAAGTCGCTCCGCGCCGCCGCCGCTTCTATGGCGATGGCATATTCCAAGGCATGGACAGTCATCAAAACCTCAGAGGCCGCGCTCGGCTTCAAATTGCTTCTATCCACCACGGGCGGCAAACACGGAGGAGGTGCGACGCTCTCGCCCGAGGCAGAAAAACTACTTGCCGCTTACGAAGGATACTGCGCTGTCCTCCGCCGCTACGCGGAGGCGGAATTCCCCAAGGCTTTTGAAAATATCTTAGGAGGCTCTGAATAAATCCGCAGAGGTTCCCTTATAATGAAACGCTTCTGTAAGAGGATATGTCTTACAGAAGCGTTTTCTGTACAGATCAAAGCGTACCATATGACGCTCCGAGCACCGCACATTGGGATATTTCCCCCGCTGCGCGCATATCCTGTGTTGGACGCACAGCTAAAAGGGGGTTAGATACATGAGGGAGAACATCGAACAACGAGCCTGTGATTTGGCTGTGTACATCATCGAAAATCGGTCTACCGTCCGCGCCGCAGCAAAGCAGTTCGGCATCAGTAAATCGACCGTACATAAGGATCTTTCCGAGCGGCTGCCGCACTGCAACCGCACACTGTATGAGGAGGTCAGCGCAATTTTAGCGCAGAACAAGGCGGAACGGCACATTCGCGGCGGCATGGCAACCCGCCGAAAATACCGCGGCGAGGATACTCCTAACAGCACTCCTTAGCATCTTTCTTTTCTGTGGGGGCGGACGTCTTTGTCCGCCCACGCAGGAACTGCCGACTGCACTCGTTCCGCCGCACCAGCGGGCGGCTGATAGCCGCCCCTACGAGAAAAACGGAAACCCACGCCTTAGGGGCGGATAGTATCCGCCCGCGTGCAGAAACTACCGTCTGCACACCACTCCATCCCCCCCGTTGTCAAGCTGCACAAAAAGCGTAAGTGTAAATTGTGCGAAACGCAGATTTTTTCAAAAACCTCAAAATTTTTGTTATCAGCAAAATTATTTTTGATTTTTCCTGTTGATTATTTGAAATTGTTGGCGTATACTATGGATATAAATGGGCAGGATGCCCAAAAATTACAGGAGGCTACACGAATGAAATACGGTCGTACTTACAATTTCTCCGCAGGTCCCGCCACCATGCCCGAGGAGGTTCTCGAAGAAGTCCGCGACGAAATGATGAACTATCGCGGCTCCGGCATGTGCGTCATGGAAATGTCCCACCGCTCGAAGGTCTATCAGCAGATCATCGACGAGGCAGAGCAGGATCTGCGCGATCTCATGGGCATTCCCGACAACTACAAGGTTCTGTTCATTCAGGGCGGCGCAACGCTCCAGTTCTCCATGATCCCGATGAACCTGATGAAGAACGGCAAGGCGGTCTACATTGAGACCGGCGCATGGTCGAAGAAGGCGATTGCCGAAGCGAAGAAGGTCGGTGAGGTCATCGTCGCCGCCTCCTCGAAGGACAAGAACTATACCTACATCCCCGACTGCTCCGACCTCGACATTCCCGAGGATACGGACTATGTGTACATCTGCGAGAACGAAACGATCCACGGTGTCACATGGAACAAGCTGCCGAACACGAAGGGACATGTCCTCGTCTCCGACCAGTCCTCCATGTTCCTCTCCAAGCCCTGCAACGTCAGCGACTACGGCATGATCTACGCAGGCGTGCAGAAGAATGTCGGTCCTGCCGGCATGGTCGTCGTTATCATCCGTGAGGATCTCATCCGCGACGATCTGACCGATCTGCCCATCTACCTGCAGTACAAGACCCACGCCGACGCAGGCTCCATGTACAACACGCCGAACTGCTGGGCGATTTACGTCTGCGGCAAGGTCTTCAAGTACCTCAAGAAGATCGGCGGTCTTAGCGCAATGGAGCAGCGCAACATCGAAAAGGCGAAGGTCTTCTATGACTTCCTCGATTCCTCCGAGATGTTCCAAGGCACCGTCGTTCCCGAGGACCGAAGCCTGATGAACATCCCGTTTGTCACGGGCGACAAGGATCTCGATGCCGAGGTCATCGCCTATACCAAGGCGGCAGGCTTCGAAAACCTCAAGGGTCACAAGTCCGTCGGCGGTCTGCGCGCGTCGGTCTACAACGCCATGCCGAAGGACGGCGTCGAAGCCCTCGTCGAATGCCTGAAGAAATTCGAAGCAGAGCATAAATAATTCGCCCTCGTAGGGGCGGCACCCGCAAGGGGTATGCCGTATCCGTAAGGCTCCTTCGTCGCCGACGGCTACGCTAACGACCCTGTCCGCCCGTGCAGGCACCCCAATTGCCATCGTAGGGGCGGCTATCAGCCGCCCGCATGCTGGCACTCCATTCGGTGTATCTGTAGGGCGGGGACATGTCCCCGCCGGTGCAGGAACTACAAAGTATGTATCAATTTGTTCCCTTCAACGATCGTACCCCTCAATTTTACAATAAAGGAGATTTTACCATGCGTATTCTTGTTACCGACGGAATGGACAA
>SFIL01000017.1 GCA_004556205.1 Clostridiales bacterium | reverse complement strand
TCCACTCGGGCTACGCCCTCCCTCCGTCAGCAAAACCGCCTTCCTAATCTCGCAACTCTTTCGCGTTTTTCCAGTCTCACATCATTGACAAATGAACATCTTGCGGATTTATTCCGCATAATTTCGTGCTCTTTCGGCAAGCTAATACGGAGGTGATTGATTTGGAAAACGATGTATCCATGCTCAACTCGATTCGCCGCACAACGCAGATGGGCTGCTACGGCATCAAGAATGTCATGAATGAGACGGTAAATCGCGATTTCCGCAACGCGCTGCGTTCGCAGCTCAACGAATATGAGCAGATCTATACCGAGGCGGATCGTCTACTGCGTGAGCGCGGCGGACGGGCACACAATATTCATCCGATAGCAAAATACGGTGCCGCACTGTCCGCAAAGCTGCGTGTGCGCACCAGCCTCGATCCCACGGCAAAAATCGCAGAAATGATGCTGCAAGGCAACGCACGCGGCATGATCAAAAGTATGCAGAATCTTCGCACGATGGGCATCCTTGACCCCAAGGTTTCTACGCTCTCGAGACGGCTGCTGCAAACCGAGCAGGCAAATTTTAATCAGATGAAGCAGTATCTATAGCGCACCTTTCATTCCCCTTCCGCATAGACTATGCAGTGACCGCCGATGAAATTCCGCCCCTTGCGCGGTTTCATCGCGGCGGCATTGAAGGAGGTGCTTTATGGCAGCAGACGGTTATCTGATTATCCGTACTTATACATCGGCAGCACAGCTTCCGGTTGCAGGTGCAACCGTCTCCGTCACGGAACAAGGAGAAAACGGCGCACGCCTGATTGCGACACGCATCACAGATCGAAGCGGCAGAACAACGCCCATCAAGATCACCACACCCGACCGCAGCGAGAGTCTCACGCCGGGGCAGCCCTTGCCTTTTAAGGATGTTAACATCACCATTGACAAGGCCGCCTTTGGTCGCGTGCTGATCGAAAATGCACAGCTTTTCGCGGGAATTATTACCGAACAGAATGTGGAAATGCTTCCGCTCGGTGAGCATCCCGACGCATTTAACATGACCGAGCTGATCGACATCACGCCGCAGGCGTTATAAGCCATGCCGGAGATTCTACCGTACATCCCCGAGAACATCACCGTTCATCTCGGCGCGCCCGATGCCAATGCTGCAAATGTCCGCGTGCCGTTTGTGGACTATGTGAAGAATGTCGCCTCCAGCGAAATCTATCCGACATGGGACGAGAGCGCACTGACCGCGAACATCCTCGCGATCATCTCCTTTGCGCTCAATCGTGTCTACACAGAATTCTATCGAAGCCGTGGATATGATTTTGACATCACCTCGTCCACGGCGATTGATCAAAAGTTTATCAACGGCAGGAACTATTTCGACAGCGTTTCACGCATCACGGATCGAATTTTTTCCGATTATCTGCGTCGCATAGGCTTTGTCGAGCCGCTTGCGGCAAAGTTCTGCAACGGCACCACCGTAACCTGCGAGGGGCTGAGCCAGTGGGGTTCGCAGAGCTTAGCGCAGCAAGGGCTGAATTCCGTACAGATTCTCCGCTATTACTATGGCGATAATATTGAAATTGTTAACAATGCCCCTGTGCGCGGCTACACGCCCTCCTATCCGGGCACTCCTCTGCGTGTCGGTTCACGCGGACCGAGTGTCGTGCAGGCACAGGTCATGCTGAACCGCATCGGTCAAAATTATCCCTCCATTCCGCGTGTCGCAACCGACGGCATCTTTGGGCAGCAGACAGAAGCCGCCGTGCGGCGTTTTCAGGAGATCTTTAATCTGACAGTGGACAGCATCATCGGAGAAGCGACATGGTATCAGCTCGTGCGGCTGTATGTGGGTGTAACAAATCTCGCGGAGCTGGAATCGCAAGGGCAAACCTTCTACGCAATCAACTGGCAGGCGCCGAATAATCTGCAATCGGGCAGTCGCGGACAGAAGGTCAGCCAACTCCAGTATATGTTGAACGTGATGGCAGAGTACGTACCCTCCATTCCCTCGGTCGCTGTTGACGGAATTTTCGGACCGCGAACGCAGGAGGCGGTCATTGCCTTCCAGCGCTTTGCAGGGCTTCCCGAGGACGGGCTTGTCGGCCCGCAGACATGGAACGCGCTTTATAATCGCGCGATCACGCTCGTCAAAGGGCCGGAAATACCGTTCTCACAGTATACGGGCGAGACGCTCAGCCTGGGCGATACGGATTTTTCATAACGGGAGGCATGCTATGAGCTTTGCAAAAACACCGGAATATGCACCGATTCATGATTTACAGACGATGCTCCGTACGGTCATGCCCGAACAGGGCTTGGGCAGAGACGGAATCTACGGGAACGAAACGCACGAGGCAGTGAAAAAGTATCAAGCGATGCAGGGACTTCCTACAAGCGGCGTCACGGATCAAGCCACATGGGACGCTCTGGTAAAGGACTATGAAAACACACACGTCTTACGCTCTGAGGCTGAGCCGCTTTACATTATCCTGCAGCCGTATCAAAAACTTGAGCGCGGGTCGAAAAATCTGCATCTGTATCTTGTGCAGGGTATGCTCAAGGCGTTAGCGCAGTTATATTATGATATGCCCGCCTTCGCTGTGACGGGCACGCTCGACGAGCCGACGGCGCGGGCGCTCATATGGCTGCAAAAAGCCGCAGAGCTGCCCAAAGCAGGCGAACTCGACAAGCACACATGGCGACACTTGGCGAAACAGTACCGCATTATGGTCGGTGACGGCACAGGCTCTTTCCCTGTACGCCGGACGCAGCGCCCCGCAGCGGAGTGCCGGTAAAAGAAAGGGTGCGCTGCTGCTGCAGCGCACCCAAAATATGTTGTTACTGTGCGTCAGGTGTCGGAATATCAACAGCCTTCTGCATTTCTGCAAAACGCATAACCATTGTTGCAACTTCAGCGCGGCTCGCATTGTCGAGCGGCTTGATGTTGCCGTTATCGCCTTGAATCAGCTTTACGGCAACCGCCCAGGACATGGCTTCCTTTGCATAGTCGGAAACCTTCGCTCCGTCGTCAAAGCCCTTCATAATGTCCGCAGTCTCGGAGATGTCCATCTTGGCGTACTGCGCATAGCGGTAAAGAATCGTCACAATCTGCTCACGGGTGATTTGGCCATCCGGATCGAACAGGTTGTCACCCACACCGTTGACAATACCCTCACTTGCAGCCCAGTTGACCGCAGCGGTATACCACTTGCCGGGCTTGCAATCGTCAAACGGGGTGTGACCGACCTCGCTGTAGCCGGGCGAGCCGGCGTTGCGCCAAAGCACGCTGACAAGCTCCGCACGGGTCATCGGAGTGTTCGGATCAAAGATGACAGCACTTCTGCCGCCGAAGAGTCCCGCTTTAACAACATAGTCGATATTCGGCGCAAACCAATCACTGTCGTTGACATCGACGAAGGTCAGATCATAGTGAGAGATTCTGCCGCAAACAGAGCAGACGTAATACTTCTCGCCGCTGTCGGAGGTATACGGCACATTGCTGTGACCTGCGGGCTTGGAATACTCCATGCGGAAGGTCTCGCCGCACTCGCACTCGACCGTCTTATGTCCCTGCTCACCGCATGTGGTCTTGATATCCTCGAGAACGGTAAGCTTGTGCGCCTCGCCCGTCTTCTCGTCGAAGTGGTAGATCTCCTCGCCGAGCTGGAACCAGTCCGTCTTAAAAGTACCGTTGAGGAAGTACATCTCCTTGCCGCTGACACTGTCGGTTGCCCATCCGGTGTAATTCTGCGGAGCTTCCTCGCCGCAGTCCGAATCGGTGCAGATCAGCTTGTCTGTGCTGCGGTCATAGCTGTAGTGATGCTCGTCAGGCACGGGAGGCTCAGGCGGGTCAATGGGTTGATTATCCAACTTCTTGGTATAGGTGTCGAGAACCTTACCGTCGGCATTGTATGCCGTGACGGTCATCTCATTCACCGTGCAGTTGGCAAGCAGATAGGTGGCGTCATAGTCCTGCGTGATCTTCGCAAAGTGGAAATCAGGGTTGTTCTCGGGCTTATAGTTCGCATCGCGGGACTTCTCACCGAGGTCGCCGCAAATGACGTACACAACGCCGTTCTTCTCGTTGACCTCGCCGGCGAGAATCGGTTCGGTGCGTGCGTAGGCATGATCATGGCCGGAGAAGACGAAGTCAATTCCTGCAGCCTCTGCCGCAGCGGGAATACCCTTGTTATAAGGATCGGACGAGCCCTTCGGGTTAGTATAATACGGCGGCTGATGGAGTGTCAGCACCTTCCATGTACATTCGCTCTTCGCAGCGTCCTCAATGAGCCAATTTGCAGCATCTTCGATGTTGGCATTGCAGTTGATGACCGCCACGTAAACGTTGCCGTATTCGACGGAATAATAATCCTTGTCAGGCAGATCAAAGATCACGTTGGCAAGCTTGCCCGTCGTATCGCCGTAGTATTCATGGTTGCCAAGAACCTGCACAACCGGCGTAGACGGATATTCGCTGCCGAAAATGCCGAGGATTTGGTCCCAACGAGGCAGGCTGTTCGCCATATCAACGAAGTCGCCGGTCTGGATACCGAAATCGACCTCCGCCTTGTTCACATTCTCAGCAATCTGCTCCATCAGCATGACCGCAGGAGACTCCGCGGTCTCGCTGCCGGAAAGCTGGGCGTCACCCATGACAAAGAAAGAGGTATCGGCACCTTCCTCTGCTGTGGTAAACTGCCGCATCGCAGACCAATGACCCTCAATGCCGTCGCCCACACGGTAGTGATAGGTTGTACCGGGCTTGAGATCCTCAAGTACGACGGTGTTGAGCAGCGCGGCATTGTTGTCGCTTGCGCCGTTGTTAAAGGCATAGATATCGCTCGTACCGGTCACGGTGGTATAATCCGCAGGCTCATCCTTCAGCAGCGCGCCCTCGGCATACTGCACGACAGCCTTTTTGAGGGAATACTCCGGTGTGCTGAACCATGTGATGCTCTGCGTGGTAGTCGGATCGGCAACAGCGTTCAGTCGGACATTGGTCGGTGTAACCTCACTGCTGCCAATTCCATTTGTCATGCCGCTGACGCGGAAGGAATAGCCCGCCTCACCCTTCGCATAGATGGTATAGCTCTCACCGACATTTTGGCAGAGCTTATTCGTGACAAGAACGCCGGCGGCGTTGGTCACACCGAGGAGGACAGGCTCCTCGCCTGCGACAACCCGATAAATTTCCACTCTGCCGAGCGCAGTGCCGTCGGCAGCGGTAACATAGATCTTGCCGCTCGAACCGATCACCATGATGTCGGTCGAAAGCTCGTAAGCCGCCGTGACACCGATCGAGGTCGGTTCACTTGCAAAGGTAAGCTGCTTGCCGCCGTCGGTATATGCACCCTCCTTGACCTCATAGTTCAGAAGTGTGCCGCGCGGCGTCGCGGGATCGACGCTAAAGGTAATCTTCGCAGCGGTTCCGCTCTTGGGGGCCTCCGCCGTCGCCTTGACGGTCAGCTTCCCGTTTTCAAGAGAGAAGGTTCCCGTATAGCCATTTTCAAAAGTGACAGTCGGTTCGCCAAAACTGTTGTTGAGTGCGATGGTCGCAGAAATCTCGGAAACGCGCTCGGATTTCGCAACATCCAGCGAAAGGATATAGTTTTCACCGAGCAGTGCCGTAGCTTCTCCGCGCAGAGTGACCGTGCCGAGCGTGCTGTCCTTCGCTTCAACATTCACATAGCTTGTCTGCTTTGTCACATTGCCGAAGCCGTCTGAAACCGTCAGCATGATGCTGTGCGTGCCGTTCGGAAGCGTGACCAGTGCGGCAGCCTCCGTCTCGGTGGACTTCGTCAGGGTCTGCTTGAAGCCGTCAATGTACAGTGCGGTCTTCTCCGGCTTGATGCCCGTAGCGTTGTCGCTGACGGGATCCGAGAAGGCAGCGTGGAGACTGACAGTTCCGTTATACAGCGTTGTCGTCTCTTCACCGAGCGACTTGCCGTTGGCGCTCAGCTCGGTAATGACAGGGTTCTCCATGTCGTCAAGGGTATCGCCGTAGACAACGCGGAAGTTATCAAAATAGATGCTGCCCTTTGCAAAGTCACCCATCGGGATCTTTGTGCCGTTCTCGTTGGCAGAGCCGCCGGGAATAAAGGTCAGCAGGATTACCGGCATACCGTTGACAATCTTCAGCGGATGCTCGGGTGTGATGTACTTTGCGTAGGGCGTAAGATCCGCTTCGCAATACATCCAACCGTCCCAATAGATGCCGTTATACTGAATGCTGCGGCCTTCCTGCGTGGTAAAGTGGATATAAGCACGCTTGTAGATTTCGGAGGCCGCGTCGTAGTAGCCGATCTGCGTCCAAATCCAGTAGTTCGGCGTTCCCTCGGGCGCATAGACCCAAACGCCGAGACCGGACGGTGCGCCCTCCAGATCATAGCCGGCAAAAATATCCGACTTTGCATCCTCGCCCGTATCCGAATAATACAAATATTCGTTGACGTTCTTATAGCCCGGGTTCAGATTTGTGTAATCGTAGTCCAACCGCAGTGCATGATCGCCGAAACGTACCTCGCCGTTTTCTGCGCTGACAACCTCCGCCGTAGCAGAATTCTCCTGCATATAGCCGGTGTGCCATGTAAAGAATTCATAGCCCGCACTGCCGAGAATGTAAGCGGCGGGTTTGTAGGTCTTGTCTCCGTAATCCCCAATAAAGCTGCCGCCGAACTGGAAGGGGCCGCGCTTTGTAACCGTTGCCGGAAGATTGGTTGCGTCGTCCCAATCAATATACGTCAGCTCCATATTTTCGTCGCCAAAATAGTTGTCGTAGGATTTATTGCCCCAGTCATAGTTGCCGCATTTGATCAGCTCACCGTTCTCGTCCGGCTCGAAGTCCCAAATGACCTGCGGCATTCTGCCGATTTCGATCGCAATGGTATCGGAAAGGACCGTGGAATCCGACTTTGTATATGATACCGTGATCTCCGCATTCAGCGTCTGCTTTGCCTTTACTGTGGTAAAGAGGTTACCGTTCATTGAGCCGATGCCGTCCGCCGTGACACCCTCGGTTTTCGAAACAATCTCCCAGTCAAGGACGACACCGCCGAGCTGCATCAAACGGGTCTGATATTTCAGCGTCAAATCCAAATCGGTCGTGGTGTTAAACGCAAGATTCAAGGAATCGGCGGGGAAATAGACCTCGTCCGGCTCCTGCACCTCGATGCTCGTCGTGCCGACGACCTTATTGCTGATAATCAGATTCACGATAACGGTGCCGCACTTACCGTTGGACTTGAAGAGGCCTGTGCTGTCGATCGTACCGAAGGACGGGTCTTCCAAGCTCCACTTCGCAGTTGCGGGGATTGGGGCAGGATAACCGCCGCCGTCAACGCCGTTGGCGATAAACTGGACCTGTGCGCCCGCAAGATAGATTTCATTTTTCGGGCTGAGTGCGGCGTGGTCAAAGTCTCCCGTCTCCTCCGCGGTAGAAACCAGCAGCAGGCTCGAAGCGACAACACGCTCAGGGCCGTCTGACGGGTGATTTTGGATAGCGAGCGACTCGCTGCCCTCATGACGGGACGCGATCGTTGCAGATCCACCGCCGTCAAGATAAATTGCAGTAACAACGTCCTGTGCTTTCAGAATCTCAGCAACCTCATACACGGTCATGCCGGCGGAAAGGCCCGCACGACCGTCAGCGAGGAATGTAACAACGGTGCCGTCAGCCTTCAGACCGATGGAATTGCGCGGCGCCAAAGCGTTGTCCTCCTGTCCGACCATAATCTCACCGTTTTTAATCAGGTAGAAAGGTCCGGAGATGGCTTCCTCGACATCATCCGTCGGCGTGCCGTAGTCGCGGATCGCATAAGTTCCGTCCTTGAGAACCGCAAAATAGGGTTCCTCAAGGCTGCCGTATGTCTGAACAACATTACCTTCCATAATAAGGTAACCGCAGCATTGAGCCGTCTGCATATTATAATAGTCGGCGTTCGTAGCCATAATGACCGTCTCGCCGGTTGCCTTTTCATAGTCAGCCGCTTGTCCCGTCGTCGTGCGCAGATCCCATTTCAGGTTCTTCGCCGTCTCTGTGCGGCTTTCGGGAGTACTGCCCTCGGTATAGTAGCCCGCATAGGATGCTTTGAACTTCACGCTCGAGCCCGGCGCAACAGTTGTCAGGTAACCATAGACCTGTGCATTGCCGGCGTCATTGTTCAAAATGACATGCGTTTCCGTTACGCCTTTCGTCAGCGTGTAGTCTGTCTGCGAGATGACCAACTTCCCGGACGGCGCATTGATGCCGCGGGTCTGCTCCGTCGCAAAGGCTGCGGGCAGGAGCGAAAGCACCATTGCCGCCGTCAGGAGCAGGCAGATCATCCGTTTAAGAGTTCGCTGCTTCATGATCAATCCTCCATGTGATTATTGGTAGGCATGGTCAAACGGCCAAACCAGTTTTTATTATTACAGACTTCTCCATAAAAGTCAAGTGATATTGTGACGCTATTCTGCAAAATAGAACGGATTGCGACACCATAAAGGCGTGGGACTTTTTTACAAGAAATCGATTGCAAAATGTGTTCATTTCTGATATAATAACCCAGTTTCTATCAATTCCACGGCAAAGGGGTTTTATTATTTGCTGAATCTGTTTCTCCACGCCGCGACTGACACAAAGAGCGGCTTTTGGCAGACGGTCTGCGCCGCCGCGCTGGACGGCCTGAAGGACGGACTGTGGAGCATTCCCGTTTTATTCCTCGCCTACCTGCTTATGGAAGCACTCGAACGCAGCCGCCGCTTCAACGAGGGTCTGCTGCACGGCTACTCCCGCAAGGCAGGACCCGCCCTCGGCGGTCTGCTCGGCATTGTCCCGCAGTGCGGCATCTCCGGTGCCGCCGCGACGCTCTTTTCCACCGGCTCGATCACCGTCGGCACGATGCTCGCGGTCTTCTTTGCCACCTCGGACGAGATGCTTCCCATCATGCTCTCCTCTCTCTCGGACGGCACCGGTCTCGGCATAAAGCGTATCGTTCTCATCGTCCTGACCAAAGCTGTACTCGGCATCGCTCTCGGCTATCTTGCAGATCTGCTGCTTCGCCGCTTTATCCGCACAGAAAAGGACATTCACAGCTTCTGCGAGCGCGAGCACTGCGCCTGTGACGACGATGAGGGCAGTGTGTTTCTCTCTGCCTTAAAGCACACGCTGAAGATCGCCGTCATGCTGATCCTCGTCAATTTTGCGCTCAATCTTCTATTCTCCTTCATCGGCGTGGAAAAGCTTTCCGGCACGATTTTGAGCCGCCCCGTGATCGGCGAAGCGATCCTCGCGCTGTTCGGCCTGATTCCGAACTGTTCCGTCTCGGTGGTTGTGACGCAGACCTATTTAAGCGGCGTGATCGGCCTCGGCGGACTCTTCGCCGCTCTGCTCTCCAACGCAGGCATCGGACTGTTGGTGTTGGTGCGCACAAATAAAAATCAAAAGGAAAACCTTGTCATCATCGCCACACTCTATGTCCTGAGCGTCCTCGCAGGCACAGTTGTCGGTCTGCTTTCCGGACTGTTTTAGAACCTCTACACAAATCAGCCGCAGCGCCCTGCGGTGCTTTTGCCAACCGCTCTTACGAATTGGTTCAAAGTATCCTCAGTATAACAAGAAAAGAAGCCTCGCCGCAGTTCTTCACGGCGAGGCTTCCTGATTCACAAGCGTCACGGTCTTCCCGTCGCTTGTGAGAACGATGTCTCCCAGCTCATCCGTGCGCAGAACAGACGCATCCGCGTCGTTCAGGCGGGAAAGCACCGTTTCACTCGGGTGTCCGTAGCTGTTATTCTTCGCGACGGAAATCACGGCATACTGCGGCATGACTTCATTCAAAAAGCGGTAAGAGGTCGAGGAGTCGCTGCCGTGATGACCGACCTTGAGAACGGTTGCCGAGAGATCAACCCCGGACTCCAGCAGCGTCTCTTCCACCTCGTATTCGGCATCCCCCGTAAAAAGGAAGCTCGTTTCGCCATAGACGACTTTCAGAACGATGGAGGAGTTATTTGTCTCAGCCGCGTCGGGATCACAGGCGAGAATATTCACTCGCGCGGAGCCAAGTCGGAAGCTGTCTCCCGCCGCAGGGACGGTCAATGCGGCTCCCCGATCCGCTGCGGTGCGGGCAAAGGTCTGAAAGCAATCGGAATTGTAGTCCGTCACGGGAGAATAGACTGTCCCGACCGTACACGCGTGCAGTGCCGAGGACAGCCCGCCGACATGATCCTCATGCGCGTGTGTGCAGACCACATAGTTCAAATGCGAGATATTCCGTTTCTCCAAAACGGTATAGATGAGATCACTGTCAGCAACATTGCCGCCGTCGATCAACATCGTCTCGCCCTCGCAGAGCACCAGCGCAGCATCCGCCTGACCGACATCGAAAAATATCACGGAAAAATCGGGATTTTCGGGGATCTGCTCCGCATCCTTCCACGGCGTTCCGCTG
This sequence comes from Clostridiales bacterium, assembly GCA_004556205.1. Taxonomy (GTDB): domain Bacteria; phylum Bacillota; class Clostridia; order Oscillospirales; family Oscillospiraceae; genus JAZOXB01. The sequence continues at coordinate 14,358 of SFIL01000017.1, read as the reverse complement.
ACGAGCAGATAGAGTCCCCAAAGCGCAATGGCAGCCAAAGCGGCAAGCCAGCTATATTTTGAGGGGCGCGCAGATTTTTTTGAATTCTTTTTTCGTTGCGTGCCGTTTTCGACAAACTTTTTCTGTTTCATATGGTATTCTATCCTCACAGCTTATCCAATGCGAGCGCACTTCATATCTCGGCGCTGTTGCGCCAATCCCACAACCGGCTTGCCCTCCGATCTCGGAGGGCACTTTTTTATCGTTCCAAAATTCCGTACTTCACCTTGACGCGGTCGAGCTTTTCGATCATCGGCTCCCCGAAAATCCAAAGATATACCACCGTTGCCGCAGCGTGGACAACATCCATCGGGAAGCCGCTGACACAATATGCCAGCACACTGCGCCATGAAAGCTCGGTGTACCATGTAAAGGCAGAGGAAACATTCATGATAAGTCCGTAAACTGCAATCGCCGTCACCGCGCCGAACACCGACAGTGACACCCGTCCTCTTCGCAGAACGCCGCGACGGTACAAAACACCCGCCAGGAAGCCAACGAGTCCCATCGCAAACATCTGCCACGGCGTCCACGGCCCCTGCCCGAACACAATATTGGACAAAAGCATGGAAAGCGCACCGACCAAAAAGCCGCCCTCTCCGCCGAGTGTCACGCCTGAAATGATCACCAGCGCCAACACGGGCTTGAAATTCGGCAGGGCGTAAAACGCCGTGCGCCCCGCAACCGCAAGGGCAGAAAGCGCCGCTAAAAGCACCAGTTCCCGTGCAGACGGTCCGCGCCGCTCGAACAGCAGCACAAAAGGCAGCATGATCTCAAGCAGGACGAGCAATGAAATAAACAGATAGCGCCGTCCGTCCAAGAGGAAAACGCCGCACAAAATCGTCGCAGGCACGGCAAGCAGTGCGATCCCGAAGGTCAGCCATGTCCGCCGCGTCAGACGCTGCTTTTGTGCAGGCAGCGGCGCTCGATCGCTTCGTCTGCTCACGCAGAGCATCAGCGCAACAAGACAGAGCGCCAGAAGCACATACTGCGCTCCCTGCGGAAGCGGACTGAAAAAGGTAAATTTCAACGGCGTGACAGTCTGCAAAAGCAGCAGCACAGCAAGCACGAGCGAGATTCCCGCAAGTGTCAGCCGCCACCACGGCAGCGGCTTCACCGTCAGCGGTGCGGACTGTGCGGCGGGCACAGTCTCCCGCTCGTCATCATCCGCCGAAAAATCCGGCACCTCGATATCGCAGGCATTCGCCAGCTCGGGGAAGGTCACGGCATCGGGCAGAAGCCTTCTGGCAATGCGGTTGGCAGACGTGGTATAGAAGCTGTTGCCCGAGAAGAACTCGGTCGGCGTACCCTCTGCGGCAATTGCGCCGTCAAACATCAAAAGGCAGCGGTCGGCATACTCCGCACAAAACTCGACATCATGGCTGACCATAATGACCGTCCTGCCGCCGTCCAACAGACGGCGCAGAATCGCGGCAAATTCATGCTTGAACTGCGCGTCCATGCCCTTCGTCGGCTCGTCAAGCAGCAAAATATCAGGCGAAGCCAAAAGTACCTTTGCCAAAGCACACCGCTGCTGCTCTCCGCCGGAGAGGTCGTAGGGATGGCGGTCAAGGAGCGTTTCAAGTTTACATAATCTTGCTATTTCCGTGATTTTTGCCTCGCGCTGTACCTTATCCGTCCCGCGCAGAAGCTCCTCCAGCTCACCGCGCACCGTCGCGCGGACAAAAAGCGTCTGCGGATCCTGCGGCAAAAGCGCAATATGAGCATTTTCGCAATTCCGAACCCTTCCCTGCTGCGGACGGCGCAGCCCCGCAAGCAGCGAGAGCGTCGTTGTTTTTCCGCTGCCGTTACCGCCGAGCAGGGCGGTAAGCTGTCCGCGATAAAGCTTGCAGGAGAGGTCGCGCAGTACCTCCGCACCATCCTTTTCATAGCGGAAGCGGACATTTTGCAGTTCCAGCGCAACCTTCTCCGCCGCACGAAGCGTACGCGGCGGAACCGGCTTCAAGGAATGCGCTTCGGCATACTCACTGAGCCAAGTACGTGCCTGACTGACGGTCAGTTTCCCGCACAGGCGCAGCGGCGTCGGCATTGATGTGTATAGCGGATGCCGCAGGGCAAGCAGCTTTTTCGCTGCCTCCGTGGGTGTCCCCTCCGCAATTACACGCCCGCCGTCCAAGACGAGCACGCGGTCAGACAGCGGAAGTGCTTCCTCCAACCGATGCTCGCATAGAATCACCGTCGTGCCAAGCTCACGTCGGATTCGCCCGACCGCGTTCAGAAATTCCGACGCGGCAATCGGATCAAGCTGCGCTGTCGGCTCGTCAAGCAGCAACACACGCGGTTGCATTGCCATAACTGAGGCAAGATTCAGAAGCTGCTTCTGACCGCCGGAAAGCTCGGAGACATTTTTATAAAACCAATCCTCGATGCCGAAGAACGCCGCCATCTCCGCCACGCGCCGACGGATAACGGGCGTTTCCAGCCCGAGACTCTCCAAGCCAAACGCCATCTCGTGCCAAACCTTATCCGTGACGATTTGGTTCTCCGGATTTTGGAGGACAAAGCCGATCTCGGACGCCTGACGCCGTCCGTCGAGTGAGGAAAGCGGCTGCCCGAAAAACTCGATTTCGCCCGACAGTGTGCCGTGCGGCGTGAGAGCGGGCTTTAACGCGCGCAGAAGCGTTGATTTTCCGCTTCCCGATGCGCCGATGACGGTAAGAAACTCGCCCTCCTCTACGCGGAAGCTCAGATGCGAGAGCGCACAGACTGTCTGTTCAGGATAGGCAAAGGTCAGGTCCTTGACCGAGATATACGCCATTGTACCGCCTCCTTTGCCTCATACATTACGGGAAATGCCGCCAGAAGCGTAAACACCGCCGCAGAAAGCGCCGTCTGTGCACCGCTGCTTCCCTGCAGCATGGGATAAAACTGCCACGTGAGTTGTCCCGTCAGCGCGGCAAGCAGCACTGACGCGCCTAAAACCGTCAAATATGCCAGCGCCACGCCGTCCCGCGCCGTAAAGCGGTAGAGGGAAAACGCGCTGCGCTTCGGCAAACCGTAACCGCGGCTTTTCATTGAATCGGCAGTATCGAGCGCGTTTTCGAGCGACCATGTGATCACGATAGAGATCACGCGTCCCGCGTGGCGCAGTCCTTTACTGTCAGGACAGAGGCATTTCTGTGCTTCAGACACCTCACGAATTCTGCGGAGCAGACGCGGAATGAGCCGCAGCCCCATCGAGATTGTCAAAGACAGCGCCGGAATCACACGTCCAAACAAAAAAACGAATTTATCCGAGGTAATGACGGCATTCCATCCGACGAACCAAAACAGCACCGTTGCCAGCCGCACCGCCGCAAACACGCCGTAGAGGACGGATTCCAGCGTGCAGGCGTTGCCCGAGGGAAAGTAAAACAGAACCGTCACGCCCTGATGGGTAATAAGCGGATTCAGGATCGCCGTAAAGAGCATCAGCGGCATGACAAGCAAAAGCTGCCGCAAAAACTTTTTCACGCCGACACAGGACAGCGCCGTGAGCGCCGCGAGGAAAAAGCCGAGAAGCTGCAACGCAGGGTGCGAAACAAACATCGAAACCGCCATCACAAGCAGAAAAAAGAAGAATTCCACAAAGGGGTGGAGCTTGGAAAACCCCGTCATACACATACCTCCGCAAAAAACAAGCAGGACGCCGAGGCGTCCCGCAGCAAGCGCAGAGTGATCCTATTCTGCGTGCAGCCGTTTCGCCTCAGAAAACCGCTGAGAACAGGCGGGAGTATACCGACTTGACCCATTTTCTCGGGAACCTCTGAAGTAATCAGAATTTCCCTTGATCCGTTCCTACTCAGGTCGCCTTCCCGAAAAATCTCTCAGTGGCATCTCCGACCCTTTCGTTGGCCGCACGGTTGCCGAGACACAGTGGACTGTTTCCTCCGCTGCCTGTTCCTCTGTATTTTTTATATAGTCTACCACAGATTGCTGGAAAAGTAAACGGATGATTGCTTTAATACCGACTCTTGATTAAAAATTTAATCAAGAACGTTTGCCTGTGTCGAATTCACGCGAAACGGCATAGGCTATAGCGAAGGGGGGCATTGCTATGGCACGCTATGTGCTGAAATTCGGCGGCAGCTCAGTCGCGGACGCCGCAAAGCTTTATGCTGCCGCACGAAAGCTTGCCGCCGAACACCGCGCAGGACATGAGGTCATCGGCGTTCTGTCGGCGCAGGGCGGCATGACTGACGCACTTCTCGCGAAAGCACGGGAGATCGATCCTGATTGCAGCGGGCGCGAGTTGGATGCGCTGCTCTCCACGGGCGAAATCTGTTCGGTCAGTCTGTGTGCCCTTGCTCTGCGGCGGCTCGGCGTTCCCGCCGTAAGCCTTTGCGGCTGGCAGGCTGGGTTGATCACGGAGAGCGTGCACAGCGGCGCACGTGTCCTGCATCTGGAGGGTGGACGCATCGAGCGCGAGCTGCGCGCGAACAACATCGTTTTAGTCGCAGGCTTTCAGGGAATCGACGACGCGGGCGACATCACAACACTCGGACGAGGCGGCTCGGATACTACGGCGGTCGCACTGGCGGCCTTTCTGCACGCAGACCGCTGCCGCATCTACACCGATGTAGACGGGGTATACGACAAGGACCCTCGTAAATTCCCTGACGCGATAAAATACGACACGATCAGTTACGACGAGATGCTCACCCTCGCCCGCAGCGGCGCAAGGGTGCTGCACGACCGCTGCGTAGAGCTGGCAAAGCGCTACGGTGTGGAGATCGAAGTACTTTCCAGCTTCCGTCCCCTGCCCGGCACGCTGGTAAAATAGGGAAAACGGTGCGCCTCTTTTCAGAGACGCACCGTTTTTTCGACAGTTTTTCTACTTTATCTTGCTGTTTTTTCGATGTAGCGCATCAGGATTGTTGCGACCTGCGCCCTTGTGGCGCTGCCCTGCGGCAGGAGCTTGCCGTCGGAGCCGTTGATGATCCCCTCGCCGACCGTCCACTGCATCGCGTCCGAGAAGGTGTTCTGATAGCCCATCGGCTTACCCTCATAGCGTCAAAGCACGGTATAACACGGGAAAATCGGTTTTACAACTGAAAATGTGCGAATGGCTCTGGTATTTTCAACAATTTTCTCATGTCCAAAATAAATATACCAAAGTATTTTAATAATGTCAATATATCGTGGATAATAGTATTGAAATTTTGGACAAAGGTGAGAAACATGCTCAACAAACGGATCAGGGAGCTGCGGTTGGCGCAGGGGTACAGTCAGGTGGCATTGGCGGAGCGGTTAGGCGTATCGAAGCAGGCAGTCTCCAACTGGGAGAACGACAACATTCAGCCCTCGATCGAAATGCTGCTCCGTTTGGCTGACCTGTTCTGTGTGACCACGGATTATTTACTCGGACGCGAGGACTGTCTGCGCATCGACATGAGAGGATTGGATTCCAAAACCGCCGGTCACCTCGCCCTATTGATCGACGATCTCCGCAGAAATTGACATAGAAAACGCCGCCGTTGAGGGCAAACGCTCCAATCGGCGGCTATTTTTGTATCGTTTTGTCTCTACAGAATATGGACAGTACGCCCTTCTACGCTAAGGCAGGCGCAACAGTCGTAGGGCACAACCGCTGTGCGTGCTGTCTGTGTAAGCGGTAGACAATAGTAATGCAAAAGCATGTATCCCGGTAGTTTCTGTAAAAGATTGCCACGGCGCAAGCGCCTCACAATGACACGGAACGTCTGCCTTATTTGTCATTGCGAGGAGCGCAGCGACGCGGCAATCTAATACGCTTCTTTGTACGCATTCAGTAGTTCCTGCACCGGCTTAGGACTGTCCCCGCCCTACAAGAGACTGATCCATTCATTATGCGGCGAACCCGCGCAGATACTCTACGCGGGTTCGAGCGGCATTATGGCAACGAGCGAAAAAAGCCGTTCGGCTCACGAATTGCAATGCTCCAAAAGCAGCCGCAAAACAGCTTTGCAGGCTTCAAAACGGTTTTCCTCTCGATTCCCGTGCAAGGTCAGCTTTTTGCACAGGCTCCCGCCTTGATAAGCGAGCGCGACATAGATCTCCCCGACATTTGGGTTCTTTTCGTCCGCGCCGGGGCCTGCGTTGCCGGTGGTAGACAAAGCAAAATCCACACCCAAGCGCTGCCTCGCGCCCTGCGCCATTTGCAGTGCCACTTCCTCACACACCGCGCCTTTTTCCTCTAACAGTGCCTTATCCACACCGAGGATTTTCTCCTTCACACTGTAGGCATAGGAGATCACGCCGCCTAAATACACCGCAGAAGCGCCCGGCACATCGGTCAGGAGCTTGCCGAGCAGACCGCCCGTACAGCTCTCCGCCGTGGCAAGCGTCTTTCCCTGTGCGGTCAGCAGGCGGATCACCTGTACCGCCTCATCCATGATAACGCACCTTCACAAGCTCGGTATTTTGCAGGGCGCGCTCGATCAGGCCGTCGAAGTCCAGCTTCTCACACGCATGATCGACCTGTCCCTTGGTCGGCTTTGTCTTGGGATGGCGCGGCGTAAAGACCGTGCAACAGTCCTCATAAGGCAAAATCGACGTCTCCATCGTGCCGATTTTACGGGCAATCGTGACGATCTCCTCCTTGTCCATGCCGATGAGCGGCTGGAAGATCGGCAGTTCGACACAGGCGCCCGTGACCGCCATCGCCTCCATCGTCTGAGAGGCAACCTGTCCGAGATTTTCGCCCGTGACAAGGCAGCCGCAGCCGTGGTCGCGCGCGATGCGTTCGGAGATCATCATCATAAAGCGGCGCATGATAAGCGTAAAATACTCCTCGGGGCAGTTGTCTCGAATGGCTTCCTGAATTTCGGTAAAGCCGACGATATTCACGGTCATCCTGCCGCAGTAGCGCGTCATCAGGCGGGCAAGCTCCAGAACCTTATCCTTGGCAAGCTCGCTCGTGTAAGGGTAAGAGAAGAAGTGAACGCACTCCAGCTCCACGCCGCGCTTGGCGATCATATAGCCCGCAACGGGAGAGTCGATGCCGCCCGAGAGGAGCACCATTGCGCGCCCTCCCACGCCGGTCGGCAGTCCGCCCGCGCCCTGTTCGGCAGGCCCGTGAACATAAGCGGCGCGGTCGCGCACCTCGACATAGACCGTGTAGTCCGGATGATGCACATCGACGGTCAGGCTCGGGATCGCCTCAGCGATGCGTCCGCCGACCTCCTGCGAAAGCTGAATAGAGTTGAGCGGGAACCGCTTGTCCGACCGTTTGGACTCGACCTTGAAGGAGCTTGCCATGCGCAAATCGTCCCCAAGGTACTCCATTGCAGTCGCAAAGATCGCGTCCAAGTCTTTCTCACAAGGGCGGCAGCGGCACAGGCTGACCACGCCGAAGATTGTATGGCAGGCATCCCACGCGCCATCGAGGTCACAGGCATCATTTTCCGGCTCGACATAAAGCGTAGACTGCATAATACGCACGCCGAAGTCTCCGAAGGGGCGCATTCTGCGCGCGACATTGGTCTTCAGACGGTTTTCAAACTGGAAGCGATTGCCGCCCTTCAGGACGATCTCGCCCAGCTTCAGTAAAAACATTTCATTCATTATAATAAACTCCTTACACTTGTGTAAATTGATAGCTGCGGTACTGGATCGCCTCCGCAAGGTGGTGCGGCTGAATTTCTGGACTTCCGTCGAGGTCGGCGATTGTCCGCGCGACCTTGCGGATGCGGTCATAGCTCCGCGCGGTCAGGCCGAGTGCGTCAAACGCCTGCCGCATCAGCACCGCACACGGCTCACTCAGCTCACAGTAGCGGCGCAGCTCAGGTGTCTGCATATTGGCGTTGCTGTGGCATTTTGTATTCTTGAATCGCTCGCGCTGAATACCTCTTGCCGCCTCAACGCGTTTCTTTATGGCGGATGATGGCTCGGGCGCGGCATGAGCGCGAAGCTCGTCGAAATTGAGCGCAGGAACCTCCACAATTATATCAATGCGGTCGAGCAGCGGTCCCGAGATACGCGAGAGATACTGATTGACCGATGCCTGCGTACAGACGCAGCGTCCCGAAGGGTCGCCGTACCATCCGCAGCGGCACGGATTCATTGCGCACACAAGCTGAAATTGGCTCGGGAAGGTTGCTGAGCCGCTGGCTCTCGAAATCGTCACAACGCCGTCCTCCAACGGCTGACGCATGACCTCCAAGGTCTCCTTGCGGAATTCCGGCAGCTCGTCGAGAAACAGCACACCCTTGTGCGCAAGAGAAATCTCACCCGGACGTGGGATCGTACCGCCGCCCGTTAAGCCCGCTGCGGAAATCGTATGATGCGGCGAGCGGAAAGGTCTGCGCCGAATGAGTGGCGACTCCGGCGGGAGCAGTCCCATCACGGAGTGAATCTGCGTGACCTCCAGCGCCTCTTCCCGCGTCATATCGGGCAAAATCGACGGCAGGCGCTTTGTCAGCATACTTTTTCCCGAGCCGGGAGGCCCGACCAAAAGGACATTGTGCGAGCCTGCCGCCGCGATTTCCAGCGCCCGCTTGACATTCTCCTGCCCCTTGACATCTGCAAAGTCGGGCAGGTTAATCATATCCTCCTGTGGCTCCCATACCGGCTCCGACGTGATCTCGATCTCGCCGCGCAGATGGGCAACAAGCTGCCGCACCTCAACCACAGGGATGACCTTGATCTCTCCCGCAAGTGTAGCCTCCTTCGCGTTTGCCGCAGGGACATAGAGCGTTTGAAAGCCCGCCTTCTGCGCCGCGATTGCCATCGGCAACACGCCGCTCACAGGGCGCAGCTTTCCTTCCAAGCTCAGCTCACCTAAAAATGCCGATGGCTCCTTCGGGATTCTGCACACCTCCGTCGCTGCGAGAATGCCGAGGAGGATCGGCAGATCGTAGAGCGTGCCGGATTTTTTCGTATTCGCAGGCGCAAGATTCAGCGTAATACGGCTGACGGGGAATTTGAAGCCGCTGTTTTTAATCGCAGCGCGGACACGTTCCCGCGCCTCCTTGACCGCCGCATCCGGCAGCCCGACGATATCAAACGCGGGCAGCCCGCTCGATATAAAACACTCCACCGAAACGGGATACCCGCTGATACCGCTCAGTCCCATGGAATCCAAACGAGAGATCACAGCAATCCCCTCCCTCTGAAAAAGCGAAATCCGTATGAGCGGCTGGGCACCGCCATTTTACCTTATTCATATATGATACAGCAAAACGCTCCTAAAAACAATTCTATTTTTTACTTATTTGCGCTAATTCAATTTTTTTCGCTCAATTTCTGCAAAATCTTCTGCTTGGCGCGTTTTTCTGATTTACAAAACCGAAAATCGGTGGTAGAATGAAGCTGTCTGCAAATCAATACTTTTTTAGGAGGTATTTCATTTTGACCAGAAAACTCAAGACAATGGACGGCAATACCGCCGCCGCGCATGTCAGCTACGCGTTTACCGAGGTAGCGGGCATCTACCCCATCACCCCCTCCAGCCCGATGGCGGACTATGTTGACCAGTGGTCGGCGCAGGGTCGTCTGAACATCTTCGGCAACCGCGTGAAGGTCGTCGAGATGCAGTCCGAGGCGGGCGCATCCGGCACCGTGCACGGCTCTCTTGCCGCCGGCGCTCTGACCACCACCTACACCGCTTCGCAGGGTCTGCTGCTCATGATCCCGAATATGTACAAGATCGCGGGCGAGCTGCTGCCGGGCGTGTTCCATGTCTCCGCCCGTACCCTCGCCACCCATGCGCTGAACATCTTCGGCGACCATTCCGACGTCTACGCCTGCCGTCAGACCGGCTTTGCAATGCTCTGCGAGACCAACCCGCAGGAAGTCATGGACCTTGCTCCCGTGGCACACCTTGCCGCCATCAAGGGCCGCGTACCGTTCATCAACTTCTTCGACGGCTTCCGCACCTCCCACGAGATTCAGAAGATCGCCATTTGGGACTATGAAGACCTGAAGGAAATGTGCGACATGGACGCCGTTGCCGCGTTCCGCAAGCACTGCCTGAACCCCGAGCGTCCCGCCATGCGCGGCTCGCATGAAAACGGCGACACCTTCTTCCAGCACCGTGAAGCCTGCAACAAGTACTATGACGAGCTGCCTGAGATCGTCGAGGAGTACATGGGCAAGATCAATGCCAAGCTCGGCACCGATTACAAGCTCTTCAACTACTACGGCGCACCCGACGCAGAGCGTGTCATCATCGCCATGGGCTCCATCTGCGACGTTGCAGAGGAAGTCATTGATTACATGAACGCCCACGGCGAGAAGGTCGGCCTTGTCAAAGTCCGTCTGTACCGTCCGTTCCGCGCCGACCGTCTGCTCGAGGCAATCCCCGCGACCTGCAAGAAGATCGCCGTCCTCGACCGCACCAAGGAGCCGGGCGCGCTCGGCGAGCCGCTCTACCTCGACGTCGTCACCGCGTTGGCAAATGCCGGCCGTATGATCCCCGTCATCGGCGGCGCGGTCTTTGAGGAGCTGTCCAAGGACGAGATGAAGCGTCAGTTCACCATCGGCATCAACGACGATGTGACTCACCTCTCCCTCGAGGAGAAGCCCGCGCCCAACACCGCGGCGGAAGGCACCATTGAGTGCAAGTTCTGGGGTCTCGGCGGCGACGGCACCGTTGGCGCGAACAAGAACTCCATCAAGATCATCGGCGACCATACCGACAAGTACGTGCAGGCATACTTCCAGTACGACTCCAAGAAAACCGGCGGCGTAACCATCTCGCACCTCCGCTTCGGCGATAAGCCCATCAAGAGCCCGTACTACATCAACAAGGCGGACTTCGTCGCCTGCCACAACCCGTCCTACATCACCAAGGGCTTCAAGATTGTCAACGATGTCAAGCCCGGCGGCGTGTTCCTCATCAACTGCCAGTGGGATATGGCGGAGCTGGAGCATCACCTGAATGCCGAAGCAAAGCGCTATATCGCCAAGAACAACATTCAGCTTTACACCATCAACGCCATTGACCTTGCCATCAAGGTCGGCATGGGCAAGCGCACCAACACCATCCTCCAGTCCGCGTTCTTCTCCCTCGCGAAGGTCATGCCCGAGGCAGATGCCATCAAGTACATGAAGGACGCCGCTGAGCACTCCTACGCCAAGAAGGGCATGGATGTCGTTGAGAAGAACTGGAACGCCATCGATGCCGGCGCGACCGCCTATGTCAAGATTGATGTTCCCGCTTCGTGGGCAGACGCTGTTGACGCAGCGGACGAGACTGTCCTTGAGGGCAAGCCCGCGCTGGTCAAGATGGTCAAGGAGATCCTCCTGCCCATCGACAAGATGGACGGCGATTCCCTGCCCGTCTCCACCTTCGTCGATCATGTTGACGGTCAGTTTGAACTGGGTGCCTCCGCTTACGAGAAGCGCGGTGTCGCCGTCACCGTCCCCGAATGGGACGCCGACAAGTGCATCCAGTGCAACAACTGCGCATTTGTCTGCCCGCATGCCACGATCCGTCCCTTCATGCTCACCGAGGAAGAGGCTGCCGCCGCTCCCGAGGCTGCAAAGATCCGCGACGTCAAGGCCGGCAAGGGCAAGGGCGTTTACAAGTACACGATGGCTGTCTCTCCGCTGGACTGCATGGGCTGCGGTGTCTGCGTCGGCGTCTGCCCGACCAAGGCGATCAGCATGGTTCCGCAGGAGAGCCAGCTTGCGCAGCAGGATGTCTTCAATTACATGGTTTCCAAGGTAGCCCGCAAGCCCGAGGTCGAAGATCTCACCGTCAAGGGCAGCCAGTTCAAGCAGCCGATGCTCGAGTTCTCCGGCTCCTGCGCAGGCTGCGCGGAAACCTCCTATGCCCGCCTTATCACCCAGCTCTTCGGCGATCGTATGTACATCTCCAACGCGACCGGCTGTTCGTCCATTTGGGGCGGCCCCGGCGCAACGAGCCCCTACTGCACCGATAAGAACGGTCACGGTCCCGCTTGGTCCAACTCCCTCTTTGAGGACAACGCAGAGCACGGCCTTGGCATGTACACCGCGCAGAAGGTCATCCGCGAGAGCCTTGCCGCAAAGGTCGCCGCTCTGATGGAGCGCACCGAGAGCGACGAGCGCAAAGCGATCTGCAAGCAGTATCTTGACACGATGAACGACGGCGAAGCCAACAAGGCAGCCACCGCCGCTCTCGTTGCCAACCTCGAAGCCAACGTCTGCTGCGACGATGTCAAAGAGATCCTCGACAAGAAGGAATACCTCTCCAAGAAGTCCGTTTGGATCTTCGGCGGCGACGGCTGGGCATACGATATCGGCTTTGGCGGCGTGGACCATGTTCTCGCGCAGAACGAGGATGTCAACATCTTCGTCTTCGATACCGAGGTCTATTCCAACACCGGCGGACAGGCGTCCAAGGCTTCCAACATCGGTCAGGTCGCGCAGTTCGCGGCAGCCGGCAAGGAGGTCAAGAAGAAGAGCCTCGCCGAGATCGCAATGTCCTACGGCTACATTTATGTCGCACAGGTCGCGATGGGTGCCAACCCTGCGCAGACCCTCAAGGCGATCTCTGAGGCAGAAGCTTACCATGGTCCGTCCCTCATCATCGGCTATGCGCCGTGCGAAATGCACTCCATCAAGGGCGGCATGATGCACTGCCAGGACGAGATGAAGAAGGCAGTCGAGTGCGGCTACTGGAATATGTTCCGCTTCGATCCGTCCAAGGAGACCGGCAAGTTCACCCTCGATTCCAAGGCGCCGAAGGACGGCTATCAGGAGTTCCTGATGAACGAAGCCCGTTACAGCCGCCTGACCCGCGAGTTCCCGGAGCGTGCAGATAAGCTGTTTGCCCGCAACGAGGCAGCCGCGAAGGAGCGCTACGAGCATCTGCTCAAGCTGGTTGAAATGTACAAAGACTAATTGATTCCCTTTTCGGAGATGGGGGTTTGTCCTCCATCTCCGAAATTTCGAAAAAAGGAGTTCCTATGCAAATTGCAACTCTCCTGCTTGCGATCATCTCCGCCATCGGTTCCTTTATCGCCGCATTCTATTCCTACCGCTCGGTGTATGTGGCAGTCGGTCTGTTTGCCACGCGTGTCTTCCCGAAAGCAAAGCGACAGCACAAATATGCCGTCGTTATTGCCGCGCGCAACGAGGAGAAGATGATCGGCAATCTGCTGGACAGCATTCATCGGCAGGATTATCCGTCTGAGCTGGTCACGGCATTCGTTGTCGCAGATAACTGCACGGACAAAACAGCAAGCGTCGCCTGCGCGCATGGTGCAGTGTGTTATGAGCGCTTTGACAGCGCGCACCGCACTAAGGGTTATGCCCTCCAATTCTTATTTGAGCAGATCCGTAGAGACTACGGCATTGAGTCTTTTGAGGCATACTTTATCTTTGACGCAGACAATCTGCTCAAACAGGATTATATTTCCCGCATGAACGAAGCCTTCGATGCAGGCGAGCGCATCGTCACCTCTTACCGCAACACGAAAAACATTGACGATAACTGGATCGCCCATTCTTATGCAATGCACTGGATGCGCACCATCCGCACCGAGCATCGTGCCCGTTCTCTGCTGGGACTTGCTACGAGAATTCAGGGTACAGGACTTTTGGTCGCCTCCTCCCTGCTCAAAAACGGCTGGAATTATGTGACGCTGACCGAGGATCGTGAGCTGTGCGCCGAGGCGGTCGTCATGGGCTGCCCCGTCTCCTACTGCAACGCGGCGGAGTTTTACGACGAGCAACCGACCTCCCTGCGTATCGCCTTCCGCCAGCGCATCCGCTGGTCGAAGGGTCATCTGCAGGTCATGCGCAAGGTCGGCGGCAGACTGTTCCGACGTATCTTTACCGCAGGCAACGTCGCTGACTCCTTTATGGCCTACGATATGCTCACGATCGTCTTTCCGCATTCGCTGTACAGCTCCTTTGTCAGAATCGCCAAGCTGACGGTCAGCCTGTTCGTATGGCTGTTGACTACAGAAACCTTCGGTTTCTTCGGCGGAGCGGTACTGACATGGCTCTACGGCATCGGCAAGGGCTATCTCTCCAATATCGTCACTTCAATCTATGTCTCCATTATGGAGCGAAAGCATATCAAGCCCATGTCGTGGTATAAAAAGGTTTGGTTCTGCCTGACCTTCCCGATCTTCGACATCATCGGACGCATCTCCATGCTAATTGCGCTCGTGACCAAGGTCGAGTGGAAGCCCATCCCTCATACAGTCGAGGCTTCCATCGACGATATGCACATAGAACAGACACCTGTCGGCAAAAAATGACGCGTTTTGTTTGATTCTCTTTGTCCAGGATACAAATAATTTACAATTTTGTTTATAATTTTTATTTACACACTGCGTCAATTGTGGTATGATAGGCACGATTTATTTGAAAAGGAGGCGATGCTTCATCAAGGTTTTCGGA
>SFIL01000069.1 GCA_004556205.1 Clostridiales bacterium | reverse complement strand
TTGCACTTGACAAAGGTGTTGACCTTCTTCTCGGTGATGAGATAAGAGGCAATGCGCTCGATCTCGTCGGGCGGGCAGCCGTGGAGGGTCGAGAGTGTAATGGAGCGGGAGACACGCGGGGAGATATTCGCGATGAACTCCGCTTCCTCTGGGAACAGCTCAGTCAGGACGGCCTTGCACTCGGCAAAGATGGGCGCGCGGGTCGCGTCCTTCATGGACTCGATGTAGTTATCGACCTTTTCGCCCTTGATGCCCTCCAAGTCGTAGCCGACGGACATATTGAACACGAAGCCGTCGGGATCGCCGTAACCCCAAACCTTCGCCATGACCTTCAGCGCGCACCACGCCTTGATGTACTCGTTGAGCGCCTGCCCGACCTCCAATTCGGTGGACCACTCCTGATTGTAGCCCTCGTCGTCCGCTAAAATGCAGGGGCGCGGGACACAGGCGGCAAGCTCCTCGCCGTCCATCTTCTGCACGGTCTTGACCTCAAAGAAGCGGGCACCCGCAACGTAAGAGGCGATGATGTTCTGCGCCAGCTGGCTGTTGGGGCCTGCGGCGGGGCCGAAGGGGGTCTCAATCTTCTCGCCGAAGATGGGCAGCGTCTTTGCGGGATCGGCTTTATATTCCGTGTGGATGCCGAACACCGTGCCGCTGTTTTTGCGCTCGGTGATAACCCAGCGCATCAAATCCTTAAAGGGAATCGGATACATTCTTTCAGACATGGTTCTTCCTCCTTAGTAGGTTTCGTTGTTGAGCGCGCCCCAAAGCTTCTTGGCTTCCTCCAAGATGTGGGCGTTGGCTGCTTCCTCGTCGATGCCGATCAGCTCGCGGTCCTTCATCAAAAGCTTGCCGTTGCCGATGGTGGTCTGGCACTGACGACCCGTCATGCCAAAGATCATATGACCGTCGATGTTCGCGTCGGAGAACGGGGTGTAGGGCTTGTAGTCCATGACGATGACATCCGCCGCCGCGCCCGCTTCGAGCACGCCGAGCTTTGCGTCAAAGTAGCGCTCGCCGATCTTGGCGTTGTTCTTGAAGAGCATATCCGTGACCTCGCACCAGCCGACGTTCGGCAGGCAGGCGTTCTGACGCTGGGCGCACAGGGCGACCTTGAGGGATTCGAGCATATCGTTCGTGTAAGCGTCCGTGCCCATGCCGAGGAGGATGCCCGCCTTATACAGCGGCAGGACGGGGCAGGTGCCGACGGCGTTGCCCATGTTGGACTCGGGGTTGTTGACAACCATCGTGTCGGTGTTCTTGATGATCTCGATCTCGGCGGAGTTGACATGGATGCAGTGACCCAAAATGGTCTTGGGGCCGAGAATGCCGTGATCCATCAGGCGCTGCACGGGGCGGCGGCCATAGTTTTGCAGGGAGTCATAGACATCGTTCATGCCCTCGGAGACATGGATGTGGTAGCCCGTTCTGCCGTTGTTGGCTTCCACCATGCGGTCAAAGGTCTTGTCCGAGATCGTGAACAGGGCGTGACCGCCGAACATGGCGGCGAGCATCGGATCCTTTTCCTTCTCGCAGTAGGTGATGAAGTCGGCGTTTTCCTTAACGGCTTGCAGCGACTTCTCCTCGCCGTCGCGGTCGGAGACCTCGTAGCACAGGCAGGAGCGGATGCCGAACTGCTTTGCCGACTCTGCGATCTGGAACAGGCTGCCGGGGATCTCGCAGAAGGAGGCGTGATGGTCGAAAATCGTGGTCACGCCCTGCTTGATGCAGTCGATGTACAGCGCGTCGGCGGAGGCTCTCGTTCCCTTGAGGGTCAGCTTGCGGTCGATCGCCCACCATGTACCGTCGAGCACTTCAAAGAAATTGGTGGGGTTGTTGCCCTTGATGGAAAGCCCGCGGGCAAGTGCGGAATAGATGTGGGTGTGCGCGTTGATGAAGGCGGGCATGATGACGCCGCCCTTCGCGTCGATGAACTCGGCTTCAGGGTACTTTGCCCGCAGCTCTGCGGTCGTGCCGACCTCTTTAATCTTTGTGCCGTCGATCACAACGCCGCCGTCGGGCAGATAGGGAAGCGTCTGCGAGCGGGTGATGAGCTTACCGTTGGCGAGAATGTACATAGTGTTTACCTCCTATGAAAGATTTCGGAAAAACAAAAATGGGGATGCGAACCCAAGGTTCAACATCTCCACTCAAGCAAACCTGAGTGATAGTCGGAAGCCCGTGCGCGAAGCACTTCGTTACAGCTATCAGTCTTCAATTTACAATATTATTATATCGGATTCTATTTGGAATTGCAACGGCTTTTTCCTTGCTGATTTTTACAAATCTAACGCCCCTATTTTGAGCATTTTGCACGGAAAACCTTTACAATCCAACAACGACTGTGTAAAATAGGCGTAGGGGCGGATATTATCTGCCCGCGAATTACGAAAGTGCCTGCACGCGGGCGGATAATATCCGCCCCTACGATATAGAGTTCGTCCGCTTTCGTAGGGGCGGCTATTAGCCGCCAGCCTGTGAAATCTTCAAATAACGGAGGCTTATTGTTATGGAACGACCGACACGGAAACCCAACCGTCTGCCGGAATATGACTACAGCCAAAACGGTGCGTATTTCGTGACGATCTGCACTGGTGACAAGCAGAACCTTTTTTGGAATGCCGTAGGGGCGGATATTATCCGCCCGCAAATGGAGGAGGAAGATTTCGTGCTACACTTGCCGCTTTCTGCATACGGGCGCATCGCAGAGCAGGGGATTCTGAATATTCCGCAATGTTATCCGTCTGTATCAGTTGAAAAATACTGCATTATGCCGAACCATATTCATATGATTTTAAGCTTTTCCCACGACTGCGGGCGGCTGATAGCTGCGCAGCCGTTGGCGACGAAGGAGCCTTACGGATGCGGCGTGCCCCTTGCGGGTGCCGCCCCTACACTGTCAAGGGTAGTTGGACAGATGAAACGATGGGTTTCCAAGCAAATCGGCGCGGGAATATGGCAAAAAAGCTACTATGAACGAGTGATTCGAAACGGAACGGAATATGAGGAGATTTGGCGATATATTCAGGAGAATCCTATGAAATACTTACTGAAAGAGGAAACAATATGACAGAAGTATCTATTGTGCGTTGCGCGGAGTATTCACAGGACGAATGCACGCGGGCGCTGACAGAGGTATTGGAGCCGCTGGGCGGTCTTGATTGGGTGCAGCCCGGGATGAAGATCGTCATTAAGGCGAATCTCGTCTCCGCGATGAAGCCCGAAAAGGCGGCGACGACCCACCCGACTTTGCTTGCGGCGCTGACAAGACTGCTGGTTGCGCGCGGCGCGTCGGTGGTGATCGGGGACAGCCCGGGGGGACTGTATAACGCCGCGTTTTTGAACCGCGTCTATGCCGCCACGGGAATGCACGAGGCGGAGGAGACGGGCGCGGTGTTGAACCATGATTTTTCACAGAACAACGCCGATTTCCCCGAGGCGCACATCGCGAAGCACTTTACCTATACCGCCTATTTGGACGGGGCGGACGCGATTATCAGCTTCTGCAAGCTCAAAAGCCACGGCATGATGTCCCTCTCCGCCGCGACAAAGAATCTGTTCGGTGTCATTCCGGGGACGATGAAGCCCGAGTATCATTTCCGCTATCCCAACCCAATGGATTTTGCGGGGATGATCGTTGACCTCAACAGCTATTTCAAGCCGCGCCTGTTTTTGGTGGACGCGGTGGAGACGATGGAGGGCAACGGACCCACCGCGGGAACGCCGCGCTATATGGGCGCGCTTTTGGCGGGAACGGACTGTCATAAGGTCGATCTGATCTGCGCAAAGCTGATCGGGCTTGACCCAATGGCGGTGCCGACCCTCCGTGCGGCGGCGAATTTCGGGCTGTGCCCTGAGAACGCCGACGAAGTCGCTGTTTCGGGCAAGGTCGAGAAATTCATGCTTGCGGATTTTCAGCGCATCGAGCGCAAACGCAGCCTGCAATTTGAATCGCTGCTGCCCGGAAAAGCGGGAAAAGCCTTCGGCAAGATCGCGCAAAAGGCGCTGCGCTCGTCGCCGAGGCTCAAAAAGAGCGAGTGCGTCGGCTGCGGACTGTGCAAAAACGTCTGTCCCGCAAAGGCGATTGAGATCGTTGAAAAGAAAGCGCACATCGACAAAAGCAAGTGCATCCGCTGCTTCTGCTGTCAGGAATTCTGCCCAAAGGGCGCAATGAAGGTCCACCGCCCACTTCCGGCGCGGGTGCTCAACCGATAGTTCCTGCATGAGATTGCCGCGTCGCTGCGCTCCTCGCAATGACACGAAAAGGCGATCCTATTTTGTCATTGCGAAACCAGTGCGCACACTGGTTGTGGCAA
>SFIL01000068.1 GCA_004556205.1 Clostridiales bacterium | reverse complement strand
CCTGCACGAGATTGCACCCGCAAGGGGTACGCCGCATCCGTAACGCTCGTTCCTCGCGAACGGCTGCGCAGCCGCGTCGCTGCGCTCCTCGCAATGACATGGAGGGGGGAGCTTATTGGCAGTCGGCGGTTCCTGCACCGGCGGGGACATGTCCCCGCCCTACAGAGATCATTTTCTCTAATTTTCGACAAACGGCATTCTGCGTTTTTGTGCAGAGTGCCGCTTTTTTTACGAAAGCTTTGACGCCGCTTGACTTTATTTTACCTTTCCTTTACATTATAAATGGAAGGATAGCGTTCCCTCTCAAAAAATTACAATGAAAAACAGAAACGGAGAATTTCGCATGAGTGTACTTCTGAAGGTATTTATGCTTCTCGGCGGCCTTGCGTTTTTCCTCTACGGCATGAATGTCCTGTCCTCGGGTCTGAGTAAGCTGGCAGGCGGCTCCTTGGAGCGCTCGCTGAAGAAAATGACCTCCAACCGCTTTGTGGCGATGGCGCTCGGCATGATCATCACCATTGCCATCCAGTCCTCCTCCGCCATGACCGTTATGCTGGTCGGCCTTGTCAACTCGGGCATCATGACCCTTGGGCAGACCATCGGCGTCATCATGGGCTCGAACATCGGCACAACCCTGACGCCGTGGATTTTCTCCCTGTCCGGCTTGCAGGGCGACGGTTGGATCTCGCTGCTCAAGCCGGAGAATTTTGCCCCGATCGTCGCGTTTATCGGCATCATCCTCATTATGATGTCCAAAAAGACGCGCCGCAAGGATATCGGCAAGATTTTCCTCGGCTTTGCCATCCTGATGACCGGCATGGGCTTCATGGGCGACAGCGTCAAGGGGCTTGAAAACTCGAATATGTTCTTAAATATTGTCGGGCTTTTGGAGCAGCCGGTCGTCGGTGCAATTTTGGGCGTTGTCTTCGGTGCGGTTATCACGGGCATCATCCAGTCCTCCGCCGCCTCGGTCGCCATGCTGCAGGCGCTTGCCGTGACGGGAAAGATCAGCTACGGCATCGCCATTCCCATCATCATGGGTCAGAACATCGGTACCTGCGTGACGGCGCTCATCTCCTCCGTCGGCGTCAGCAAGAATGCAAAAAAGGTTTCCGTCGTGCATATTACCTTCAACCTCATCGGCACGACCATCGGCTTGCTCGGCTTCTTCGGGCTTAACGCGATTTTCCGCTTCTCCTTTACCGCCCTGCCGATCGACGGCTTTGGCATCGCGCTTGTGCATACGATTTTCAACCTCTTTACCACCGCACTCCTGATTCCGTTTACCAAGCAGCTCGAAAAAATCGCGAATTTCGTCATCCGTCCCTCGAAAAAGGACGAAAAGGGCGCTTTCCTCGACGAGCGTCTGCTCAACCAGCCCTCCGTGGCGGTCAACGAGGCAGGCAACATGACCTGCAAGATGGCGCAGCTCGCCGGCGCGACCATCCGCGCGGCGGTCAACCTTTGCGGCAGCTATTCCGAAAAAATTGCCGACGAGATCCTTGCCAACGAAAACTCCCTCGACGAATACGAGGACAAGCTCGGGACATTTTTGGTGCGTTTGTCCGGCAAGTCGCTCTCCGACGCGGACTCGCGCCGTGTCTCGCGGCTGCTGCATACCATCGGTGATTTTGAACGTTTGGGCGACCACGCGGTCAACCTCGTCCGCACCGCGCAGGAGATTCACGCAAAAAAGATCACCTTCTCCGACGAGGCAAAAGCGGAGATTGCCAATCTCTCCGACGCGTTGCATGAGATTCTCGGCCTGACGATCGACTCCTTCACCGAGGACAACCTCGAGATGGCGCGCCATGTCGAGCCGCTGGAACAGGTCATCGACGCGCTGATTGCCCTCATCAAGAACGCGCACATCGAGCGCCTGCAAACGGGCAAATGCACGATTCAGACGGGCTTCGTCCTGTCCGATCTGCTGACGAACTTTGAGCGTGTGTCCGACCACTGCTCGAATATCGCCGTTGCGATGCTCGAAACGAGCGTGGGCAGCTTCGATACGCACGAATATTTGAATGAGGTCAAAAAGGGCGGCGCCGCCGATTTCGCTGCCGCCTATGACGCCTATGCGAAGAAATACCATATTATATAACCGAAGCACCGCCTCCCCTGCCGAATCGGCAGGGGAGGCTCAGCGTGTCGAAAAAGTCCCCGACGTGTCATCCGGAAATGATGTAAAGAACGAAACAAATCCGCAAGATTGTACCCGCAAGGGGTACGCCGCATCCGTAAGGCGGCAAAGCCGCCAACGGCTGCGCAGCCGCGACCCCTGCGGGGTCTCGCAATGACAAAACTATAGTTTTTTGACAGTCTGACCTCCCCTGCCGAATCGGCAGGGGAGGTTCCTTAATTTTTTGTAAATTGCGGAGGGAGGTTCTTGCAAGCGGGGAGGGTTGGGGCTATACTGGAGACGAGGAAATGTGAACAGTGAACAGGTTGTTGTGCGTTGCTTGGCGGTTTTGCGCGACGCGGCAATCTGTTCACCCTTCACTGTGCACTACCCCTTTTACTGAGGTGTTTTTATGAGTTTTATCCGTTTTGAAAATGTCGAAAAACGCTACGGCACGGGAGACGTGTCCGTGCTCGCCCTGCAAAAGGCAAGCTTTGAGATCGAGCGCGGCGAGATCTGCGTGATCGTCGGGCCTTCGGGCGCGGGCAAAACGACGCTGCTCAACATTTTGGGCGGCATGGACACGCTCACGAGCGGCAGGGTCTTTTTGGGTGAGAATGAGGTTTCCTCCTTCAACAAGCGCCGCCTCGCGGACTACCGCCGCAGGGATATCGGCTTCGTGTTCCAATTTTATAACCTCATTCCGAATCTGACGGCGCTGGAAAACGTCGAAATCGCCACGCAGATCGTCAAGGATCCGCTCCCGCCCGCGCAGGTGCTCGAGGAGGTCGGGCTGGGCGCGCGCATGAGCAATTTCCCCGCCCAGCTCTCGGGCGGCGAGCAGCAGCGCGTCGCGATTGCCCGCGCTTTGGCGAAAAAACCGCAGCTTCTGCTGTGTGACGAGCCGACGGGCGCGCTCGACTATGCCACGGGCAAGCAGATTCTGTCGCTTTTGCAGAAGCAGAGCCGCGAAAACGGCATGACCGTCGTAATCATCACCCACAATTCCGCGCTGACGGCGATGGCGGATCGCGTCATCCGTATCCGCAACGGCACGGTCGCGGGCGTGAGCGTCAACGAGCACGCCACGCCGATCGAGGAGATCGAATGGTGAAGGCGTGGACGAAGAACAATCTCCGTGAGATTGTCCATACCCTTGGGCGCTATCTTGCCATTGTCGGCATCATCGCGCTCGGCGTTGGATTTTTCGCGGGTCTGAAGGCGACAAGACCCGCCATGCTGCAAACAGGCACGGACTTTGTCGAGCAGACGCGGCTGTTTGATTTCCGCCTGCTCTCGACGCTCGGCATGACGCAGGAGGACGCGGACGCTTTCGCGTCTCTGCCCGAGGTCGAATGCGCCGAGGGCGCGAACAGTGCCGATTTTTCCGCGAAGCTGGGCGAGAAGGAGCTGGCGCTGAAGGCGCTCTCCATTACCGAGGCGGTCAATCTCGTCAGTCTCCGCGCCGGCAGAATGCCGGAAAAGGCGGACGAATGTCTTGCCGACGCCCGCCGCTTTTCGGAGGCGGATATCGGCAAGACGCTGAGCGTCACGGAGACGGCAACGGAAGACGCGCTGACGGTGGAGGAATTTACCATCGTCGGACTGTGCGAAACGCCGCTCTATCTGAATATCGAGCGCGGCACAACGAGTCTCGGCGGCGGGACGCTGAACGCCTTTGTCTGTGTACCGCGTGAGGCGTTTGCGGCGGATTACTACACGGAGATTTATCTCTATCTCAGAGACGCGGACAGAACGCTCTATTCTGCGGCTTATGACGCGCAGCTTGACGCGGTGCGCCCGACGCTTGAAGCGGAGCTGAACAAGCGTGTCGAGCTGCGCTACGAGAAGATTATTGCGCAGGCGCGGGAGCAGCTTGCCGAGGGGCAGGCGGAGTATGACAGGGGCGCGGCGGAATACGCCGCCGAGCGCGAAACGGCGGAGGCGGAGCTTGCGGCGGCAAAGCAGGAATTGGACGACGCCGAGCAGCAGCTTGCCTACAGCCGCTACAGCCTCTCCGAGGGAGAGAGGCAGTTAGAGGAGGGCAGGCAGCAGCTTGAAGACGGCAAAGCTGCCTACGAACAGGGCCTTGCCGATTTGCAGGCGCAGAAGGCAGACGCGTATGCGCAGTTGGATGCGGCACAGGCGGAGCTGGACGAAAACCGCGCGAAATTGGACGCGGCGCAGGCGCAGATTGACGAGAGCGGCGTGCTGATTCAATATGAGGCGCTGCTCGTGACGCAGCGGCAGTTAGAGGCGCGGCTTGCGGAGTTAGTGCCGTACAGCGCGGAGTATCTTGCCTGCAAGGGTCTGCTCGATGCGGCAAATCTGCTCATTGCAAAGATCGAGAGCAGCGACTTTTACGCGCAGTATCAGGAGCTTGTCGCGGCGCGGGAGCAGCTTGACGCGGGGCAGGCGGAGCTGGACGCGAAGCGCGCCGAGGCGGACGGCGGCTTTGCCGCCGCGCAGGCGGAGCTGGATGCCGCAAAGCAGAAGCTTGACGAGAACGAGGCACAGCTTGCCGCCTCCGAGCAGGAGATACAGAACGGCTGGTCGGCGGTCTACGCGGGCGAAGCACAGTTAGCCGAGGGCAGAGCCGCCTACGACGAGGCATATGCCGCAGCGCAGGAGGGCTTTGCCGAGGCGGAACAAAAGCTCGCGCAGGGCAAGCGGGAGCTGGAAAACGCCGAACTGGAGGTCGAAAGGATCGAGCATCCGTCGTCCTATCTCCTTGACCGCGATACGAATACGGGCTATGTCTCCTTCCGCAGCGACTCGGAAATCGTCGAGGGTGTAGCGCGGGTGCTGCCGCTGTTTTTCTTCTTTGTGGCGGCGTTCGTCTGCGTCACGACAATGACGCGGATGATTGACGAGCACCGCACGCAGATCGGCACGCTCAAAGCGCTCGGCTATTCCGACGGCCGCATCGCGTGGAAATACATTTCTTATTCCGGCAGCGCGGCGCTGATCGGCTGTGTGATCGGCTTCCTGATCGGAATCTGGCTCTTCCCGGTGGTCATTTGGGAGGGCTACTCGATGCTCTACGATTTCGCGCCGATCCAATATGTGTTCGATTGGAAAATGGCGGTCCTGTCCCTTGCGGCGTCAATGCTCTGCTCGGTCGGCACGGCGTGGCTGACCTGCCGCTCGGAGCTGCGCAAATATCCCGCCGCCCTGATGCGCCCGCGCGCGCCCAAGGCGGGCAAGCGCATCCTCTTAGAGCGTATCCCGATCCTGTGGAACCGTTTTTCGTTCCTCTATAAGGTGTCAATCCGCAATATTATGCGCTATAAAAAGCGCCTGTTCATGATGGTGCTCGGCATCGGCGGCTGTACGGCGCTGATCGCCACGGGCTTCGGTGTGCGCGACTCCATCGCGAATGTCGCGGACGACCAGTTTACCGATATCATGCACTATGACATTGCGCTGTCCTTCTCCGTGCCGATGACCGAGCAGCGGCAGACGCGTTTCGCGGAGGATTTTCCCGACGCGGACTGCGTTTTTATCGCCGCGAACGCCTATGACGTGCGGGTGAACGGCGCGGTCTGCACGGTCAATACGGTCGCGACGGACGATGCGCGCATCACGGAGGCGGTCACGCTGCAGCATGACGGCAGGACCGTACCCTATCCGCAGGAAGGCGTCGTGATCGACGAGGCGCTGGCGGAGTCGCTCGGGCTTTCGGTCGGGGATATGCTGCCGCTCACGGTCAGCGAGACGAAGACGGTCGAGGCAGAGATTGTCGGTCTTTTTGAAAACCACGTCTATCATTACGCGTTTATGAGCGCGAAGACCTATGAGGAGCTGCTCGGCGAGACGTGCAGCTATGAGTCGGCGTTTGTGCTGACGGACGCGGATCCCTACAGTCTCGGCGCGGACATGGCGAAGGACGGGACGGTCGCGTCGGTGAATGTTCTCGACGCCATGCGCGGACAGGTCGATAATATGATGAAAAGCTTGAATTATATCGTCATGGTCGTGATCCTGTCGGCGTGTGCGCTGGCGTTCATCGTACTGTACAATCTGAGCAACATCAGCGTCACGGAGCGTGTGCGCGAGATCGCAACGGTCAAGGTGCTGGGCTTTTATCCGCGCGAGACGCAGAGCTATGTGTTCCGCGAAATTCTGATGCTCACGGGCATGGGCGCGGTGCTCGGACTGCCGTGCGGCAAGCTGCTGCACGCGTTTGTGATGCAGCAGATTACCGTTGATATGGTGTCCTTCGAGGTGCGCATCGCGCCGCTGAGCTACTGCCTGTCGTTTGTGATCACGATGGTGCTTGCGCTGCTGGTCAACCTCCTGCTCGTGCGCAAGATCGACCGCATCCACATGGCGGAATCGCTCAAATCCGTCGAATAACAGGGCGGCGCTGTCTGCCGCCGCTGATTTGTTCAGAGCTTCCCTAATTAGATTGCACCCGCAAGGGGTATGCCGCATCCGTAACGCTCGTTCCTCGCGAACGGCTGCGCAACCAC
>SFIL01000067.1 GCA_004556205.1 Clostridiales bacterium | reverse complement strand
GTCGTCTCAAACCTCTGCAATTTGGAGGGTAAATCGCGAAAGCTAATATCTCAAACACCAGAAAAATCAAGTCGATGACCTCGCTCAACATTCACGATGTTAGTGTCGGAAAAATTTAGCCAAATATAGTCGGCCGAGATTGACCAATCCCGGCCGACCCATTTTGGCCAACACGCCCGCATCTATGACTTTCCTATCGCATTCCTACATCCCCTCGGGCTGGATCCCCCTCACCTTCACCGCCTGGGGGACGGCCTCCACCGAG
This sequence comes from Clostridiales bacterium, assembly GCA_004556205.1. GTDB lineage: Bacteria > Bacillota > Clostridia > Oscillospirales > Oscillospiraceae > JAZOXB01. The sequence goes on along the minus strand of SFIL01000067.1, from coordinate 4,708 downwards.
TACGTGTCGAGCCCCCTGCCGCGGTAGCTCGGGCCCCGCATCACGAACACCGACGCCTTGTCGAGCAGCCTGTCGAGGGCGGCGTGTTGGCGCCACCAGCGTAGTGGCGGCGGGGAGGCACGGTGGCCATTATTCGGTGACCGGGATTGGTCAAAATCGGTTGACTATTAGCGGCTAAAATCGCCCGGCGCTAACAACGACGCCCACCATCGCATGCTAGTTACAAGAAGCGGATGCACCGCAATGGCGTGCTTTCAGACGCAACGCCTCCTTGCGTCCGCATTATTGCTTTGTTAGACTCTACGGAAGAATTCAGCGCAGGCCCATATGCCAAGCCAGCGCCCCGGAAAGGAAAAGGATTCGTGAAGCTGTAGACGATACATATCGACGCCAATTTGCAAATTGCCATCTATCCAAGAATAAATCTGGCTGCACATTTGTCGTATCGTCTTATCACTGATCCTCGTATATCCTAAACACTACCTTTGCGAGCATTGCCGTCGACTCATTTTCTTTCAGCTTGACTCGAGTCGACGGGCGTTCACGTTGGTCGGAACGAGCCAATCAGAGCATATGCGGCAAAACGCGGCCTCCCATGCCGAGGAGGCACAATGTCAAGAACCAATTTGAACAGCTCCACCACCCTCGTTCTTTCCCATATTACTTATGCATATCCTGGCAGCGCAATGCCCGCACTCGACAACGTGTCGGCGACATTTGCCCCCGGCTGGCACGGCATCGTCGGAGACAACGGGTGCGGGAAATCAACTTTCGTCCGCATTGCGTGCGGACTTCTGATTCCAGATCGCGGCGTCGTTTCACCGCGTCTCGTCTCCGCATATTGCGCGCAAGAAGCCGGAGTCGAACCGCCCATGCTCTTCGATTTTGCGTGCGACTTCGCCCCGGCGACCACGCACCTCAGAAGGATGCTCCGCATCACCGATGATATGCTCTGGCGTTTTTCCGAGCTCTCCGGTGGCGAGCAGAAGAAAATTCAAATAGCCGTCGCGCTTTGGCAGAATCCCGATCTTCTGGCAATGGATGAACCGACTAACCATGTGGACGCAGAATGCAGAAGGCAGATTTGCAAAGCACTCGCCGAGTACAAGGGTATTGGCCTCCTCGTCTCGCACGACCGTGCGTTGCTCGACTCCTTGGCAAAGGACTGCCTGTGCTTTGAGTCGGGGCACGTCACCATGCGCCCCGGCAACTACTCCCAAGCTCGCTCGCAGGCGAATCTGGAGCGCGAAAGCGCGGCGCGGGCCAAATCGATTGCGCGATCCGAAGAAAAGCGCATGAAGGCTGAGTATATCAGGCGCGTTGAAAACGCCTCACGGTCCGCATCCAAGAGAAGCGCCCGTCATGTCGATCCGAAGGATCACGACGCGAAAGCACGAATCGGACTCGCCATTCTCACTGGCAGAGACGGCGTTGCGGGCAAGCTCGCTTCGCGCATGGACTCCCGAATCCAGCGCGCGCAAGCCGCCGTCGACGCCCACCATGTCGAAAAGCGCTACGAAAGCACCTTGTGGATGGAAGCGCAACCCAGCCCGCGCAAAACACTGATTCACGTCAGCTCAGATCGCATACCGTGCGGCCCGAGGCAATCTTTGCGGGTTCCCGAGATTTATCTGGGAAATACCGATCATCTGGGCATAAGCGGCCCCAACGGAGCGGGGAAAACAACACTGGTCAAGCATATCCTGGAGATATTGGAAGGCCGCAAGGCCACGGGATTGGACATTCGCACGCTGTATATCCCTCAGGAAGTCGACGATTCATCCTCAATTGAATTCCTCTCGGAAATCAAGGACCTGCCCCAAGCCGAACGTGGAGCCCTGCTTTCGATCGTTGCGCAACTCAATTCGGATCCCGAACGAATATTGTCCGGCGAGAACATCAGCCCGGGGGAGCTGCGGAAGCTCATGCTCGCCCGCGGTATACTAGATCCCCCCGAAATCATCGTCATGGACGAACCCACGAATCACCTGGACCTGCACTCGGTGGAGGCACTCGAGCGAGCGCTTTCCGCCTTTCCCGGCGCGCTTGTTTTGGTGAGCCATGACGAGCAGTTCCTCTCGGCCTCATGCCCCCTCCGCTTGGATTTGGCCCCAGAAGAGGAGCACACTATTGGTCAGCCCCTCCTCTAGCGCTCAGGCATGTCTTCTGCAAGCCGCCTTCTTCTGATATCCCCTCCCCCGTTTTGCAAGCAACTCAGCGCAAATGGCCCATCCCCCTCAGCCTGAAGGCTCAGCGACACCAACGATACCGACGATTCAATATCTGGATGTCCATATTTGCCCCATCTGGGTGATTATTAAATTGTGTTTGTTCCGTGATTGAATACTTTGTCATCATTACGCCCCACTTCTTCTCATCAGAGGACGTCGAGAACGACAGGTCCTTGCGAAATAATCCCAGCTCAGAAGCTTATGGCATGATGTGCTCACCGAGTGCTCGATGACGATTGACGAATCGTCGGTAATATCCAATTTTAGGAAAGAGGTGTGTATGACCCGACCGAAGATCATGCGCGGACCGTTTGAATGCGGCTCCATCTCAACAACCAGTACGGCAATGTCGTCTATAAAGGAGTCTTCGGCGAGCATGCCGACTTGTTCTGAACGAGCTGTTCGACATGCCCTGAAGGCCGAAGAGATGTTCTCTCGCGTCATGTATCGCCAGATTCTTTGTGCCCACACGAAGCTCCATGGGGCAATGTTTGGGGACGATGATCTTCATGCCGCAACAAGAAATGTCGAGGAGATCTTGCGCAACGTCCTGCGCCTCTATCTCGATGTCCACGGCGAGCCGCAACGCGGAGTCAGCAAATAATTGGATTGAGAGGAGTTCGAGTATGAGGAAATTGAATCAGTTTATGAAGTTCGATTGGGAAGCTTTTGCGAAAGGCAAGCGTTTCCTTTGTGTCGGAGGTGGTAAATGGGTTGATTAAAACACCAAAGAGCATCGCGGCACCAAGATCGACGTGGTGATCACAACCGATAACACGCAGTATCACCAAAACGAAGGCGAGGTGGTCAGCAATCGTTTCGAGAAGCTTTCCATCAAGGTTTCGAACGATATCGAGATTCCCGTCAATCAGCACGTCATTCCCACCGGCGTGGTCGCAAAGGTTTACGGTGATTATCGCAACCAGTTGTCCATCACGGCGGACGGCATTACCGTCATCCCCGCGAAGGGCTAGGTGATTGTGGTGCGTTACTCCAGTGGCGCACCGGCGATCGTGTATTCGACCCCCAGCGCAAAGCTTTGTGTGCTGGGGGTCGCTTTATTTGCGGTCGCCGCGTGCGTTTATTGCATCGGGCTATTCGTGAACACCATTCTTGCGCCCATCGCCATAGAGCCCAGTACGGTGATGGCGTTTGGCGGCAACCTTACCTCCGCAGCGGCCACTCTTAGCCTCGCTGGGACCATGTTGTTTGCGGGAGGGATCACACATTACGTCATGCTATCTGAATCAACACGGTTGCATGCACGCATTAGGAAGGGGCTCTTTGATCCACGTTACGGGAATCCTCTACACCTGCGAGAAGGCGAGCTTCTTCCCGACATCTCTTGCAAAGAGACGGCTCCTGGACAGTTCGAGCTCGCCATCTCAACCTCATCCTCAACGGCAGAAGAAATATCGAAGATGGGACCTAGCATTAGCTCCCGACTTCGCGGAAGGTTCTCCCGCTACGCCGTCGTACTTGCCGAAGCAGACGTCGCATGCAATCAAGTGACCTTCTTCCTTGAAGATGTGACGTTGCATCGAGAGATCAAGGCATCGCGTGTCGAGGATTTGTGCCCGGCGAACGCCTACGAATTCCGCGTTCAAAACGGCACGAGCATCGACCTCCGCACCTCCGGTTCCATGCTCATCGCTGGAAAGACCACGGGCGTGATCGCCCTCTTGCTCCAAGCCCTGTTGGCTGGTCCTGACGGACACGGATCGCAAGTCCTCATCATAGACCCCAAGCAGGCCGAGCTCTCCCGACTTCCTCGCGTGGTTTCACTGAATGCTGACGGGGACGCTCGCGCAATCCTGTCTGCGTTATCACGGTTCGCCGACAGCATCAAAGAGCGACAGAGCTTCCTCAACGACAGGTCGACAGAGACGGGAGACGCCGTGCACTGGTGGGATGCGGGGCTTCACGTTTCGCTTCTCTTCATGGATGAGTACGTGGCACTCCGCACGCTGTTTCCCAAGCGCGCGAGCAAGGAGGACCCCGATTACTGCCTCGCGACGTTTGATGGGCTGGTGAAGCGCATCGTAACGATGGGGGCGAGCGCGGGCTGCTACGCCATCATCTCGATCGCCGAGGCGTCTGTTGAGGAGGGGGGCTTGCCGTCGATGCTGCGCTCGGCGTGCAGCACCCGCGTCCTCTTCAAGCCGACGCTTCCCGAGGCGCGGCTCATATGGGGCGCGGAACGCCTGCTCGGCCTCGGTGCACCTCGCACCTTCTCCCCCGGGCGACGCTTGGTTCAGCAGTACGGACGGGGCGCACGACCGCATCGGCTTTGTGCATTTTCCGATCATGGACTTCCCCGTGTACCGCGAGCTTGGGCGGCTCCTTGACCTGTACTTCAGAGAATAACCACCGCGGGGTCCGCTTCGCGCAGCAAAAGCGGACCCCGTCGATTGTTCCATTACTTGAAATTCTGCTCATTTATGCGCCTTGGGGAGCTTGTTATCCCAAGGCGCACC
>SFIL01000016.1 GCA_004556205.1 Clostridiales bacterium | reverse complement strand
GAATCTCTATGCTCAATCAGGATTATACAGCACAACTTCTGAATTTGGAAGATGTAATTATTACGAATGTGGAGAATATTTCTGAGGAACTCCACATCTTTATTGAGCTTCCCAGAAAAGCGCATACTTGCCCTGTCTGCGGCTCCGTCACAGACCGTGTACACGACTATCGGATGCAAACTATCAAGGATGTCCCGCTGGCAAGGAATACCTTCCTGCACCTTCGGAAACGCCGTTACCGCTGCGACTGCGGTAAGCGTTTCTTTGAGCGCAACACATTTCTACCCCGCTATTACAGCTTTTTCATCTCAGGTGTTTTCCTCCTTGAGCGCGTCAATGGGGTTGTCCTTCTTGACCTTGCGCATGGCGTACATCATTGAGACGAACACGACGAGGAAGACGCTGAGCGAGGCGATGAGGACGGACGACCACGACAGATGAAAATCGTTGTTATAATACATCCCTGCGGCGGCGCGGTATAACAGATAGGTGAGCGCTGCCGTCAGCGGCAGACCGATCAGCAGGGCGCGGAAGCCGTACAGCCCGCATTCAAAGCAGACCATGCGGTTTAAGCCGCCGCGCGTCATGCCGACGGAGCGCAGCATGGCAAAATCTCTGCGCCGCAGGGCGATGTTGGTCGAAATGGTGTTAAAGACATTTGCCACGCAGATGAGCGAGATGAGCGTAATGAAGCCGTAGGAGAACACGCGTACGACAGTGAGCATATTGTTTGCGTTGCGCTGCTCGTCGAGGGCGCTGTAAAGGCGGTTGCGGCGGTAGGACACGCCGTGCTGCGCAAAGACCTCCGCAAGCGAAGCCTGTGCCGCGTCTTCGTCCGTGACGGTGCAGTAAAGCTCGCCGGCGTATTCGCCCTCCAAGGCGCTGTATGGCAGGTACAGGCAGATCATGTCGCGATTCGTGCCGAAGAGGTCTTCATCCGTATAGGCAAGGATGGGCTGCTGTTGCAGCATTGCCGGGCGGACGGTGGATTCTCCCGTTTCGCTGTTGCTGTAATGGCTGACCCATGCGCCGTCTAAGTATTCGCTGCCTTCGTAGATCTCATTCTCACCGGAAGCGCTCTGCAAAAGGGGCACGGAGCGCTGGCCTTCGTCCAAATAGGCGCCATGATAGGTGACGCGCTCGTTGCCGTCAGTGGAATAGAGGTTGGAGATAATGCGGTTGCACACGACCGCGCCGGGATTGGCATCATAGTCCGCACGGGTCAGACCGCAATGCGACAAAACGGCGTCAAAGCTGGCCTCGTCGAGGTAGAAAATGCTGATCTCCGTCTGCGACGGCTCCGACACGCCGTTGCGGAACTCAACATAGCTTTTTGCAAGCTGACCGGCGTCGAAGACGGCACTTTCCACACGCAGGGTGGAAGCGACGGCGGTTTTGATGCCGTCCGCCTGCCGCAGATCGGGCAGGATTTTTTCGTAGTTGTCCATTGACACCGCGCTCGAGCTGTAACTGAGGTCGTAAGGTGCGGTGGCGGCGACGCCCTCGACGGAGTCGGTCAGATACATTCCGTAGGTGCCCGCCGAGACGAAGAGCAGGACGCTCATGGCGAGGGAGAAGATCGTCGCGCGGTATTTTTTGCGGCTGCGGCGGAAGTATTTTTTTGACAGCATCCCGGGCAGACCGAACAGCTTATAGGTCAGCTTGCCGCTGCGCACATCGCGCCCCTTGACGGCGACATCGCGGCTCTGGCGGATGGCTTCAATGGCGGTCACCTTCATGGCGCGGCGCGCTGGAATGATCGCGGAGAGCAGGACGGTCAAAACGGCAATCGCTGCGGCGGCAATCAGGGAGACGGCGGAGACATGGTACTGCATGGCAAGAGCACCGGTGCTTGCACCGCCGAACATGGCGGTCAGCTTGTCGCCCAAAAGCGTGATCGTAATCCACATACCGCCGCAGCCTGCTAAAAGTCCGAGCGGAATGCCGATCAGGCAGACGATTGCAGCCTCGTGCAGGACGGTGGCGCGGAGCTGCTTCCTTGTCGCACCGATGGACGAGAGCAGACCGAACTGCTTTGTGCGTTCGCTGACGGAGATGGAAAAGGCGGAGTAGATCATGCTGACCGAGCCGAGGAGGATCAAAAAGACGAGCACGGCGACAAAGACCGTGACGAAGCCGGTGTAATTGTCATATTTATAGTTGCCGAGCGCCATCAGATAGTTCCAGTTTACGCTTCCCGCGCTGAAGGTGTAGCGATTCATAAAGGCATTCATTGTGTCGGTGTCATAGTCCGTCGTGCGTACGTAGAGGTCGTAGACACCGGTTTCAATCGTGGGATCGGCGCAAGTCAGGGCGAGATAGCCGGGCGCGCTGTAGTCCTCATAGTCTGCGCGTTCGCTGATGCCGACGACGGTATAGGTGCGCGTCACGGTGGGCGTAAAGTCCTCCGGCTCGTAGGGAAAATACATATTATTCTGCCAAAGCGGCGTGCCTTGGTAGCTGCGAATACCGAATTCGAGCGTGACGGTCTCGCCGAGTGCAAGCGTGACCTCACCGTCATAGTCCAAATGCTCCGGAACGACCAGCTCCGTGCTGTTTTCCGGCAGCCTGCCCGCGATCAGGTGGACGGGCAGCAGGTCGGTATAGCCCTCGCCCATGCCGTGAACATAGAGGAAGGGCTTGTTCTCATTTGCGGAGGCGACCTTGGCATAGCCGAGCACCTGCGCTGCCGTGAGTGCTTCAGTGTCCCGATCCTGCGCCGCTGCCTTGGCGGTCGCGGCATCCACATCCAAGAGAGAGAAATAATAGGTGCCCGACTGGTAGGCGGCGGTGCGCTGCAAATGGTGCATCAGGGTGCCTGCGAAGGTCGTGACCGCCGTGAACATCGCTGCCGACAAAATCACGCCGATGATGGTCACGATCGTGCGGGTGCGGTTTTTGCGCATGGACTGCACCGCGACGCGATGAAAGATACTCATTTACGGATCACCTCGTCTCTGACGATGTGGCCGTCTTCAATGGCGATGACGCGGTCTGCCTGTAAGGCGATAGACTCGTCGTGCGTGATGACGATGAGAGTTTGCCCGTATTCGCGGTTGGAGTATTTTAACAGCTCGACGATCTCCTGCGAATTCTTGCTGTCCAAATTGCCCGTCGGCTCGTCGGCAAGGACGACGGAGGGCGCGTTCATCAGCGCTCTGCCGATGGACACACGCTGCTGTTGTCCACCGGAGAGCTGATTGGGCAGGTGCTTTTCGCGCCCCTCGAGGCGCAGGGTGTGCAGCAGCTCATGCAAGCGTTCCTCGTTGACCTTTCTGCCGTCCATCAAGACGGGCAGGGTAATGTTCTCGATCACATTCAGCACGGGAATGAGGTTGTAAAACTGGTAAATCAGCCCGACCTCGCGGCGGCGGAAGATCGCAAGCGCGGTGTCGGAGCGGGAATAGACATCCTCGCCGTTCATGTAGACATTGCCGCTCGTCGGGCGGTCAACGCCGCCGAGAATGTGCAGAAGGGTTGATTTTCCCGAGCCGGACGGACCGATGATGGCTAAGAATTCACCTTGCGTAACACTGAAGGAGACATCATCCAGCGCGCGGACGGTGTTTTCCCCTGCCCCGTAGGTTTTAGTCAGATGCTCGATGCGTAATAATTCCATCGTTTTTTCTCCTTTATCGATCGTTCTGCCCTCAGTATAACGCCTTTCGGTGACGCTTCGGTGACTTCCGTGTGACAATTTTGTCATAATCAGGACGGAGAGAGCCGTACGTGATTTGCTGCAGTTAATATAAAAAAGACTGCCTCTTTTTCAAGAGGGCAGACACGCGTAATTTTTTCTCTGCGGCATACTGTGCTTGCTTCATGGACAAATCTCCTATCGGAATGAATTGCTTTCATAAAAGATAAAAGAGGAATATCTCTCAGACTGTCAAAAAACGATAGTCTTGTCATTGCGAGACCCTGCAGGAGTCGTGGCTGCGCAGCCGTTGGCGGCTTTGCCGCCTTACGGATGCGGCGTACCCCTTGCGGCTACAATCTCGCAGAATAATTTCGCTTCTTATATTTTTTCCGGCGCATACGAAATTTTTCTAATTAGATTGCCACGTCGCTGCGCTCCTCGCAATGACACGTCGGAGACTTTTTCGACACGCTGAGAGCAATATCTCTATAATTAATTACAGAGACTACGGTGAGAAGGTCAATCAAGCTGCGCCCTATGCGAAGAGGTACATTTTTCCATAATAAACTGCAGTATATCAGGACAAGCGTCACAAAAGCGTCAATGAATTTGCGGGAAATAAGGCTTTTTCGAAGATTTTTGGGATTTTTACTGCTAAAAACCGAAGCATTTGTAAATTTCACTAAAAATATAATGGCTTATTTGACAAAAATCGTGTAAAAATCGAAATGATTTTATTTGACATTATTTTTATCGGTAGGTAAAATTATGAAGTATGAGCTGTATATTCACCCTTGAACGCTTTAATTAATAAAAGAATAGGGAGCATATTGTTGCGCTTTTTGAAACACTGTCTATGAACTATGAAATGCCGATTGTCGAACCGCGCTGCGTTCCACGGGATGTTTTACATCTCTTAAAAAAGGACACGGTATGTGCGGGAAAAGACGATTCACTATTTGAGCAAAAGGAGTAATGAAAATGAAGATAAAAAGCAGATTGCTTTCCATGCTGTTAGCGTTGAGCATTTTAGCGTCCGCGCTGACGGTTGGTATTCCTGCCGCTTCGGCAGCCGCAGACGGAGCTTTGACGGCTGTCGGCAGCGCCGACCCGTCTACCGTAATCGGCGCGCTGGACAGCAACGCGTTGGCGGGCAGTTTTTATGCGGATAAGAGCGTAAGCTATGATGCCGTAACACAGAGCTTTACCGCGACGCTCTCCGCACTGGCAAAGGATTATCAGGAGAATGTCACTGCGGAGGATCTGGTCCCGATGGATGTCATTGTAATCGTGGACATCTCCGGCAGCATGAAAGAGACGGTCGTCACGCCCGACACGACCGACTGGACGCGCGTGGATTACCTCTCCTGGGGCATGAACACCCTGATCGACAATGTGATCGAGGGCACGAACAACCGCTTGGGCGTTGTGACCTTCTCCGGCAACATCGAGGTCGGCACGAGCGATAACAACGCACAGGTACTCTTGCCGTTGGATCGTTACAGCAAGGTGGATTTCAGCACGGCGGATACCTCGCTGACCCTTTCGGACAACTCCACCTATGAGACCAAGAAGCTCGATGTTACCTACCAGGCGGCGGACGCGGCGACCGAAAGCACCGGTTCCGTAAACATGGCGGGCGGTACCTTTACACAGACCGGCATTGCCAAGGCGTATGACATGATGAGCGCCAACACAGACCGCACCGTGACGGTGAAGGGAGAGACGGTCTACCGCACGCCGGTCGTCGTGCTGATCACCGACGGACAGCCTACCTGGGCAAACAGCAGCTATTACAGCATTACCTCCTCGACCCAATCCGGCATCGGGGACGGCTCGTCCGACACCGATCAGTCGCTTGATGAAATCGCCTATTATACTGTCCGCACCGCAAAGTATTACAGCGACCGTATGGCAAAGCTATACAGCAGCGACTATACCGCCAATCCGAATTACCGCTTCATGACGGTGGGCATCGGCGTAGACGTTCTTTCCAATGTCAGCTCCACCTTCGCTTCCGCTTTTTTGAACCCCACGGCGGAAAACGTTGCCGCGCTGAACAGCGACAGCGATTATTATGTCAACAACAGCGTACAGGACTCGAGCGGGAATACCAAGAACTATTCCTCCCTGCTTTACAGCGATCTCGGCGGCAGCAGCTACACCGGTACCTATGATTACGCCACCGACAGCTATGTGGTCGATAACGCAAATACGGGCTACGCGATGGCGCAGGTCTTCGCGGATATCGCCGCCATCAGCGTCTCGACCGCGCAGACAGACTATTATGGTCCGCTGGAGTCAGGCACGACGGCGACTTTTACCGATACCATCGGAGACGGCATGTACATCAGCTCCGCTCCTGTCCTCAACTACGCAGGAACGAACTATTACGCAACCCGCACGACGAGCGGAAACACAGTCACTTATACCTATTCCGGCACGGTCAAGCCGCTCAACGCATCGGATTACGCGGACTATACCGTTTCTTTGGATACCATGCGCGTTACCGTGACCACCGACACAAACGGACGGCAGACGTTGACATGGAACCTGCCGTCAGAGCTTGTGCCGTCTTATTCCTATGATACGGCGAATAAGTCCTATGTCGCGGCGGAGGCGGTCAAGCTGTCTTATGACATTGAACCGACCTCTGAGACGCTCAGTGCGGTGACAAGCAGCGGCATGACGCTCTATACCAACAACTATACCGACAAGCCCACGACGGTTTCTTACAGCTTGAGTACCGAGTCGGCATACTATACCGCTACCTTCGGCGAGGCAAGCACTGTTGCGACCGCAAAGAGCAGCAATGTCACCGGCACGAACGACAATGTAACGACCATCACCGCCGGCGCGACCCATGACGTGGATGTGACTGACGGCGACGGTAATGTTACCACCATTACCTGCGCGGCAATGTCCTCGACGCTTGGCAATAACGGTAAGCTGGTCCTGACGCGTGAGGAGAACACCGGCAGCGGTCAAAACGGCAGCGCCGATCCCTCCACCGTTATCACGGGCATCACCCAAAGCGCAATGCCCGGCACGGTGAATGTAGATAAGACGATCGGCTACGACACGGCAAGCGAGGAATTTAACGCAACGCTGTCCGCCGTTGCGAAGGATTATTACGAGACGCTGGACGAAAATGTCAGCATTCCCATGGATGTGGTCTTCGTGCTGGATATTTCCGGCAGCATGAATACGCTCCTCGGCTCGAGCACCACCAGCCGCCGTATGGCGCAGGTGACGACGCAGATCAATACGCTCTGCTCCTCCCTGATCTCGGCAAACGCCGACAACCGCATCGGCATCGTGACCTATTCCGGCGCGGCAACCACGGCAGGCGTTACGGAAAGCAACGCGTCGGCACTCCTTTCCCTCGGTACGTACAGCTCCGTCAGCCTGAGCTATTCCTATGATACCACAAACAGCAACGGAACGCTGACAGCGTTGCGCAACGGAAGCAGCTACACCGGAAACTCCGTGACGATAACGGGCGGCACCTATACGCAGACCGGCATCGCCGCTGCGTATAAGATGCTCAGCGATGAGACGAACCGCACCTACACCACGGGCGGCAAGACCTATGACCGCACACCGGTCATCATCCTTGTGACCGACGGCCAGCCTACATGGGCGACCACGGACTACAGCAACTCCGTCATCGGAACGAGTACGATCGGCAACGGCACGATCGGTATTGCAAGCGACGGCACGCAGTCGGATGTGAGCATGGACGAGATCGCCTACTACACCATTCTGTCCGGTCAGTACTTTGCCGGAGAGACGAAGGCACTGTATAACGGCAATCCCAACAGCCGTTTCTATACCGTCGGCGTGGGCATGAATGACATGACCGCCGATACGGATGCCATAGACTCCGCGTTTGTTACCACCGTGCTGGATCCCTCGGCGGAGAATGTCAGCAATCTGACCTCTTCCAGCACACTGTTCAATTATGCTTCCGACCTGCATACCCTGCTGACCGCCTCTGACACACTCTATAACGGCAGCAGCTATGCCGATCAGTATTTCAACGTCTCTGACGCGGACATCTCGGGTCTGTCCAGTGCGCTGCTCAGTGCGCTGCAAAAGACCGAGACGCGGACCGTACTTCACAGCGCGCTCTTAGACGGTACAGAGCTGGTATTTACCGATACCATCGGCGACGGCATGGAGATTACCTCCGCGCCGGTGCTGACCTACGGTGGTAAGGAATATCTGCCGACTGTCTCCGGCGGCACCTACACCTATTCCGGCACGGTCTATCCGGACGCCTCGCTGACGCCCGTGTCTCTGAGCGGTATGCGCGCTGCCGTTACCGTCAACGACTCCGGCGCGCAGGTGCTGACATGGACGATTCCCGCCGACTTGGTACCGAGCTACATCTACAGCGCCGCAAGCGGCAGCTATTCCGCAACGACTCCGGCCTATCTGAATTACAACATCGCGCCGACCGCGGAAAAGAAGGATTCCGGCGAGACGCTTTACACCAACAACTGGGATACCGCACCTACCACCGTGGTGTTCACGCTTGACGGAGACTCGCCGATGGTCACCACCGGTGAGATCAACGATATCCCTGCCGTGATCAAGGGCGAAAATACCACGGAGACAAATCCCAACGTCAATACAACCGCCTTTGATTCCGCAACGAATCAGGTCACGGTCACGCTGGGTAACAACGGTAAGTGGGTCAGCGGTTTGGAAACGACCATGCACATCAATGTCAATACCCTTTGGTATGACGGCGAGGGAGTGCAGCTCACGAATCCCGATGAAACGACCACCGATACCCTTTACCGCTACAGCACGGACGGCAGCGGCAATATCGTCGGAGCGCCGACAGCGGTCGATTCCAAAACCTTCGGCAGCGGCACATGGAGCGGAACGTTCAGCGATCTGCCTGTCAAGGATGAAAACGGCAACATCTATGTCTACCGTATTACGCAGACCATTACCTCTGCAAGCGGCGCGGTCTACACGACTACCTATCAGGTCAACTCCGGCGCGGAGGCAAGCACCTGCGGCAATGTGACAAGAAATAACAGCACCGTGACCATTTATAACCGTCAACCCTCCGCTTCGGATCTTATGGTATATAAGAGCTGGGTGGACGCAGACGGCAACCACCTGACGAATACCGCAGATCTGCCGGAGGTCACCGCGCAGGTCATGCAGGTGGATACCGCCACGGCAAAGGCGGCACCGGCAACGCACACGGTCACCTTTGTGTTTAACCATCGCTATAAGGAAGGAAGCTCTATCAAGGATTCCTACACGCCCAGCAGCTATTCCATTGAGGTCAGTACCGGCAGCACAGCGACCTTGACGATCAACGAAGCGTCCGGCTTGGGCGCTGTTGACGACAATCCCACGCTGGCGGTCACAAGTACCGCGGAGAGTAAGACGACCCATACGTTGTCGTATGTGTCAGATATGACATATAACCATTTCATCACGCTGAGCGGCGGCATTACGGTCACGAATGTCACGGAGGATGTTACCGTTACCGTGCTGTTTACCGGCGTTTGGAGCACCAGCACATTCTCGACCTTTGATGTGACGACCGCTGAGGTTACGAGCCGGAGCATCACGCCCGCCTCGTCGCGCGCTGCGGGCAGCACGCATACCGTGAGCTTCCTCATCAACGGACAAAGCGATTCCGGCACGGAGGAATGCACCGGCTTGAGCGGCGCAACCAGCACCGCTTCCTTCTCCGTGAGTGGCGTGGAAGACGGGAAAACCCTGACCTTGACGCTGACCAATGCCAGCCGCTTGAGAATGTGGTGCAGCACACAGCAGCCGACCATTACGGTTAGCTCTACAGGCAGCGCGAGCGTAACAAATACGCTTGCCTACACGCTGGATACCTCTGGGTCCTCCATTTCGCCGTATCTGAACATGACCGGAACGATCACGGTCGAGAATATCACGGAGGATATAACGGTCACGGTTCTGCTCAACGAAACCTATACTACCGCGACAGACTTCGAGGCCTTCGAGTACACCACCGACATTACCGGCGGCAGCGGAACCGGCGGTGGAGATACAGGCGGTGGAGAGACGGGCGGTGGTGAGACCGGTGGAGAAACAACCGTCACGGAAACCGTCTATACCACCGTTACGCTGAACGCTGCAAACGGCTGGCTTGTCAGCCTGACTGACCTTCCCACCGCATTGAGTGACGAATCCTATGACCATACCTATACCTATTATGTCGTGGAGACCAATGGCGCGGATTACGGCGTTACCTACACTAACAACGACGGCGTGACCGCTGGTCTGATCACGATGACCAACACAGCGCCCGTCAAAACCGTTCCCGATACGGTGGTCGTGGACTACGGTCTGCCCGTCGATATCCATGTGCTTGCCAACGACACCTTCGGTACGAAGGGCACATTGATCGGCATCGGCGCCGTTCCGACAAGCACGGAGGCGACCGACGAGCTGCAAAGCGGCTTTGAAAGCACCTATACCGGACTCTTCGGCAAGGCGGAGATCAGCGGCGACGCAGTGGTCTATACTCCCGCGAATATGCAGATGTCGGATAAAGAGGTCTTTGCCTACGCGGTGAAGTACACCGACGGCGATACTGTACGCTATTTCTATGACACGGTTACCGTCGCGCCTGCGACAACGATTTATTATGAGGACAGCTTTATTGCCCTCGAAGGAAACTGGGAGACTGCCGGAGAGAGCCAGTCCGCCCATCAGAGCGAGGATCGCCCGGGCGATTTCGAGTTCCCCGACTATGACGCAGACAATGTCTATGGCTACGACGGCGCTTATGACACCTGCACGACCTATTCTCTCGGCTCAGCCGTAAAGACCACCGTCAGCAGCGATACCTATACGCAGAACAGGAGCTGGCCGACCGCCAAATTCACCTTCAGCGGCACGGGCTTTGACCTCATCAGCCTGACCAGCAACCAGACGGGCTTTATCACCTGCCGTGTCTACGAGGGCACGACAACGGACACCGTCTACAAGAGCTGGGTCGTGGATACCTATTACGGTTATGAACGCACGATAGACACAGAGAACCCGTGGGTCAAGTACACATGGACGTACAACGGTGAGCGCTGGAGCGCCGTCAAGGAATGTGTCGCGGAGAAGGGCGCTGACGAGACGGTCGAGCTTCCCACCAACCCGCAGGCGGGTGATGTGTATGTGCAGTATAAGGAGAACTACGTCTGGACGCCTGCAACTGGCGCGGACAACAGCCTCTATCAGATTCCGGTCATCAAGAGTCCGGAACTGCCCTACGGCACCTATACTGTTGTCATCACGCCGACCTATATCCCGTTCTTCGACCACACCGGCGCGGGCAGCTATGACTTCTACCTTGACGCTGTAAGAGTTTATAACCCCGTGCAGAACATGGACGACTACTATGTTCTTGACGGAGAGGGCTGGCCGCAGTACATTGAGCTGCGCAAGCAGCTTCTCGGCAAAGACGCGTCGGACAACGCCGAAGCCTATGTCAACGGCATCAGCTTTATTGACGGCGTGGACAACGGCGGTGTTTCCGATTACGAAAGCTACGGTCCCAATAATGAAATCTATCTGAACAGCCGTCAGGCGGTCGCCTTTGCGCTTGAGAGCAACGGCGCGTCCATCGCCTCCGTGCAGATCGGCATCAAGACCTTCGATCAAACGGGTACGCTGACTGCCTCCTGCGTGGACACGGAGAACAATACGCTTGCAACAGATGATCTGCAAATCGGCACGCATACGGATATGTATTATTCGCTGACGAACCTGAACGGCGTATCCTGTCTGCAATGGCAGGAGAGCGGCACCGTCAGTCAGGCGATCGTCCTGACGAACACCGGCGACACGCCGATTACGCTGACAACGCTGAAAATTACCTACAAGAGTCAGCCGACCACGGAAGCAGAGCTTTGTATGAACCTTGCGCTGATGCAGGCGGCGGGCGAGCACGTGACGCAGAAGCTCGCCTCCCTGCAGGCGAAGTGCTATCACCGCTTCACTTATGCGGTGACCGCCGCGCCGACGGAAACGGACGAGGGAATCCTCACCTGTACCTGCGCTGACTGCGGCGAGGTCGAGACACTGGCAATGTCCGTGCTGTCGGACGCGCGCTATACCGTAGAGATAACGAGCGAGCCGACCTGCACGACGGCAGGCGTCCGCACCTATACCGACAGCGAGTATGCCGTCAGCTTCAGCGTGGCGATTCCCGCTCTTGGACATGACCTCGTGACGGATGCGGCGGTTGCCGCGACCTGCACGCAGAGCGGCCTGACGGAGGGCTTCCACTGCACGCGTTGCGCGTATCGCGTAGAGCAGACGGTCACAGAGGCTTTGGGTCACAGCTTTGCCGGCGGCGTATGCACCCTTTGCGGCGCGGAGCAGCCCTGCTCCTCCGTCAATTATACCGATGTGCCTGCCGAGAGCGACTGGGCGCATGAGGGAATTGACTTTGTGATTGAACGCGAACTGATGAACGGCGTCGGAGCAAATACCTTTGCGCCGGACGAGACGATGGATCGCGCGATGCTCGTCACGGTACTGTGGCGCCTGGAGGGTAAGCCTGAAGTGCCTGCGAAGGCGGAATTTGTCGATGTGCCCGACGGACAGTGGTACTCTGCGGCGGTCGCATGGACGCAGAGCGAGGGCATCGTTAACGGTGTCGGCAACGGTCGATTTGACCCGTCGGGAGAGGTCACGCGTGAACAGGCGGCGACCGTCCTTTACCGCTACGCGTGCAGCAAGCAGCTTTCCGAGAAGCGCGGCGACCTGACCCGCTTTGCCGACCGTGACGAGGTCAGCGCATGGGCAGAGGAAGCTGTCTGCTGGGCAGAGGCGTGCGGCATTCTGCAAGGCTCGGGAGAGGGAGAACGTCTGCTGCTCATGCCGACGGCGTCGCTCACTCGCGCACAGGCTGCCGCAATGCTGATGCGTTATTGCAATGTTACGGAGGCAACAAAATGAGAAAGAATTATCAGAAGCCTGCACTTTATTATGAGAATTTCATGCTTTCGCAGTCGATTGCATCAGGTTGTGAGGGCATCGCAAATTTCGCCGAGAACCAATGCTCCGTTACGTTGTCGGGACCCGGTTACAGCCTGACGCTGTTTCATGACAGCCAAATTTGCTACGATTCTCCTCCCAATCCGGATGACTATTTGTGCTACCACGCTCCTGCTGAGAATCAGAATGTTTTTTCTTCCTGATTCCGAGACTGCCTGCGAGCACTGCAGCCGATTTGTTCGGAGATAATAAAAATTCCCGCAAAAAACGATGGTTTTCGTTTTTTGCGGGAATTTGTTCAGAGATTCCTTATTTTTTAATGAAAATCTTGAAATACACAAAGTATTCCTGCGATTCTCAAACCTCAATTCGGAACAAAATCCCTCGCTGACCGCTCTTGCGGATTTATTCAGAGCTTCCTTAGAAATCAGCGGTTTTATACGGTGCCTTTATATAGCTTGAGCGTGAATTCTGCGCCGCCCTTGACGTTGGCGGCGGTCAGTGTACCGTTTTGCGCGGCGGCAATGGAGCGCGAAAGCGCCAGTCCGATGCCGACGCTCTCCGCCGAGGCGTTGCGTCCCTTATAGTAGCGCTCGAACAGATGGGGCAGATCCTCGGGGTCGATGCCGCCGCCCTCATCGCGGATACAGATACAGGCGGCAACCGCGTTTTCCTCCGCCGTCACCGTAATTGTACCTTCGCCCATGTGTTCGGTGCAATTCTTCAGAATATTTCCGAGGGCCTCCGCCGTCCATGCGGCGTCGCAATTCGCGCTGCCGGACGCCTGCACGCAAAGATGCTGTCCCTTGACCTCCATAAGGATAGAGAGCGGCTCCGCAGCGCGGGCAATCAGCGCCGAAAGCGCGACGGGCTCGCGGCGAAACTGTACCGTGCCTGCGTCGAGCTTGGCAAGCTTCAACAGCGAATTGACGAGCCAGTCCATACGCTGCATCTGCCGGCGCAGAGTGCGGAGGCTGTTTCGCCTCGCTTCCTCCGTGGCATCTGGGTCGCTCAGTCCCGCAAGCAGCAGATTGACCGCAGTAAGCGGTGTGCGCATCTGGTGTGAGATGTCCGCCATCGACTCGGCAAGCTGCACCTTTTCCTCCCGAAGCTGCTCTGCCTGCTCGGTGAGCCGAACGGTCATTTTTCGCAGCTCGCTGCGCAGAAGACTGAGCTCGCCCTCGGTGTACTGCGCGAAGCTGATGTCCCGCCGCCCGTGCAGCACCGCGTCGATGTCCTCTGCCAAACGCGCCATCATGCGGTAGCGCTTGTGCGCACCCAAGAGATACAGCGTGATAAGAAGGAGACTCAAGACAGCGGTCAAGAGCCCAGCACGAAAATCGAGCCAAAGGCAGAGCGCGGTAAACACCGCGCACAGCGGCACGGCGATTGCAAGCATTCGACGGATCTCGGGATTTCGCAGCATTTTTAGCCCTCCAAACGGTAGCCCACGCCGCGCACCGTGCGGATGAGCGTCGGCTCCTGCGGATCGTCCCCCAACTTATCGCGCAGACGCTTGATATAGACCGTGAGCGTGTTGTCGTTGACGAAATCGCCCGCGACGTCCCAAATCTCCTCTAATAGCTTTGCGCGGCTGAGAACCATGCCGCGGTGATTCAGGAAAACCAGCAGCAGACGGTACTCCAGCGCCGAGAGATTGAGATCGACGCCGTTTTTCATCGCGGCGGCGCGGCCGGTATCCACGCGGACGCTGCCCAGCTCAATGATCGACTGCGCCCTGCCCGTGCGCCGCAGGACGCTTCGGATGCGCGAGATCAGCTCGCGCGGGCGGAAAGGCTTGGCGATATAGTCATCTGCACCAAGGTCAAGCCCTGTCACAACGCTGTATTCATCGCCCGAGGCGCTGAGGAAAATCACAGCGCTCTTTGTGCGCTGCTTGACCGCCGAACAGACAGAAAAACCGTTGCCGTCCTTTAAGCCGACGTCGAGCAGGACAAGGTCGAATTCCGCCGCTTCGATGGCGGCAAGCGCCTCCGCCTGCCCCGAGGCAGTCTGCACGACAAAGCCCTCGGAGAGCAGAAACTGCGACAGCGCCGCGACGATCGCGCCGTCGTCCTCTACAAGCAGAATGCGTTCCATCGTGCACCTCCGTTTCCTTTTTTCTTATCATAGCGCTTTGGATGCGGTTTGGCAAGGAAAAAAGAGAGAAAGCACGAAAGCCGGTGGAAAAAGCAGAACGGCTATGCTATAATTCTATTATGGAGGCGGTTTCTGAACCGGTATTATGGGATACGGGGTGATCTGATGTTTCACATTCTTGTCGCGGACGACGACAAAAATACCAGACGGCTGCTGCAGGCAGTGCTGGAGGCTGAGAACTACACCGTCTTTACGGCGGAAAACGGCGAGGACGCGCTCGAGGTCATGGATCGCGAGCACATCGACCTTGTCGTTTTGGATATTATGATGCCGAAAATGGATGGCTATGAGTTCACAAAGACCCTTCGTGCGGCGCAGAGCGAGCTGCCGATTCTGATGATCTCCGCAAAGCAGCTTCCCGAGGATAAGCATAAGGGCTTTTTGGTCGGCACGGACGACTATATGACCAAACCGCTCGACGAGGAGGAGCTGCTTTTGCGCATCCGCGCCCTGCTGCGCCGCGCGAAAATCGCCAGTGAGCGCAAAATTGTCATCGGAGATGTGACACTCGACTATGATTCCTTGACCGTCAGCCGCGCGGGGCAGACGCAGGAACTGCCGCAGAAGGAATTCCAGCTTCTTTATAAGCTGCTGTCCTACCCGGGGAAGATCTTCACGCGCATTCAGCTCATGGACGAAATCTGGGGCTTAAGCAGCGAGACAGGCTGGGAGACGGTGACGGTACATATCGGACGCCTGCGCAAGCGGTTTGAGGGCTGGGAGGAATTTGAGATCGAGTCCGTGCGCGGACTGGGCTATAAGGCGGTCAAAAAGGTATGAAACGGATTAAAGGACGTTTGACGGTGACGGTGCTGCTGTCGGCACTGGTTTTCCTTGTCTTGTTTTTTGCGCTGCTGCTGGGTGGCGGCGCGGTGTTCCTGCTTGTGCGGACGGGCGTGCTGTCCACGCCGCCGAAAATGTATTATGCGGTATTCTATATGGCGGGCGCAAGTCTACTCATCGGCGCGGTGCTCGCGGCAGTGTCGGGACGCTTTGCTTTGAAGCCGATCCGTGTGCTGATTGCGCAGATGCAGCGCCTTGCTGCGGGCGATTTGCAGGCGCGGCTGGAATTTCACGAGCCTTATGCACGCTTTCCCGCCTACGTGGAGCTGTCCGAGGGCTTCAACAAGATGGCGCAGGAGCTGCAAAATACCGAGCTGTTGCGTTCGGACTTTATCAATAATTTCTCCCACGAGTTCAAAACGCCGATCGTTTCTATCGCGGGCTTTGCCAAGCTGCTCAAGCGCGGCAATTTAAGCGCGGCGCAGCAGGCGGAATATCTCAATATTATCGAAGAAGAATCCCTGCGGCTTTCGTATATGGCAACCAATGTGCTGAATCTGACGAAGGTTGAAAATCAAAGCATTCTCACCGATGTCAGCGAATATAATCTCTCCGAGCAGCTTCGCGCAAGCATTCTTCTGCTCGAGAGGAAGTGGTCGAAAAAGCAGCTCCAATGGCAGCTCGACTTTGGGGAGCATGGCATCACGGCGAATGAGGAGCTGCTAAAACAGGTATGGATCAATCTGCTTGACAACGCGATCAAGTTCTCGCCGCAGGGCGGTACGGTCGCCGTGCGCATCACGGAGCAAGCGGGGCGCCTCTCGGTCAGCGTACACAACGCCGGAAGCACTATCACGCCCGAGGAGCAGGAGAAGGTTTTCCATAAGTTCTATCAGGCGGACGCGTCGCACTCGTCAGAGGGCAATGGCATCGGACTTGCCATCGTTAAGCGTGTGGTCGAACTGCATCAGGGAACGGTATCGGTGCATAGCGAAAACGGCGAGACGATCTTCACGGTTGCGCTCCCCGCAGAACAGAAAAAGGGAGGAAAACGGACATGAATGTGTGGTTGGTGCTGGCATTTCTGTTTTTTATCGGCGCAACGCTCGGCTGGGTGGCGGAGCTGCTCTTCCGGCGCTTCATCTCCTCTGCAAATCCCGAACGCAAGTGGATCAACCCGGGCTTCTGCATCGGACCGTATATCCCGCTTTACGGCTTCGGACTTTGTATTTTATTCCTGATTGCCTCGCTCGAACGGGAGACGGGACTCAGCCCGTTTTGGAGCAAGACACTGCTGTTTCTCGCAATGGCAGTCTGTATGACGCTGATCGAGTACATCGCAGGCATTCTAAGCCTGAAGGTCTTCAAGGTGCGCCTGTGGGACTACCGCAAGGAGTGGGGCAATATCCAAGGGCTGATTTGCCCAAAATTCTCGCTGATTTGGGCGGTGCTCGGCGCGGCGTACTATTTCCTGATTCACCCGTACATTCTTAACGCCTTGGTGTGGCTTTCGCGGAATTTGGCGTTTTCGTTCTTCATCGGGCTGTTTTTCGGCGTGTTCCTGATCGACGTCGTCTATTCTACGCACCTTGTCAGCCGCATTCGCGCGTTTGCAAAGAGCAACGAGGTCATCGTGCGCTACGAGCATCTGAAAGCCTATGTTCGCAGTATGCAGGACAAGCGGAAGCAGCGCCCGCGCTTCCTCTTCCCGCTGCGCTCGGAGGTCCCGCTGTCGGAGCATTTGAAGAGCCTGCGTGACTCATTGGAGAAAAACGAGAAAAAGAAGAAAAAAGAGAAAAAGTAAGATCGCGACGCACGAGCGATGCCTGCACAGGATTGCCACAGCCGGTGTGCGCACCGGCTTCGCAATGACAAATGGGGCAGCCTATCCTTGCTATGAAACACCAATGTCAGGCGGGGACGCGGCCCCGCCCGACAGATGCAGAATGAAACAATCCGAACGGAGGGAAGCGGTTTCCTCCGTTCGGATTGTTTCGTTTCAGTTTAGATTCCGAGGATATAATTTCGGCATACAGTGTATTCGGAAAGGAATCTGAAGCAATGGTTAAGATCTTAAAAAACCTGCAAAAGAAGGACTGGGGGCTGATCGCCTGCGCTGTCGGCTTTATTGTCGTTCAGGTATGGCTTGATCTGCGGATGCCGGATTATATGTCAGAGATTACGACGCTCGTGCAGACGGAAGGCAGTTTCATGCGTCAAGTGCTGCTCGCGGGCGGCAAGATGCTGCTGTGCGCCCTTGGCAGCCTGCTCTCCTCGGTCGGTGTGGCGATGCTTGCGGCGCGGGTCGCGACGAACTTCGGCGCAACGCTGCGCAGGGAACTGTTTTCCAAGGTGCAGTCGTTCTCCATGGAGGAGATCGGCCGCTTTTCCACGGCGAGTCTCATCACCCGCACGACCAATGATGTCACACAGGTGCAGATGCTGATTGTGCTCGGTCTGCAATCCATGATTAAAGCGCCGATTTTGGCAACGTGGGCGATTACGAAGATTTCGAGCAAAAGTGCGGAGTGGACGCTTTCCACCGCCGCAGCCATCGGTATTTTGATCGTTGTTGCAACGCTTGCCATCGTACTTGTACTGCCCAAATTCAAAAAGCTCCAGCGGCTGACGGATGATCTCAACCGCGTCACAAGAGAGAATCTAACCGGTCTGCGCGTCATTCGCGCGTACAATGCCGAGAGCTATCAGGAGAAAAAATTTGACGAGAGCAACGAAAAGCTGACCGCTGCGCACTTGTTTACGGGCAGAGCAATGTCGATCCTGATGCCGACGGTCATGCTTGTGATGAACGGACTGAGCCTTGCGATCTACTGGCTTGGCGCGGCGCTGATTGAAAGCGCACAGATGACGGAAAAGCTCACACTGTTTTCGGAGATGATTGTGTTTTCCCAGTATGCGATGCAGGTTGTCATGGCATTTATGCTGCTCGTGATGATTTTTATCCTGCTCCCGCGCGCCTCGGTATCCGCCAAGCGTATTTTGGAGGTACTGGACACGCCGCTTTCCATCGAGGACGGCACGGTAAGGGACACGGGTGTGGGCGTGCGGGGCGAAATCGAATTCCGCAATGTCTGCTTCCGCTATCCCGAAGCGGAGCATGATATGCTGCAAAATATCAGCTTTACCGCGCACCGTGGGCAGACTGTTGCCATCATCGGTGCCACGGGCAGCGGTAAGAGCACCCTCGTCAATCTTGTCCCGCGTTTTTACGATGCAACCGAGGGTGAAATTCTGGTGGACGGAATGAATGTGCGGAGCTATACGCAGGAGGCTCTGCGCGATAAGATCGGCTATGTCTCGCAGAAGGCGATTCTGTTCTCCGGCACGGTGCGCAGCAATGTCGCCTTCGGCAACGGCGAAAAGGAAAAGAGTGCAGAGGTCGTCGAGGCGGTCTATACCGCGCAGGCGGCGGAATTCGTCGAAAAGCTGCCCGAGGGCTACGACGGCTACATCGCGCAGGGCGGCAGCAATCTTTCGGGCGGCCAGAAGCAGCGGCTTTCCATCGCGAGAGCGGTATGCAGACATCCGGAAATTCTTATTTTTGACGATTCCTTCTCCGCGCTGGACTATAAGACCGACCGCGAGCTGCGCAGGCAGTTGGCGAAGGACTGCGCCGACAGCACCAAGCTGATTGTTGCGCAGCGCATCGGCACGATCCGCGATGCCGACAGCATCATTGTTCTCGATGAGGGCAAGATTGCCGGCATCGGTACGCACGCGGAGCTGATGAAGAATTGCGAGGTCTACCGTCAAATCGCGTACTCGCAGCTTTCAAAGGAGGAGCTGGCAGAATGAATATGAGACATAGCCCGCGTTCGGCGGGAAAGGCTGCGCCCGAGAAAGCGAAAAACTTTACGGGCACATGGAAAAAACTGCTTGTCTATTGTAAAAAATACTGGTTTGCGATGATCATTGCGCTGCTTTTTGCGGCGGTCGGCACGGTGCTGACCCTGATAAGCCCGAACAAGATCTCCGATCTGACGAAAACGATCATCGCGGGCATGATGACGGGTATTGATATGGATGCCGTTGCCCGCATCGGCTTTACGCTGGTAGCCATCCTTGCGGCGGGTGCGATGCTGAGCTTCCTGCAGCATTTCATCATGGCGACCGTGACGCAGCGCGTCTCCAAAAAACTGCGCGGCGACATTTCGCACAAGATCAACTGCCTGCCGATGTGGTACTTTAACAAGACGTCAACGGGCGATGTCCTCTCCCGCGTGACGAACGATGTCGATACCATTTCGCAGTCGCTCAACCAGAGCATCGGCACGTTGGTATCTGCCGTCATGCTTCTGCTCGGCTCACTGCTGCTGATGCTCCTGACAGATGTTGTCATGACGCTTACGGCGGTTTTGGCGACCTTGCTCGGTTTTGCATTGATGATGGGCATTATGGCACGTTCACAGAAATACTTCGCCCGTCAACAGCGACATCTCGGCGAGGTCAACGGGCATATCGAGGAGATGTTCTCGGGGCATACCGTTGTTAAGGCGTATAATGCAGAAAAAGAATCGCAGAAGACCTTTGACGAGCTGAACGGGAAGCTCCGCGAGAGCGGCTTCAAGGCGCAGTGCCTTTCGGGCATGATGCAGCCGCTCATGGGCTTCGTCGGCAATCTCGGCTATGTCGCAATCTGCATTGTCGGCGCACTTCTGACGATCAACGGCAGAATCGGCTTCGAGGTCATCGTGGCGTTTATGATGTATGTCCGCCTCTTCACGCAGCCGCTTTCTCAGCTTGCGCAGGCGGCGCAGACGCTCCAATCCGCCGCCGCAGCAGGCGAACGCGTGTTTGAATTTTTGGAGGCGGAGGAGATGGCGGACGAGAGCAAAAAGACCGCGACGCTCGGCACCACGCAGGGCGCGGTGGAATTCGACCATGTCCGCTTCGGCTACGAGGACTCCGATAAGATTGTCATTCACGACTTTTCCGCTAAGGCAAAGCCCGGACAAAAGATCGCCATTGTCGGTCCGACGGGCGCGGGCAAGACGACGCTTGTCAATCTGCTCATGCGCTTTCACGAGATACAGGGCGGCAAGATCCTGATCGACGGCGTCCCGACCGCCGACGTCAAGCGCGAGGAGGTGCGCAGCCGCTTCTGTATGGTTCTGCAGGATACTTGGCTGTTTGAAGGCACGGTGCGCGAAAATCTCGTCTACTGCACGGAGGGCGCGACGGAGGAAAAGATGAAGGCGGCGTGCCGCGCGGTCGGACTTGACCACTTCATTCGTACGCTGCCGAAGGGCTATGACACGGTCTTAAACGATCAGGTCAGCCTCTCACAGGGTCAGAAGCAGCAGATTACCATTGCCCGTGCGATGATTGCCGACCGTCCGATGCTGATTTTGGACGAGGCGACCAGCTCCGTCGATACCCGCACGGAGCTGCAAATTCAGAACGCGATGGACGAACTGATGCGGGGGCGCACCTCCTTCGTCATTGCGCACCGCCTCTCCACCATTAAGAACGCCGATTTGATCTTGGTACTCAACGACGGCGATATTATCGAAAGCGGCACGCACGAGCAGCTTCTTGCACGCGGCGGCTTCTACGCCAAGCTGTATAACAGCCAGTTTGAACAGTCCGCTTGAAGTGACGGGAGGTCATTTTTTGAGAGAATACAGAGCGGGGATTGACGTCGGCTCTACCACGGTGAAGCTCGTCATCCTCGATGAAAACGGGAAGCTCCTGTTCGACAGCTATCGCCGCCACTACGCCCACACGCAGCAGACGCTTGCGGCGCTCCTGCGCGAGGCAAAGGAGCAACTCGGCGACTGCACCCTGCGCATCGGCATTACCGGCTCCGGCTCCATCAATTTGGGCAAGGCGCTGGACATCGAATTCGTGCAGGAGGTCGTGGCAGTCGCCTCGGCGCTGCAATTTGCCGCGCCGCAAACCGATGTCGCCATTGAGCTGGGCGGCGAGGATGCGAAAATCATCTATTTTAAGGGCGGCTTGGAGGAACGCATGAACGGCGTATGCGCGGGCGGTACCGGCTCGTTCATTGACCAAATGGCGTCTCTCCTGCAAACAGACGCGGCGGGTCTGAACGAAGCCGCCGCGCAGTATAAAGAAATCTATCCCATTGCCGCGCGGTGCGGCGTGTTTGCAAAGACGGACATCCAGCCGCTCATCAACGAGGGCGCGACAAAGGCAGATCTTGCCGCGTCGATCTTTCAGGCGGTCGTCAATCAGACGATTTCGGGTCTTGCCTGCGGCAAGCCGATCCGCGGCTGCGTTGCGTTTTTGGGCGGACCGCTGCACTTCCTGCCCGAGCTGAAAAAGGCGTTTGTGCGCACACTGCACCTGACGCCGGAGACGACGGTAGATCCGGAGAATTCCCATCTGTTTGCGGCGATGGGCGCGGCACTTGAGAGCGCGGAGGCACAGCCGACGGGGCTTTCCGACCTGCTTGCGCGGTTGGACTCGGGCGTGCAGATGCAGTTCGAGATCAAGCGCCTGCCGCCGCTGTTTGCAAATCAGACAGAATATGACAAATTTTGCCTGCGGCACGCAGAAGCGATCGTGCCGAAGGGTGAGCTGCAAAGCTATCACGGCGCGTGCTTCCTCGGCATCGACGCCGGATCGACCACGACAAAGCTTGCCCTGATCGGCAAAGACGGAGAGCTGCTGTTCTCCTTTTATGCGAACAATCAGGGGAGCCCCGTGCGCACTGCCGTGTCTGCACTTGCAACGCTTCGCAAGCAGCTTCCCGAGGATGTATATATTGCCCGCGCTTGCTCGACGGGCTATGGTGAGGCGCTGCTCAAGGCGGCGTTCTGCTTGGACGAGGGCGAGGTTGAGACGATTGCCCACTGCACCGCCGCGTCCTATTTTGACCCGCAGGTCGATTGCGTTTTGGACATCGGCGGACAGGATATGAAGTGCATTAAGCTGCGCGGCGGCTCTGTCGATACGGTTCTGCTCAACGAGGCGTGTTCGTCGGGGTGCGGCTCGTTCATCGAGAATTTTGCCAACTCCCTCGGTTATACGGCGCAGGAATTTGCGCAGAAGGCGCTGTTTGCGGAAAATCCCGTCGATCTCGGTACGCGCTGCACCGTGTTCATGAATTCCAACGTCAAGCAGGCACAGAAGGAGGGGGCGTCCGTTGCCGATATTTCGGCAGGTCTTGCTTATTCCGTCATCAAAAACGCCCTGTTTAAGGTCATCAAGCTCGCCAACGCCAAGGAGCTTGGCTCGAATATTGTCGTGCAGGGCGGTACATTTTATAACCGTGCGGTTCTACGTGCGTTGGAG
The DNA here is from genome assembly GCA_004556205.1 of Clostridiales bacterium. Lineage (GTDB taxonomy): Bacteria > Bacillota > Clostridia > Oscillospirales > Oscillospiraceae > JAZOXB01. The sequence continues at coordinate 45,914 of SFIL01000016.1, read as the reverse complement.
AAGATTGCGGGCGTCGAGGCGGTTTGTCCCGACATCGCGGGTATTATGGGCGCGTTCGGCGCGGCGCTTTTGGCAAAGCAGCACTATCAAGGACAGAAGACGACAATGCTGTCGCTCGAAGAAATTGAGCGTCTGACCTACACCTCGGAGACGACCCGCTGCGGCGGCTGCGCTAACCGCTGTATGCTCACGGTGAATAAATTCTCGGGCGGGCGGCGCTATATCACAGGAAACCGCTGCGAAAAAGGCAGCGGAACGACGGCTTTGAGCGAAAAAGGAGCGAATCTGAGCGAATTTAAGCGAAAACGTCTCTTCAATTATCCACCCCTTTCCGAGCAGGAGGCGACGCGCGGCGAGATCGGCATTCCCCGTGTGCTAAACCTCTATGAAAACTATCCGTTTTGGGCGACCTTCTTCCGCAAGCTCGGCTTCCGCGTGATCCTCTCCCCGCTGTCGAGCCGTAAAATTTACGAACTGGGCATGGAGACGATCCCCTCCGAATCGGAGTGCTATCCCGCGAAGCTTGCGCACGGGCACGTGCAATGGCTGCTCAATCGGGGCATCCGCACGATCTTCCATCCCTGCGTATTCTATGAGCATCAGGAGGTGCCCGATGCGCAGAATCATTACAACTGCCCGATCGTTGTCGCCTATCCCGAGAACCTCAAAAACAACATTGAGGCGGTCACGGAGGGAGATGTTCGCTATCTGCGTCCCTTCCTCGCCTTTACCGATGAAAAGACAGTCGCAAAGCGCCTTGTGCGCCTGTGCAGCGAGGAGTGGGATATTCCTGCCTCGCAGACCCGTGCGGCAGTACACGCGGCGTGGGAGGAGCAGTTAAAGGCAAAGGCGGATATCCGTGCCGAGGGCAAACGGGTGCTGGAGAAGATGGAGCGCGAGGGGCGCGCCGGCATCGTGCTGGCAGGCAGACCCTACCACATCGACCCCGAGATCAACCATGGCATTCCCGAGCTGATTACCTCGTACGGGCTGGACGTTTTTACCGAGGACAGCCTGCCAATCGACTTTACGCCCGAGCGACCGCTCCGTGTGGTCGATCAGTGGGTCTACCATTCACGGTTGTATGCGGCTGCGGAATTCGTGCGCAAGCGTAACGATTTGGAGCTGATTCAGCTCAATTCCTTCGGCTGCGGACTTGACGCGGTTACGACCGATCAGGTCTGCGAGATTTTGGAGGGCAGCAACAAGCTCTATACTGTTCTCAAAATTGATGAGGTCAACAACCTCGGCGCGGTGCGCATCCGTATCCGCAGCCTGCTTGCCGCGATGCGTTTGCGGCGGGAGCAGGGCATTAAAGCACAACCACGCCCCGTCGCCTACCGCCGCACGGAGTTTACCGAGCAGATGCGCAAGGACGGCTACACCATCCTCGCGCCGCAGATGAGCCCGATCCATTTTGATATTTTAGAGCCGGTCTTCAATCGCTTTGGCTATCATGTGGCGATCCTCGACAACGACACCCGTGCAGCCGTGGATGTCGGACTGCAATATGTCAACAACGACGCGTGCTATCCGTCCATTGTCGTAGTCGGGCAGATCATGTCCGCCGTCTTTTCCGGAAAATACGACACCGATCGTTTGGCGATCATGATGACGCAGACGGGCGGCTGCTGCCGCGCGAGCAACTATGTTGCCTTTATCCGCCGTGCATTGGACAAGGCGGGGCTGTCACACATCCCCGTGATCTCGCTCAACGCAAACGGCATGGAGAAAAACAGCGGCTTCAAGATTTCGCCTGCCCTGCTGCTTGCGGCGATGCGGGCGCTCGTCTACGGCGATCTGCTGATGCGTTGCCTGTACCGGGTGCGCCCGTATGAAAAGGAAACCGATTCCGCAAACGCGCTGCACCGAAAGTGGCGCGATACCTGCATCGCCTCGCTGACCGATCCCAAGAGCAAATACCGTTATGCCGAGGTCTGTAAGGGCATCGTGCAGGACTTTGACGCGCTTCCCATCGACGAAACGCTGCAAAAGCCGCGCGTCGGCGTGGTCGGAGAGATTCTGGTCAAATATATGCCGCTTGCCAACAATCATTTGGTGGAGCTTTTGGAGCGGGAGGGCGCGGAGGCGGTCGTCCCCGATCTGATGGACTTTATCTGCTACACGCTCTATAACGCGCAGTATAAGCACGAGTTCCTCGGAACCTCGGCAACGGGTGCTGCCGTCTCGCGCGTCGGACTGCGGGCGGTTCGTGCCATTCGCGCGCCTGCACTGCGCGCGCTGAAGGAGAGCCGCCGCTTTAGTGCTCCCATGCCGATTGAGAAGATTGCGGAGCTGGCAAAGCCTTTCCTGTCTCTCGGTAATCAGTACGGCGAGGGCTGGTTCCTCGCGGGAGAGATGGCGGAGCTTCTGACGGAGGGAACGAAGAATATCGTCTGCATCCAGCCCTTTGCCTGCCTGCCGAATCACGTCGTCGGCAAGGGCGTCATCAAGCAACTCCGAAGAGCCTACGAGGGCGCGAATATCGCCGCTGTGGACTATGATCCCGGGGCGAGCGAGGTCAATCAGCTCAACCGCATCAAGCTGATGCTCTCGGTGTCAAAAAAAGCCCTGCAAACGGAGGGAAAACCGCTTGCAGGCGTGAAGTAAGAAAGAAGAATTGTTATGGATATTTTTATCAAAGTTGTTGTCTGCTTCTTTGCGGGACTCGGCGCGGGGCTCGGCACGGGCTTTGCGGGCATGAGCGCTGCGGCGGTCATTACGCCGATGCTCGTGACCTTCTTGGATATGAACGCTTATCAGGCGGTCGGTATCGCGCTGGCGTCCGATGTGCTGGCAAGCGCAATCTCGGCTTACACTTATAAGAAAAACGGCAATCTGGATGTTCGAAACGGTCTGATCATGATGGCAGCCGTTTTGACCTTCACCATGGTCGGCAGCTTCGTCTCAAGCCTTGTACCGAACACGACGATGGGCAATTTCTCCGTCATTATGACGATGCTCATGGGCGTGAAATTTATCGTCAAGCCCGTTATGACCACAAAGGAAGCCATGCAGGGCGTGTCGAAGAAAAAACGCGCGATTCAGTCCGTGATCTGCGGCTCGTTGGTCGGCTTTATCTGCGGCTTTGTCGGCGCGGGCGGCGGCATTATGATGCTGCTGGTGCTGACGAGTGTCCTCGGCTACGAGCTGAAGACTGCCGTCGGCACGAGTGTGTTCATCATGGCGTTTACCGCTTTGACCGGCTCGATCTCCCACTTTGCGATCGGCGGAATGCCCGATCTGCCGGCGCTGGTGCTGTGCGTTGTCTTTACGCTGATTTGGGCGAGGATCGGTGCGCGCTTTGCCAATAAAGCTCCCGCAAAGGTCCTCAACCGCGCCACGGGCATTATCCTCGTTATTTTAGGCGCAGTTGTCTTGTCGGTCAAGCTGTTTGCCTAAAGCGGCTGTTTCCTTAAGAGCTTGCAGGGCGGGGATATATTCCCGCCCTGCATTGACAAAACGGATTGCTTCTTCTATTTGCAAAGCCCTCCGAGGGTGATCTCGGAGGGCTTTCAAACTATTTCAGCGATCTCGCGCGGGCAAATTTGCTTTTCGGCTGTTCGACAAGACCGTAGCGTTTGCAAAGTGAGGCAACCAAAGCAAGCATTTGCGTCGGCTCTCCCTCGTAAAGCTCCAACTCCAGCTCCGTAAAGTCCAACCGCTCCGTCTGCCCGTGCAGAACACCGCAGTCGCCCGCAAGCTCGGCGCGGCTGCCGTCGGGAAATTGCAGCATCACACTTTTTCGCACAAACTCTGCGCCGCAGACAGGGGAAACATCCCCTGCACCGTAAAGGAACAGCAGCTCCTGCGGTGCACCTGCCAAAAGCAGGGCTTCAATTGCTGCATCATCCAAACGGTCAGCGCAGACCTGCCATTCACCGCGTGTGTGCGACTCCTTATGCGGCGTTTTGACGCAGACGACGGAAGTCCCGCCCTCCATGCGATGCCGCAGCGTCCAGTGCCGCATACAAAAACGGCGGTCTGCGCTGTCATAATAGGTTGTTTTCATCTGCCGCTCCAGCCACGCGCCGTCGGTCAATGCGGCAATCTCTGTATCTTGTAAAATATCTTTCAGAGCTGCCGCGTCCGACACATACAGCTTGTACTCGAGTTCCTTTCCCATGCAAACCCCTCCGTTTCTGTCCCTATCATACCATTCGTCCCGTGCAGTGTCAAACAAAGAAAGAATTTCCGCGCATATTTCCCGACAGGTTTGTACCTGTCTGCGTGGTAAAATCGTGAAAAATCGTGTGGAAAGCGGGGCTTACGATATGAAAGAGACGGAGCAGGTGCTGCCGAGACAGCGGGGATTGACGCGCGGGAGCAGCACGGGACTTTTGCGCGAGAGCCTTTTGATGCTTGTCGGCGGCTTCCTTCTCAGCGGGGCGCGCCTATGCGGACAAGCCCTGCCCCTTGCAGCGTGCTTGGTGGCTGCGCAAACCCTCGGAGTGCGAGCGGTTGCGGCGGCGATTGGGGCGGCAGCGGGCTATTTTCTGCGCTGTGACGGCGCAGAGGCGGCGGAGTTAATCGCGCTGAGCTGTATGGCGTTGGCTGGTGCGGCGGTCTTTCAGGGCACGCTTCTGCCACAGTACCGGTGGTTTTATCCCTGCCTGACGGCGGGCGTCTGCGCAATTCTAAGCGGCGTGGAGCTGTTCGGGGAAAAGCAGGCACTGCTGCTTTGGCTTGTAAAATGGCTCTCCGCAGGGCTTTCCTGTGCGGTGTTCCGCAGTGCTCTGCACGGCAGCCACGCGGCGCGGTCGGTGCTGACAGCGACGGTGCTGGCGGGACTTTCGCCGCTTCTGCCGCAGGTCGATCTCGGTCTGCTCTGCGCCGTCGCGCTCTGCACCGCAAGCCGCGAGCTTCTGCCCGCGGCGGTGTTAGGGATCGGACTGGACCTTCTCGGAGCGATAAATCACGCGACACTTGTACTGCTTCTGCCTGCTGCGCTCTGCCGCTGCCTGCCACAGAAGGGACGCGGAACGCTCGGACTCCTTTCCTTTGCCGTCCTGCCCAATGCGGCGCTGCTGCTGCTTGGTGAGGCAAGCCTCGGAAGCTGTATGGCAATTATTGCAGGCGCGGCACTCGGCTCGCTTGCCGAGCGGTTTCATTGGCTTCCGCGCGAGATGGGCAGTGACACGGGAGATGACGCGGGTGCGCGCTTGGAAAACGCCGCACAGGTGCTGGAGCTTTTGCGAAGCCGCCTGCCGCAGAGCGCGGAAAACCCATCGGCGAGTGAGGCGGAGAGTGTCTACGACGGCGCGGCGGAGCGTGTATGCCGCTGCTGCGCGCGCTTTCACCGCTGCTGGGAGCATCGCGCGGCGGAGACTTATGATGCGCTCACCGGCGCGGCGCGGCAAATCATTGCGCGCGGTACCGCCGCAGTAGAGGATTTCCCACCGCAGTTTCAGGAGAATTGCTGTCACATGGAGGGCTTTGTCACGGCAATCAACACGGAGCTGGAGGGAATGCTCTTTCGCCGCCGCTACCGCATGGAGCTGCAGGAGAGCCGTCAGGTCATGGCGCAGGAGCTGACAAGCATCGCGTCGTATCTCCGCGCGGCGCAGATGCCCCACCCGTCGGCGGCGGTGTCGGAGCTTTCCTTTGTGCCGGAGGTCGGTATTTGCAGCGTCGGAAAAAACGGCAGCCGTGTGAGCGGTGACCATGGGGCGTGCTTTCGCGGGGCGCGGGGCGACTATTTCGTGCTGCTGTGCGACGGCATGGGGACGGGCGTGGAGGCATCTCGCCTGAGCGCCGAGACGGTGCGGCTGTTAGAACGTCTGCTCCGCACGGGACTTGCACCGAATGACGCCTTAAACATCTATAACGGCGCGGAGGTTCTGCGCGGCGCGGATCGCTTTACGACGGTCGATCTGCTCTGCCTTGATCTGCTGCACGGTGAGGGCGCGCTGTATAAATGGGGTTCCGCGCCGTCTTATCTGCGCGCGGGTGCGGAGACGAAAAAAATCGGGACGGCGGCACCGCCGCCCGGTGTGGGGGTGGGAGGAGAGAACACACCGGAGCGATACCGCCTGTCCCTGAAGCGGGGAGAAATGCTCGTTCTCGTCAGTGACGGAGCGGGAGGAGCGCAGACCGAGGCCGCAATCGCGGCGTACAGCGGGGAGTCGGCGCGGGAGCTTGCCGCACTGTTGATCTCCGGCCTGCCTGCGGAGGATGACATGACCGCAGTCGTAGTTTCTTTGCGACCCTGTACCTCTTGAGACAGATTACCACATCTTGTGCGTAATTTTTGTCGAAATACAAGATACGGGAAATAATATTTCCCAAATCATGGACAAAAGCTGAAAAAATTTGCGCTTCTTCAAGGAAAATCTTGTCAGTGTGCCTTGCCAAAGCGTTGGCTTTCTGCTATGATGGCGGCAAAGGAGGCGAGGAGAATGCGGCTTTATCCGGGGGCAGTGATTCGGCAGGCGAGGGAGGAACGGCAGTGGAGCCAGGAGGGCTTATGCAGCGGCATCTGCGCGGTATCCTATCTGTCAAAGATCGAACAGGGAAAGACAGAGGCAAGTTCGGAAATTCTGCGCCTGCTGTTCGCGCGGCTGGAGCTGGCTTGGTATGACGACGAAAAGACGCTTCTGCAGGCAAAGGAGTTGACGGACCGTTTCTATGAGGCGGTGTTTTCCTATGACAGCGTGGCGCTTTCGGAGTGCGAGGCAGAGCTTTCCGCGCAGATTGAACACCTGACGCACTGCACCTATGCGCCGGACGCCGCACTGATGCGGGCGTTCCTGCAAAAGAACGCGGCGCTTGCCGAGGCATTCGAGCAGTATTTTGACAACAGGCGGCTTGCTTTACTGCGACTGATACAGGGTAGAAACGGGGAGGCGATGCGCCTGTACCCATGCGCCTATCTTTCGCTGATGGCGGGTGTCGCTGCGTATGAACGCGGCGAGAGCTATACCCATGCCGTGGAGCTGCTGCGCTCAAGCTACGAGCAGGCGGCGGCAAACGGCGAGGCGCGGCTGATGCTGCTGGCGCAGATGTATATGGGAAACTGCTACTGCAATCAGCTTAACATCGAGGAGATGAACGCGCATTACCGTATTGCCATAAAGCTTGCCCGTGCGCTCGGCGATTCGAAAGCAATTGCGGATATGCAGTATAATACGGCGTCTGCACAGCTGGAGACGGGACAGTATGACGCGGCGTACCGCTATTTTTCCGCGGTGGAAGCGCCCTCCGTCATGGGACTGCACAAGCTTGCCGTCTGCTGTGAAAAGCTCGGGCGAAAGGAGGAGGCGCTTGCCGCGCTTGACCGCGCGGAGGGTATGCCGTGCGACTATCCGCCGACGGAGTTGGCACAGCGGATGTGCGCTTTGGTGCGTTTTCGATTGATGCATACGGACTACCTGCATTATGCGGCATATGGCGAAATGCTGTTGGCGGTCTTTGCAGAGTGCCGCAGGAACTTGCCCATCGGCTACGCCTCGTTTCATCTGCCGTGGGTGCTGGAATGGTACACCGCAACGCGGCAGTACCGCCTTGCCTATGAGCTGAGCCGAGATTTTCCTATTAAAATCTAAATATGGATAGATTAGCCGCTTCTTTTAAGAAAATTTTCTCAAAAGAAGCGGCTTTCCTTTGGTTAAATGCCGTGCTATGATGATAGCGGGGTGAGAAATATGAAACAGACGCTTTGGACGCGGAATTTTACGCTCGTCACGGTGGCAAGCGCACTCGGTGCGATCGGCGGCATCACGGGCGGCTTTGCACTGTCCTTTTTGGTGTTCGACGAGACGGGAAGCACCTTGGCCTCGGCGCTGATCCTTGCTATTCAGCTTGTACCGTATTTTGCTCTGCCGCTTATCATCGCGCCGTGGATGGACCGTATGCCGCGCAAGCCGTTTTTGGTCGGCGGCGATGTGCTCAACGGCGTGCTTTACGCCCTCGCGGGGCTTTATCTGCTGTTTTTCAAATTTTCCTATGTGGGCTATCTCGGTTTTTCCCTGCTGCTGTCGAGTCTCGGCGCGTTTGACGAGCTGGCGTATAACAGTATTTATCCGAAGCTCATTCCGGAGGGTATGGAGCAGAAGGGGTATACCGTCTCGTCGATGCTCTATCCGGTACTCAAAGTGCTGATGATGCCCGTCGCTGCGGTGCTGTTTGAGCATTTGGGCGTTGCGTGGCTGCTCATGATTCAGGCGGGACTTTCCGTGCTGGCGGCACTGGTAGAGAGCCGTATCCGCATTGTCGAGGAAAAACGCATGGACGGGGAGCGCTTTTCTCTGCGCCTGTGGTGGAGTGACATCAAAGAGGCGGCGCGGTACTTAAAGCAGGAACGCGGTTTAAGGAATATTTACGGCTATATGGCGATTACCAACGGTGTGGGCAACGGCTATGGACCGCTGCTCGTCGCGTTCTTCCGTACGACGCCGGGCTTTTCCGCAGCGATGTATTCGCTGTTTTCCGTTGCGGAATTCTTGGGCAGAAGCATCGGCGGCGCGGTGCAGTACCGCATGAAGCTCGCGCCGAGGAAGAAATTCGGCTTTACCTTTGGCGTGTACCAGTTCTATGAGGCCATGGATATGAGCCTTTTGTGGCTGCCGTATCCCCTGATGCTTGTCAACCGTGCCTGTGCGGGCTTCTTCGGCATCAACAGCGCGACGATGCGGCAGGCGGCGGTGCAGCGCTATATCCCAGAGCACCTGCGCGCCCGCGTCAATGCCTTTGAGGAAATGTGCATCATGGCGTCGTGCAGCGTGATGAGCCTTGTCATCGGCGCACTGGGCGAGGTGCTGGACTACCGCCTGTGTGTCACGCTTGCTGCGGCGTTCTCGCTTGTGTGCTGCTGGCTGACGATCTGGCGCAGCCGCAAAGCGATCAGACCCATTTATGAATATGAACCGCAGGAGCAGTAGGGAAATGCTACATCCAGCGGAGACGCCGTGTTAAAAGGAACGACCCGCCGTGAAGGGCGGGTCGTTCCTTTTATTCACTGATCTCCAATGCCTCCAGCGCTGTGCGGAAGGGAGAATCACTTGCGTGCGCCAACGGCGCCGCCTGTGCCAGCTTGCCGACTGCATCCGTCGATTTGCGGATCGGCGCGATCACGCCCGCGCCTGCCACGCAGCCTCCGGGACAAGCCATGCCCTCCAAAAGGAAGCCGTCATATTTTCCCGCCTTGGCAAGCTGTAACATCTTTTTACAATTCGGCAGTCCCTCGGCACGCGCAGTCATGACTGCCCGTTCCGGCTCGATCGCACGGATCGCGTTCTCGACCGCACCGGCAACGCCGCCGCTGACGGCAAAGCGCAAGCCGTCTCCGCTTGCCGCGCAAAGCGGTTCACTTTCGGCGCATTCCGAGATCACAAGCTCCTTTGCCTCCAAAATCGAGGCAAATTCCTCAAAGGTCAGTACAAAGTCCACATCGCTGCGGACGGAGTGCCTGCTTGCCTCTAACTTTTTTGCCGCACAAGGGCCGACAAAGACCACTTTGCAGTCGGGATGCTGCTTTTTGATCAGTCTCCCCGTCAGCACCATCGGTGTCAGCGCCATAGAGATGTAGGGCGCAAATTCCGGAAACAGCTTTTTTGCCATCACCGACCACGCAGGACAGCAGGAGGTCGCCATAAACGGCTGCTCCGACGGCACCTTTTCCAAGAAATCCTTTGCCTCCTCGATTGTGCAGAGATCCGCGCCGACGGCGACCTCCACTACATCGGCAAAGCCAAGCTCGCGGAACGCCGTGCGGATCTGTCCCGTGGTCACATTGCCGAATTGTCCGGCAAAGGCGGGCGCAATGGCGGCGTAAACAGGAGTGTCGCTCTTGAGCGCGGTAATTGTCTGAAAGATCTGACTTTTGTCGATGATCGCGCCGAAGGGACAGCTCACAAGGCACATCCCGCAAGACACGCATTTGTCGTGGTCGATCTCCGCTCTGCCGTATTCGTCGGAACGGATGGCGTTCATGCCGCAGACCTTCGCACAGGGTCGCTCATGCTTGACAATGGCGTGGTAATCGCAGGCGTTGACGCACAAGCCGCACTTGACGCATTTCTCCTCGTCGATAAACGCGCCTCCGTTACGGATGCTCACCGCCTTTTTCGGGCAGACCTCCATGCAAGGATGCTCCAAGCAGTTTTGGCAGGCGTTTGTCACAAAAACTCTGTTCTCGTCGCAGCGGTTGCAGGCAAATTTAATGATATCAATGAGCGGCGGCTCATAGTATTTTTCGTCGATCAGGCTCGCGTCGATCCCGTGACGGACGGAGGAATAGCTGCAAAACTTGCGCAGGGATAACCCCATTGCCGCGCGCAGACGCTCCGCAACGACCTCGCGCTCAACGAACACGCTGTCGCGGTACTGTGCCATCTCCCCTGGGATGATTTTGTAAGGGAGGTTTTCGAATTTTCTCGCGTCCCACCCCTCAAAGGCAAGCCGCGCGACCTCGGTAAAGATCCGATTCCGTAATCTGGACTTCGTTGTTTTTATGCCCCGCATACCAAGCACTCCTCTCTTTTTGCACCAAAGCCGAAAATGTGTCGAGCACTATTAAAACATTCTAACACAAAGCCATCCTGTCGTCAACTCCGACGCCGGTTATATATCCTCCTTTGAATATGGAGGAGGTCTCCGGTTTTCCCGTGCAAAAAAAGAAAACCACCGCATCAAACGATGCAGTGGCGTTTTATGTGTTTACACCACGAAAAATACAGACATCTGAAATTTCTTGATTTTCGTGGAGTATCAGCTAACGCTGATGTGAAGTTATGGCTTGTGCCATGGTGAAGTATTGTGCTTCGCACAATATGAAGTTAAGTGTGCTGCTCACTTCCGCAGAAACTTCACTGCCCGCAGGGCAGCTTCACTTGTGAAGCAAACTTCTCGTGCCGTAAGGCACACTTAGTTCAGAAGGGGCTGTCTCAAAATGATTTACAAAAATCATGAGAGGCAGCCCCTTATTCTTTCCGTTCTTATGCCGCAGTGTAGAGCATGGAGACGAAGAAGGTAAGCAGAACAAACGCTGCTGCGATCCACTTCGTGAGGTTGGCGAGCTTAGCGTCCAACGTCGCTGCCTTGTTTCTGCCTAAAAAGCTGTCGGAATTGCCCGTGAGTGCGCTCAGACCGTCTTCCTTGCCCGACTGGAGCAGGATGATCGCCGTCAGCACAACGCAGGAAATAAGCTGCATAACCAAAAGAATGACCTTTAATGTACCCATAGTATAAACCTCCAAATCAGACCGCGCTTACGGCAAGCGGTGCGCCGAAATTAAGTTCGAAAGAACATATTTGCAAACAGTACTAATGATGTTACCACAAAAAACTGCGGATTTCAAGCACTATTTTGCGAAAACGCAAATTATTTTGTCAGCCGCGCGGAGTTGGCAGCCCCGATCTTAGATTGCCACCTCACTGCGCGCCTCGCGAAGACATGCAAGGGACATGCCTGCACGCGGGCGGCTGATAGCCGCCCCTACGACATCTTTGGAGGTTTATTTCGTTACCCAGTTGCCGGTGGCGGCGCAGGTGAGGTAGGCGTTGATGAAGCCGTCGATGTCGCCGTCCATGACTGCGTTGATGTTCGTACATTCATAGCCCGTGCGGGTGTCCTTGGCGAGGGTGTAGGGCATGAAGACATAGTTGCGGATCTGACTGCCCCACTCGATCTTCTGCTGCACGCCCTTGATGTCCGAAATCTTATCCAAATGCTCGCGCTCCTTGATCTCCAAGAGCTTCGAGCGCAGCATCCGCATACAGTTTTCGCGGTTTTGGAACTGGTCGCGCTGGGTCTGGCAGGAGACGACAATGCCCGTCGGCTTATGGATCAGACGCACGGCGGAGGAGGTCTTGTTGATGTGCTGACCGCCCGCGCCGGAGGAGCGGTAGACCTGCATCTCGATATCCTCGGGACGGATCTCGACCTCTACATCGTCTGTGATCTCGGGGATGACCTCGACGGCGGCAAAGGAGGTTTGACGGCGCGCGTTTGCGTCAAACGGGGAGATGCGCACGAGACGGTGTACGCCGTTTTCACTCTTGAGGAAGCCGTAGGCGTTCATGCCCTCGACCATGATGCTTGCGGATTTCAGGCCCGCTTCGTCGCCCTCAAGATAGTCCATGATCTTATAGGTAAAGGTGTACATGCGGTAGAGCATCTGGCACCAGTCCTGTGCCTCCGTGCCGCCTGCGCCCGCTTGGAACGAGACAAGGGCGTTATTGCCGTCATATTCGCCGCGCAGAAGCGTTTCCAGCCGCGCTTCCTCCATGGCGCTCTCCAAGTGCTTGTAGCCCTCGGTCAGCTCGTCCAACATGGAGTCGTCGTTTTCCTCCAGTGCCATCTCGCAGATGGTCATGAGGTCATCCCACGAGGAGGACATGGCGTTGAATTTCTCCACCTTGGACTCCAGCGCCTTGGTGCGCATGACCGCCTTCTGTGAGCGGGCAGGATCGTCCCAAAAGCCGGGTGCCTCCGCCATCGCGTGCAGACGCTCCAATTCGTCCAGTACGCTTTGCGGCAGGAACGCCGCACGCAGCTCCTCCAGCTTCGGCTTTAAGTCGTTGAGTTTTCCTTTGTATTCTTCAAATTCAATCATAAAAATTGCTCCGATTCAAATTTTTCCTACCATAGTATAACCGAATTGCCTCGGCCTGTAAAGAAAAAATTTGCATCGGAGCGGGTTTTCTGCGAAAATCAGGTTCGGTATGGCGTTATGTAGGTTTGACGCGGCAGGCAAGGAGGGCGTAGACTGCTGCGAGGGCTTGCCCGACGGTGATAACGACCGTCAGCGGGGAGAAGAAATCCGCTACGCCGAACAAATGGCAGCACATCGTGCTGACGGTGGATAAGATCAGCAAAATGCCGCAGGCGATCGGGCTGCCGTGCAGCACGCCGCACAGATGCAGCAGCGCGAGGAGCAGCGCAGCGGCGGTCAGAATGCCGGAGAGCGGCATGAAGAGGTTGCCGTTTATGCCGATACCGGCATAGTAATTGACGAAACGGTTGCCGCCGTTATCGCCCTCGCCCAGCTGCGCAGCCCACGGCAGAAGGGTCAAGATCAACAGAATTGCAATGCCGGCGGTGAGAAATGCGATCCGCTTTTTCATCATGCTTCCTCCTTGCGGTTTTTGATGGAGTTTCCATCTATTGTAAGAATAGCATACTTCGGATAGCCTGTCAAGCGGAAGAAATGCCTGCACCGGGCGGCTGATAGCCGCCCCTACAGCTGCAATGTGGGGTCGTCGCCCTACTGCGGGGCTTCTTTCGTTCTGCGGGTGAGGAGGAGGGCGACGAGGACGGCGGCGATGCCGCCGGTGAGCTTGGCGATGATGACGGGGACGAGCATGGTTTTATCAAAGCCCGCCGTGAAGCCCAGGTGATCCCCGAAGACGAAGGCGGCGGAGACGGCGAAGGCGACATTGAGGATCTTGCCCCGGGCATCCATGTCCTTCATCATGCCGAACATGGGGATGGAGTTGGCAAGGCTGGCGACCATGCCGGCAGCGGCGATCTCGTTCATGCCCAACAGTCCGCCCAGCTTCAAAAGCGGCTTTTTGAGCACCTTGGTCAGCACGAAGACCAAGGGGAACGCGCCTGCCAGCACGAAGCCGATGCCCGCGACGACCCCGACACCGTCCGAAAGCGGTGCCATGCCGGGGATGACGGTGATGCCGGTGCGAGGACACCCTTGCCGAAGCCGATGAAGCCCTTGATCATGGCGCGCTCGAATTTCCACAAGCCCAGGGCGATCAGAACCGCGAACAGCACGATGGGGACGAGGTTGCGCAGGATCATCAGAATCGGGAAGCCCGCGACCAGTCCGCCGACGAACGCGCCCACGGGGATCGTGACGACGCCCGCGAGGACACCTTTAGCGAGGGCTGGACGGTCATCGGGACGGATGATGCCGAGGGCGACGGGGATCGTAAAGACGACGGTCGCGCCGAGCATTGCGCCGATGATCAGTCCGCCGAACTGCGCCGCCTGCGTGGATTGCGCAAGCTCAAAGGCGAGGGGTGCGCCGCCCATGTCGTTTGCGAGGATGGTGCCTGCGAACATGGCGGGATCCGCGCCGAGAAAGCCGTAGACCGGCACGAGGACGGGACGCAGGAGCTTTGCCAGCACGGGCGCAAGGGAGAGAATGCCGAGCATGGACAGGGCGAGCGCGCCGATGGCTAAGATGCCCTCTTCGAATTGCTTGCCGAGTCCCAAGCGGCTGCCGAAAATGCGGTCGAGCGCGCCGAGCGCCATAAAAATTGCCATCAGCCAGAGAATGATTTCATCAACGGACATGGGATACCTCCGAATTGGCAGTGAATAGTGAACAGCGAAGAATGGTGGAAACGACCGCCTTACTGGTCATTGCGAGGAGCGCAGCGACGTGGCAATCTTTTTTCGATCTTGTACATAGTTGGTAGTTCCTGCACGAGATTGCCACGTCGCTGCGCTCCTCGCAATGACATGGGAAAAAGCGTCTGCGTGCGATGGAGGGTGTACGCGGTCGGTGGTTTCTGCACGCGGGCGGCTGATAGCCGCCCCTACGCTTCGACGGGGGGTGTTTGCTCGTCTAAGATGGCGACGATGGCGGCGTCGGCGGGGGTGTTTGGGCGGGCGAGGCGGGCGGCGGCGCCGAAGGCGAGGATGACGCGCTCACCTACGCGCACACGCAATAAGCTCTGCCCCGTGAGCGCGGGGCATTTTTTGGTCGCCCAAACGGAGCCGGTCACGGTGCCGACCTTCATGCCTTGCCCTCCATGATGTCCCGCGCCAAGGGGGTCAGCCGTCCCTCGATCGGCAGACCCTCCCGCAGACGGCGGCGCACCTCGTCGGCGGTGAGCAGCTTTCCGGTTCCGCCGCCTTTTGTGTTTTGCTCCAAAAACTGCACGCCGAGCTGCTTTAATTGCCGTTCGGCGGCAAGCAGGCGCGACCACAGCACGCGGTTGCTTGTATGGCTGTATTGCCGATATTCCAAGCCCTCCGGACAGAGATAGACGGGCTTGCCCAGCAGCAGCGCCTGCGTGACCGTCTCGTCGGGCAGGTGCAGAAGCCGGCACGCCGTCAGAGAGCCGATCACGACCGCCGCGTAGTCCCCCTCCGTGACATAGTGAAAGCCAAGCTCTCGTGCGGGCGCGCGTCCCAACAGTAAGGCAGTGGGTCGTTCGAGCGCCTGCCTGCGCCGCACCTCCGCGACGACCTCCTCGATCAAGCGCTCGTTCATACGATCATCCCCAAATCACCCGCTCGGAAACCGCAGGCGTTCGCCTCGTCATAGTCGAGGTGCGCGTAGGTGCGGAACTTCGGACTGACGCGCACGACGACCTCCTCAAAGGTCACGGGGCGCTCCGTCAGCGCTTTCAGCCGGACGACCGCGCCGTCGTGTAACCCGCGCAGGGCGGCGTCCTCGGGTGTCATATGGATGTGCCGCTGCGCAATGATGACGCCGCTTGTCAGCGTGAGCCGGCGCTCACCGTTTTCAATGAGGATGCCGCCCGTTCCCTCGGTTTTCCCGCTCTGACGCACGGGCGCTTGGATGCCGAGAGTCACGCAGTCGGTCTTGGACAGCTCGACCTGACATTCGTTCCGTTCGGGTCCCAAGACGGCGACGCGGTCAAAGCGTCCCTTCGGGGTGATGATGCTGACGCGCTCGTTGCAAACGAACTGCCCCGGCTGCGAGAGCGGACGCTTTTCCGTCAAGCCGTGCCCGAAAAGCGCCAAAGCGGCCTCCTTCGTCAGATGCACATGGCGTCCCGAAGCCTCCAGCTCGACAAATAAGCGCGAGAGCACGGCTTCGGTGACACGCGTTACCAAATCGTCCATTCTTACTCCTTTCCCGCCTTGCAGCGGATCATCAGGATCCAGCACAGGCTCGAAAGACGGTTGAGCGCCTGCAAAATATCCACGCGGCGGAGCTTGCCGTCCGCGTCCGCAAACGCGCGGCAGCAGGCAAGCTCCGTTTCGCGAACCTTCGTGCGGATGCGGTTCAGGCGCAGAAGCGCTTCGCCGTCGGTGTAGGCGGGCAGAAAATGCGGCTGCCCGTAGTATTTGTCGGGAAAATGGCTGTGCTCCCGCAGCTCCGCGTCGGAAAGTCCGCACAGATGCACCTGCGCGACTGGCTCCTCCAGCACATCCGCACGGATGAGGGAGCGGACGAAATCGAGCATCTCCTGCAGGGCGGCGACCAGAGACACCTTTTCCCGCAGGGCGTGCTGGCAGAGCAGAAGCTCCGCTTCCAGTGCGTCAATCTGCCCGCGAAAGGCGATGCGCGGGTGCGTCTTCGGCACGAGGAGGTTGCCCGAAAGGTGGGTCAGCTCCTCGGGCTTTTCCGTGAATTCGCCGCCGAACAGGGTGGTGTAGGTCTTTTTCCGCGTTTCCACGGGGATATGCTCGCTTTGCAGCCAGTCCCGGGCGGAGGGCGTCAGACGGTCGCCGTCTTTCAGCCAAAACACCCGTCTGCCGTCCTGTGTCCGCACGGCGGCTTTGACATTCTCCTCCGTGTAGAGCATTATTTCTGCGCGATATCGCCGCGTCCCTTGGGCAGGATCGCGTCAACCTCCGTGTGCGGTCTGGGGATGACATGGACGGAGATCAGTTCTCCGACCTTTTCCGCTGCTGCCGCGCCCGCGTCCGTCGCCGCCTTGACCGCGCCGACATCGCCGCGTACCATGACGGTCACCAAGCCGCCGCCGACCTGCTCCTTACCGACGAGCTGGACATTTGCCGCCTTGACCATCGCGTCCGCCGCTTCGATCGCGCCGACCAGTCCGCGTGTTTCGATCATACCGAGTGAGTTTGTGTTCATGTTGGTTCCTCCATGATAAAGTTTAATGAATGGTGTCTGTAGGGCGGGGACATGTCCCCGCCGGTGCAGGAACTACCGCGTGCGTGCAACCTCCGCCGGGCGGCTAATAGCCGCCCCTACGAGATCTGTCGCAGCCATCGCCGTAGGGGCGGATATCATCCGCCCACGTGCGGAACTACCAAGTGCGTACAAAGCTGTTCGTTTGTACGGTCTGCCGCTGCGCGGACGGCGGGGACATGTCCCCGCCCTACAGGGGAATGGGCTGCGTTTTTTTACATTTTGCCGTGATTCAGTCTGCGCAGGATCTCTTGCGTCAGGGTTTCCAAGAGTGCTGCGTCCTCTTGCGGTGCTGCGGCTCTGTCTGCCTCCTCCGTGCCCCACGCCACACGGCGCAGGTTGATGAGGTCGAGCGGCCCGATGTTGTTCGACGACGAGCTGCCGCCCACCGCGCCGCAGCCGAGGGTGAGGGCGGGGAACAGGTTTGTCGTCAGCCCGATGCCGCCGAGGGAGGCGGGGGTATTGACAAGGAAGCGCGAGACGGGAATTTCCAACGCAAAGCGGCGAATGACCGCCTCGTCCTTGGCGTGGATGGCGAAGGTGTGTCCCGCGCCCTCTCCCAACAGCACCTCGACGGCGCGCTTCAAAACGGTATTCTCGTCATGCTCAATGAACAGGGCGAGGACGGGGCAGAGCTTTTCGCGGGAGTACGGTCGGGTTGGCCCCGCCTCCGTCTCGCGGGCGACCAGCACCTTTGTGCCCTGCGGGACGGTGAAGCCTGCAAGCTTGGCGACCTCGCAGGCGGTCTTGCCCACGACCTTGGGATTGATAGTGCCGTCCGCGCGCAGGAGGAGTTTCGCGAGCTTTCCCGCCTCTTCGGTCGGGAGGAAGTAAGCGCCCTGTTTTTGAAACTCCGCTTTGACCTTCTCAGCGCAGCATTCTTCGACCACGATGCTCTGCTCCGAGGCGCAGACCGTGCTGTTATCGAAGGTTTTTGACCGAATGATGTCCGCGACCGCCTTGGGGATATCGGCGGATTTGTGGATATAGGCGGGTCCGTTGCCCGCGCCGACACCGATGGCGGGTTTGCCCGATGAATACGCTGCGCGCACCATCGCGCCGCCGCCGGTGGCGAGGATGAGGCGGGTATATTCGTGGCGCATCAGCTCCTGTACGGCAGGCATGGTCGGCGTGGAGATGCAACCGATGGCACCTTTCGGGCAGCCTGCCGCCTCCGCCGCACGGGAGATCAATTCTGCCGCTTTCATCGTGCATTGCACCGCGTGCGGGTGGGGCGAAAAGACGATGGGACTGCCTGCCTTGAGCGCGATCATCGCCTTATAGATGACCGTCGAGGTCGGGTTCGTCGAGGGAACGATACCCGCGATCACGCCGACGGGGACGCCGACGTCCCAGACGCGCTTCTCCCGATCCTCACGCAGGATGCCGACGGTCTTCATGCCGCGAATCGCACTGTAGACGTGTTCGGAGGCGAAACGGTTCTTTGCCTCCTTATCCCTCGCGTTGCCGAAGCCCGTCTCCTCGCACGCCATTTTTCCAAGCATGGCGGCGTTCTCGCTGCCCGCACGGGAGATCGCCTCCGTGATGGCGTCGAGCTGCTCCTGAGAGTAGGTGCGGAGGGTCTGAAACGCCGCCTCCGCCTGACAGAGGAGCGTCCTTGTCTCCTGCACGGAGCGTAAGTCTTTATCCAATTCCATGTTGTTTCCTCCTATTCGATCGGCGTGCTTGCGACTGCCCGGATTGCCTCTGCAAAGGCGTCGCACGCTGCCTGACACGCCGACTGCGTGCCTGTGAGCAGTCCGCCTGCGAAGTTCGTCTCGCTCGGCGGGGCGAAGAATTCCTTCAGCTCGACATCCGAGGCTTTGAGCGCAGCGTCCAAGCCCACGACCGCCTCCACGGGCGGCGCAATCAGGTACGCCAGCGGCTGCCCGATGGGGATATGGGCGAGGGAGGACAGATAGCTGCCCGTGCGCGAGACGCAGTGGGCGAGATAGACGATGTCGCCCTCTTCATTCGCGGTGCGGAAGCCGAGGGTTTCGAGGGCTGCGCACGCCGCCTGTAAGCCGCTTTTGACCTCCGAGGGGTTGCGCCCGCCGAGAACACGCTTGCCGCCTTGGTCGCCTCGTCGAGCGCGATATAGGTCGCGTCGTCGCAATCCGTGGAGAGCAGTCCGACGGTGCTGCACTCCTTCGGGAGCTTTAACGCTTTGCGCAGTCCCTGACTGACGTTGGCAATGAGCTGCACGGAGAGGGTCTTTACCGGAATCATCTGACTGATCATGCCGTCACCTCCTGCACCAAATCAATGCCGGACGCTTTTTGCTTGAGCATTTTGTCGATCAGCGAGGCGATATGCGCGCCCGCCTCGACTGCCGAAACGCCCTGCCGGTGGATATTTGACACGACGGTGCGCTTGGATTCGGAGATGCCGCGATGGGGGCGGTAGGTGATATAGGCGGACATGGATTCGTTTGTCACCAGTCCCGGGCGTTCGCCGACGAGCATACAGACCAGCTCGCAGCCGGTCAGGTCGCCGATGTGGTCGGACGCGCCGACGCGGCAGAATTTGATGAACAGACTCTTGCCCAACTCGATGCCGTAAGCCTTTAGGCCCTGTCGGATGGCGCTTGCGCAGTCGATGGCATTTGCCTCGATTGCCGCCGAGGAAAGCCCGTCGCCGATGACGAGCAGGACGCGCTGATTGGCGCACGTTTCGCGGATGACGATTTGATTCTGCTCGTCAAAGCGCCGCCCGAGGTCGGGGCGCGTCAGATATTCGTCCTTGTCGCGGCACTCGGTCTGCACGGGAATCAGCCCGTTTGCCTTGGCAAAATCCTCCGGGACAAGGGAGAATACGCTGTCCTGTGCCGCCGCGTGATCCGCGCGGAAGCGGAGCAGCATTGCGGTCTTATAGCGCGTGCCTGCCCGTCCGACGCCGAGGCGCGCGGGTGTTTTGGCTTTGAGCGCTTGGAACGCCGCCGCGTTTTTTGGGTTCTCCACCAAATACTGCTTGCGCAGATCGACGGCTGTGATATCCGCAATGACGCCGCCGTCTTCCGTGCGGAGGTTCTGCGTCGGCTTATAGTCGCCCGCTTTGACGGTCGGCTCGGGGTGCTCTCCCGTGTGCAGCTCCCGCAGCATCTGCGCGACAATGGTTTTCAGTTCCTCTTTGTTCATCCCGCGCCTCCTTTATAACAGTGCCGAGCCGTCGCCCGCTTTTGCCGTGAGCCTGCCGTTTTCCACGAAGCCCATGCGCTCAAGCCAGCGCTGGAACGGCGGAATCGCCGTCAGACCGAAAATACTCCGCAGCGTCGCCGTCTCGCGGAAGCCGGTCGTCTGATAATTGAGCATGACATCGTCGCCGTGGGGGATGCCCATGAAATAGTTGCAGCCTGCCGCCGTCAGCAGGGCGGCGAGGTTTTCAATGTCGTTTTGGTCGGCCTTCATATGGTTGGTGTAGCACGCGTCGCAGCCCATCGGGATGCCCGTGAGCTTGCCCATGAAGTGATCCTCCAGTCCCGCGCGGATGACCTGCCTTGCGTCATAGAGATATTCAGGCCCAATGAAGCCGACGACGGTGTTGACCAAGAACGGCCGGTAGCGCTTGGCAAAGCCGTAGCACCGCGCCTCCATCGTCACCTGATCCGCGCCGAAATGCGCCTCGCTGGACAGCTCGGAGCCTTGTCCCGTCTCGAAATAGAGGACGTTCGGCCCCTCCGCCGTGCCCTGCGTGAGGGCAAGCTGCCGCGCCTGCTCGACGGTCTTGCCGTCAAAGCCGAAGGCCTCGTTGCCCTTCTGGGAGCCTGCGATGGACTGGAAGATGAGGTCGGCGGGCGCGCCTGCCTCGATTGCCCGCATCTGTGTGGTGATATGCGCCAGAACGCAGATCTGCGTCGGGATCTCATACCTGCGCTTGATCTCGTCAAACTTTGTGAGGATGCGCCTGGTGCTGTCTACGGTGTCGCCGGCAGGATTCAAGCCGATCACCGCGTCCCCCGCGCCGAAGCTCAAGCCCTCCATGACCGAGGCGACAATACCGTCAATGTCATCCGTAGGGTGGTTTGGCTGCAGGCGGCATGAGAGTGTCCCGGGCAAGCCGATGGTCGTGTTGCAGTGGGCGGTGACGGGCATTTTTTTTGCGCAGGTGATGAGGTCTAAGTTGCTCATCAGCTTGCAGACGGCGGCGATCATCTCGCTCGTCAGACCGCGCCGCACCCTGGCGATATCGGCGGTTGTGGTCGTTTCGGAGAGCAGCCACTCCCGCAGCTCCGAGACGCTCCAGCCGCGAATCTCCTGATAAATGCGCTCGTTGACATCGTCCTGAATGATGCGCGTGACCTCGTCCAGCTCGTAGGGGACGACCGGGTTCTCGCGCAGGTCGGACAGCAGCAGCTCCGACAGCACGACCTTTGCCGCGACGCGTTCTTCCGCGCTTTGCGCCGCGATGCCTGCCAATTTGTCGCCCGATTTTTCCTCATTTGCCTTGGCAAGGACTTCCTTCACGTCCCGAAAGGCGTAGGTTTTTCCGAACAGCAGTGCTTTCAGCTTCAAATGAACAGCTCCTTTTTTGTCATGTAGTGCGTGCGTTTTGGTGGGCGTTTGGTGAATCGTGAATGGTGAATCGTGAATGGTGAATCGTGAATCGTGAATAACGGTGGTGGCACTTCGCGCGAATTTTGAATTGCGTATGGGGTCCCTTTTTCGTGTCATTGCGAGGAGCGAAGCGACGTGGCAATCTATGGGAGTGCCTACACGAGATTGCCACGACCACTGCGCAGCCGTTCGCGACGAAGGAACGCTACGGATGCGGCGTACCCCTCGCGGGTAGTGTGCGCATTGGTCTCGCAATGACAGACGGGGAAGCCTAACCCACAGAGGGTGGTTATCCGAGGGCGAGGGTTTTGACGACGACGGGGAGGACTTGTCCGCCGGCGACGGGGGCGCCGATGTCGAGGTAGGAGCCTTCGGACAGCGCCACCGAATCGAGACAGACCAGGGGCGCGTCCGGCAGCAGCATCCCGACCGCCTGCCCCAGTGCCTTGCCCATGTCCGCGCGCACCGCGATGACGAGTGGGTTTCCTGTCTCCGCGCAGTCCCGCAGTCCGAGGGCAACGCCGTCGGCAAGTTTACATAATTCTGAAAAACGCGGGTTTTGCAAGCCGTGCAGCGCCAAGACCGTGGGCGTGCCTTCGGGGGCGAAGATGGCGGTCTTTGTCCGTATTTTTTCTGCGAGGGCGGGCGGCTCCAACGCTTCTTCCTCCTCCGACAATGCCGCGACGGGGAGGTTTTTCAGCGGAAAACGCACGCGGTCATAGAAGATCGTGCTGCCACTAAGCTCCGTTGTGTGGCTGCCCGCGCCGATGACCGTTGCGCGGATCGTCTCCTTTGCCCGCAGGAAGCGCCCCTGACACAGGGGAGACTGATAGATCGCCCGTCCGAGCAAAACGCCGAGGTCGCCGTAGGCAAAGGGGTCGCGCGGCTTGTCGTCGATGAGGTCCGCTACGCCGCCGGAAAAGGACAGCAGTGGCTCTCCCGTGACGGTGATCGCCTTATCCGTGATGAAGTCCGAAATGCCGCCTTGCCCGCTGACGGTGCGGCAGAGGATATCGACGAGAAGCGAGAGCACCGGCTGCAAGTCTACCTCTGTCAACCTTTGCCCGATCTGAAAATCAAAATGCGGGCGCAGGACGGGGGAGAGGTAGGTGAGCGTGCCGTCTGTGTCAAATTTCATCAGTCGTCCGCCGACATTGAGGCAGCCGGTGTCCTTTAATTTGCCGTTTTCAAACAGGGCGAGATTCGTTGTGCCGCCGCCGATGTCGAGGTTCAAAACGGCGCATTGCTGCTCCTCCGAATATGCCTGCGCGCCGGAGCCTTTGCCTGCCAAGACGCTTTCCAGCGCGGGCCCTGCCGTCGCCACGACGAAGTCTCCCGCAAAATCGGATAGAGCGCTCAATACCTCGCGGGCGTTTTCCTTGCGCGCCGTCTCGCCCGTGATGATGACCGCGCCTGTTTGGATGTCGCTTTTTTCGTAGCCTGAGGCGGTGTATTCCCGCGCGACGATCTCCCGGACGCCTGCCGCGTCGATGCGGGTATCGGACAGCAGCGGCGTAAAGTGGATGGCGCTGCGGTAAAGCACCTTTTTTTCTGTAATGGCGAATTGCGGGACGCTGAACGCCGCGCCCTCGTTGCGGAGAGTGAGGCGCGAGATCACAAGCTGCGTCGTGGTCGTGCCGATGTCGATGCCCACCGACAAAAGCCGTTCGCCCGTCATAGTGCGGCGTGAAGCAGACGGGAGAAGTCCGCCTCTGTAACAGGACGGGGATTCGTTTTCGCACAGGGGTCGTTTGCCGCCGCCGCGCAGACCTCCTCTGCCCTTGCGAGTACCGCAGTGCGCTCCAAGCCTGCCTGCGTCAGCGTCTCGGGCAGGTCTAAGCGCTGCCGCAATCTGCGGACGGCAAAGATCAATCCGCGTGTGCCGGTCAGCTTGCAGGAGGCGGCAAGGCGCGCATAGGCCTCCCCCGCAGCGGGAAGATTAAATTCCAAGATGTGCGGGAGCAGAATACCGTTGAGCTTGCCGTGCGCGAGGTGGAACGCACCGCCCAAGGCGTGGGAGAGGGCGTGGCACGCGCCGAGCCCCGCGTTGTCAAAGGCGACGCCCGCCATCGTCGCCGCCTCGTGCAGCCTGCCGCGCAATACCCGGTCGGTTTTGCCGCTTTTGGCAAGGGCATAGGAGGCGGGAAGGTCGGCAAGGACGCAGCGGGCGGCACTTTGCGCGAGGGCGTCCGAGAATGCCGAGGCGTTCTTTGCCGCGACTGCCTCCAAGCAGTGCGAGAGCGTATCCATGCCCGCGTCTGCGACCAGTCCCGCAGGCAGTTTGTCGAGCAGGCTTGCGTCCAAGACCGCGAGGGCGGGGCGCAGGGCGTCCTCCACGAGCGGGTGCTTGACGCCCTCATGCGTCAAAATGGCGAACGAGGTGACCTCCGAGCCGGTTCCCGAGGTCGTCGGGACGGCAATCAGCATCGCCTCGGACTGCCCGAGCGAGCGGATGCCCTTGGCGCAGTCGATGGCGCTGCCGCCGCCGAGGGCAAGCAGCGCGTCTGGCTGAAACTCTTTGAGCACCCGTACACCCTCCGCAACTAAGCTGAGTGGCGGATCGGGCTGCACCTCTGCAAATATGCGCGTCTCCGCGAGGCACAGGTCAGAAATTTTTTGCGCCGTCCCGTTTTCTGCGAAGAATTTGTCCGTGATGAGAAGCACGCGCCGCGCGCCGAGCGTTTTCAGTGCGTCGAGCGCGTTCTCTCCGAAGCACAGGCGCGTGCCGAGCGTAAAGGTCTGCATGTCATCCCTTCTTTCGAGCGTAGTATTTCCCGCAGTTGCGAAAAAATGTGAACGGAATGAAAAAAGTTTCCTTATGCGGTTGACACGGCGCGCGAAATATGGAAGAATAACACAGAAGGAGCGTGATATTCATGGCAGAGACGATACACTTGACCTGTCCCGAATGCGGCAACACGTTGGAGGTTCCCGCGGCGTTGGAGGAATTCTCCTGTATGTACTGCGGCAAACGCGCCCGTACCGCCGCCGTAAAGGCAATGAACGAGAGCGCGGGCAGCGCCTATGAAGAGATACGCGCCGAGCTGCGTGAAAAATTGCCGGAGGCTGTGATAAAATACCCTGATTATCATAGAAAAATCACGAAAAAGGAATTTTTTCCTGCTTTTGAGGCATATGAGAAGGAGAATACGCCGCTCCTCGAGCAACTGGACGTCTGTGCGCGGCTTTGCCCGGGGCAGACGGACAAATGTATGCGCCAAATCGCAGAGGATCTCTTGGACGAGCTGGAAGCCTATATGCAGAAGGATCCTCGCTGGAACAAGAAGAACGGCCGCTCGAACCTGATGTTTGAGGTCAAGGTTGTGCTTGCGATTTTCATGACACCGTTGGTAAGAAAGCTCAAGCTGGCATCGGCGGAGGCGTTCCGCACCGCGCTGCACGAGGGTTGGCTCAAGCGCTGGCCGAAGGAGCCGTGGATGCCCGGCGATTATGATGTGCTGGCCGGCGGCTTCAAAAAGCGTAAATTCTGCTTTATCACGACTGCAACCTGCCGAAACGAGGGTAAGCCTGATGACTGCGCCGAGCTGACCGCCTTTCGCGCCTTCCGCGACGGCTGGCTGACCGAGCACGGCGGGGAGGCGTTGATTGAGAAATATTATGAGATTGCGCCTGCCATCGTCACCTGCATCGACCTGTGCGACGACGGCAAAGCGCGCTATGCCGAGGTGCGCGAGCGCTGGCTGACGCCATGCTACGAGGCGCTGCGCGAAGAACGCTACGCCGACTGCCGTGACACCTATGTCGATATGGTGCAGACGCTCGAAAATCGGTATCTGCAATAAAAAAACGATCTCCCTCCGCAATTTCGGGGGGAGATCGTTTTAATAGTGAATAGGTGGCTGTCTGTGGGAAGCTGTAGCGCGCGGCATCCTTAGTTGTTCACTATTCACTGTTCACTCTTAGCCCTTCGCCCATACGGGGCAGAATGGCTGATTCCAAGGGGGATGGTTTGTGCAATCCTACAAATTTACATCACCTGTATAGACAAAACTTGAAAGAATGTTATAATGAAACAGAGGATGCGGTTCGTATCCCAAATCTTATTGTGAGAAGGAGAGTACCATATGAAGAAGCTATCGCGCGTTCTGTCTATGCTGCTGGTGCTGTGCATGGTGCTGGCAATGCTCCCGTCCGTTTTCGCAGAGGATGAGAAAACGGAATTCGCATTTGTGGTGACGTCCGACCTGCACGGTCAGATCTATGCCACGGATTACACGGTGGATCAATCCCAAAGCGGCACTTATAAACGCGGCCTGACCCGCGTGTCCACCTACATCGGGGAAATGCGTGAAAAGTACGGAGAAAGCCTCTTCGTTGCCGATCTCGGCGATACGATTCAGGGCGCTCCGCTGACTTATTACTACGCATTCCAGAAGCCCGAGGAAGACGATCCCGCAATCAAGGCGCTGCGTACCATCGGCTACGATATGTGGGTCGTGGGCAACCATGAGTTCAACTACGGTCTGAAGATCCTGCAGCGTCAGTTGGACTATGCGACCGCCGAAAGCACCGAAACGGAAAAGCAGATGAATGTCTGCGTGGCGAACTACCTTGACGCAGGCACGAATAGTGCCGAGAGCAAGGACTGGAAAACCTGGAACGGCTACGAGCCCTATGTCATCAAGGAAATGGGCGGCGTGAAGGTCGCCATCATCGGCTTCGGCAACCCGAATGTCCCGAAGTGGGATATCCCCGCCAACTGGAAGGGCATCTACTTTGCGGATATTATCGAGACCTATAAGCACTATGAGCCGGAAATGCTCGAAAAGGCGGACATGATCGTCGTTATGGCCCACAGCGGCATCGGCTCGGACGAAGGCTCGGACTTCATGGAGCGTCTTGTGCAGGAGACGAACAGCATTGCCTGTGTCTTCTCCGGTCATGAGCATGGCAATCAGGTGACGGAGGTCGCCAACAAGGACGGCAAGACCGTTCCCATCCTCCAGCCTTACACCAAGGCGCGCGCCGTCGCGCAGGTTGCTGTCTCTTACAACAAGACCACGGGCGAGGCAACCCTGACCCCGGAAGTCAAGAACATGGAGAATTATGCCCTCGACGAGGCGCTTGTTGAGATCCTCAAGCCCTATGAGGAAACCGTTTGGAACGAATATATGGGCATCAAGATCGGTGAGGCGACCGATGACTATCCTGCTGCGAACCTCGGCACCGCGCCGTCGGCGTTTATGGACCTGATTAACACAGTCCAGCTCTGGGGCGCTTATGACAACACCGGGCTGAACACGCCCGATGACAAGACCGACGACAAGCCCGCGCAGCTCTCCATTTCCGCGCCGCTGACCTCGGGCGACAATGCGAACATCATCGACAAGGGTGATATCTTCCTCGGCGATATGTTCAAGCTCTACCGCTTCGAAAACTGGTTCTATCAGATCACCATGAACGGCGAGGAGATCCATCAGTGGCTCGAATTCGCCGCCTCGAAGATCCGCATCGACGGCGAGGGCAAGCCCTATGTCACGAACGGCGACCTCACCTACTATGACGTTATCTACGGCGACGGCTTCTCCTACGAGATCGACTACACCGAGCCGGTCGGCAGACGTATCGCTTCCATGACCTACAACGGCGAGGAAGTCAAAGCGGACGATACCTTTACGGTCGTCGTCAACAACTACCGCTACAACGGCGGCGGCAACTATGTCAAGTGGCTCAACGCCCACGGCTGCGAGTTTGAAGCGAACGATCCCGACCGCATCATCTACTCGACCCAGTTCGACATGATTCAGGGCGAGGATCTCGGTCAAGCAAGAAGCCTCCTGATGGACTACATCCAGAAGGCGGGCAAGATCACGCCGACCATCACCTCCACATGGAAGCTGCTTGAGCCGAAGGATCAGGTCATCATCTATTACACCAACGACGTTCACACCTACATTGACGGCGCACTGTCTTATGACAACATTGCCGCGCTGAAGGACGAGACGGCGACATGGGCAAAGGGCGTCCTCCTGCTTGACGCAGGCGACCATGTGCAGGGCACCGCTTACGGTTCCATGGACAAGGGCGAAACCATCATCAAGCTGATGAACGCTGCGGGCTACGATGCAGCGACCCTCGGCAACCATGAGTTTGACTACGGCATGGAGCGCACGCTTGAAATCATCGAGGAAGCGGACTATCCCTACCTCTCCTGCAACTTCTACCATGAGGATCACGGCATGGCAACGGGCGGCGTTCTTGACGGCTTCAAGATCTTCGAAGCCGGCGGCAAGAAGATCGCCGTTGTCGGCGTCACCACGCCGGAATCCTTCACTAAGTCCACTCCGAAGTATTTCCAGGATGAAAACGGCAACTACATCTACGGCATCTCCGGCGGCACCGACGGCAAGGAGCTGTACGCAGCCGTGCAGGCTGCCGTTGACGCAGCCAAGAGGGCCGGCGCGGACTATGTCATCGCTCTCGGCCACTGCGGCGACGACCCCTCCAGCAAGCCCTGGACGAGTGAAGAGGTCATTGCCAACACCACCGGTCTTGACGCGTTCATCGATGGCCACTCCCACAGCACCGTTCCGATGAAGGAGGTCAAGGACAAGGACGGCGAGACCGTCGTTCTGACACAGACCGGCAGCTACTTTGATGCCATCGGCAGAATGAGTATCAGCGCCGACGGCATCAAGTCCGAGCTGATCACCGAATACACCGGCTCCGACGCGGCGGTCAAGGCGATCAAGGACGAGCATATTGCGGAGATCGACACGAAACTCGGCGAGGTCATCGGTCATACCGCGCTGACCTTCGACAACTACGATCGTAATGTTCCCGCTGACCAGAATGCCATCCGTCTTGTGCGTAAGCAGGAGACCAACACCGGCGACTTTGCGGCTGACGCGCTGTACTATCTGTTCGATAACATGGATCTCGATGTCGACCTTGCCATTATGAACGGCGGCGGTGTCCGCAACAATGCGGTCACCGGCGATATCTCCTACAAGACCTGCAAGACGATCCACACCTTTGGCAACGTCGCTTGCCTGATCACGGTCACCGGTCAGCAGATCCTCGACGCGCTCGAATGGGGCGCCCGTGATGTCGGCAAGGCGGAATGCGGCGGCTTCCTTCAGGTATCCGGCGTGACCTATGAGATCCACACCTATATCCCCAGCACCGTGCAGAAGGATGAGAAGGGCGTATGGACTGCGGGACCCACCGGCGAGTACCGCGTGAAGAACGTCACCATCGGCGGCGAACCGCTCGACCTGACCAAGACCTACAACATGGCGGGCTATAACTACACACTGCGTGACCTCGGCGACGGCTTCGCAATGTTTAAGGGTGCGGTCAATGTCCTCGACTATGTCATGGAGGACTACCTGGTGCTTGCAAACTATGTCAAGTCCTTCCCCGAAAAGGACGGCAAGCATGAGATTGAAGCTGCAAACTCCGTCCTCGGCGCGAACTACGCGGAGGTTACCGGTGAAGGAAGAATCACCATCGTTCCCGCGAAGACCTTTACCGATGTGAAGGAAGACGCATGGTACTATGATTACGTGATGCAGATGTCTGCGGCGGGCATCGTTAACGGCAACACCGCAACGACCTTCGGGCCGGAGGACAATCTGACTCGCGGTCAGATGGCAGTCATGCTCTACCGCGTTGCGGGCGAACCGGAGGTCGAGGGCTACAGCACCTTCACCGATGTCCCGCAGGATCAGTATTATGCCAAGGCGATTGCCTGGGCGCAGAAGGAAGGCGTTGTCAACGGCGTCGGCAATAACTGCTTCAATCCCGAGGGCAACGTCACCCGTGAGGAAATGGTGACGATGTTCCACCGTATCGAGAAAGAAGAAGCCGGCACGGGCGACCTCAGCAAGTTCAAGGATGCCGAAAAGGTCACGAAATACGCCGTTGAGGCGATGAAGTGGGCAGTCGGCAAGGAGATCATCGGCGGCACCACCTTTGAAGGCGACAAGAACTTCTACCTTGATCCGCAGGGTCTTGCCACCCGCGCGCAGGCGGCAAAGGTCTTCTGCATTTGGCTCGAACTGTACGGCGAATAATCGAACGTAAGAGATTCATAGGGGAATCGGATGTCGGTATATTTCCGTATCGGATTCTTTACACAGCAAAGCGAGGGTGCACCGCACCCTCGCTTTAGTCTGTCAAAAAGCTTTAGGGAACCTCTAAATAAATCGGCTGCGGCAAAAGATCCGCTGACCACCGTAGCCGATTTATTCAGAGGTTCCCAAGATTCTTCGTCGGCGTACCGCCTCCTCGGAATGGCACAGAGGACTTTTTCAACATGCAAACAGCTCCCGATGAAAGCTTCATCGGGAGCTGTTTCAGTGTTTCGAAAAAGTCTCGTTCATGTCATTCTGAGTGCCGGCGAAGAATCTCATGCAGGAACTTCAGCCTACACAGGAGATTCTTCGGCCGCGTTGCTCCCTCAGAATGACATGAGAGAAATTGCCTGCACGAGATTGCCATGTCGCTGCGCTCCTCGCAATGACACGTTGGGGCTACCCCTTGATTTTGTTAACCTGCGTTAACAACGTTCTGGATAAAGCGCATCAGGATTGTCGCAACCTGTGCTCTGGTCGCGTTGCCCTGCGGCAGCAGCATGCCGTCGGAGCCGCCGATCAGATTCTCCGCGACTGCCCACTGCATTGCGTCCTTTGCCCAGCTTTCCACCTTGTCTGCATCGGGGAAGGCACTCAGATCATCGTACGCATCGGTGTCGATCCCGCGCTTGTCCGCGTAACGGTAGAGGATCGTTGCCATCTGCTCACGGGTGATCTTGCCTTCGGGATCAAAGCGGTTCTTGCCGATACCGCCGACAATGCCGTCGGAGGCTGCCCAGGCAACCGCGTCAATGTACCAGCTTCCGTCCTTCGCGTTCACATCGGAGAAGGTGTTTTCGTAGCCGGTCGGCTGCCCCTCATAACGCCACAGCACGGTGACGAGCATTGCTCTTGTCATCGGGCTTTCCGGCTCAAAGGTCGTTGCGCTTGTACCGCCGAAAAGACCATGCTCCACCGCGAAGTCAATGCCTCTGTGCGCCCAGTTGGAGATCGAAGGCGCGTCGGTGAACTTGCTGCTCGCGCAGCTTCCGCCGCCGGTACAATAGATGGTGACCTCCTTTGTGGCATCGCAGCGTGTACAGGTGTACAGCATCTTACCGTCGGTCGTCTGCGTCGGCTCGAGTGTGATTTCGCCGTTATTCCACGCATGTCCCAGCGCGGCGATCTCATCAAACTGTGTCACGCCGCACTTGGTGCAGGTGAACTTTGCCTTGCCGGTTTCCGTGCAGGTCGGTTCATTGTATACATAGCCCTTGTCCCAGGTGTGTGCGCCGCCGGTGCAGCCCTTGACCACCGTCATGGTCGTGGTGTATTTACGGGGCGCGTCGTGCCATTCCATGAAAGAATAGAAGGACATATAGTATTCAACCGTGTAGGTGCCGGAGTAGCCCGCTGTATTCACGGTGACCGTAAATTCGCGCATCTTGCTGGAGGTGTTATAGAAGTCTTGATCCAGATAGGCGACACTCTTATGGTTTGCGTCATACACATTGAAATGCAGCGTTTCGTTCTTATACTCGGGGAAAATTGTGAACGTGAATTTTGCGACTGTGCCCTCAGCGTAGGTCATGTTATACGAATCTGAGGCGAGGTAGATTAAGGGATAGCTTGCGGCGTAAGCCACAGAGGATGCAAGTAACGCAATAAGCAAGAGCGCGGTGAGGAAAATGCGAGCGGTTCTTTTCATTTTTTTCATGTTCGTATACCTCCGTTTTATCTCTAAATTCAGTTCCCGCCGCTGCGAAAAGGAGTGGGCACAGAACAAACAGGAGCTGTATTTTTTATATTTTATAATTATAGCAGCGTACTTCCTATTTGTCAAGCGAGATAGGAACTCTAATTCCTATAGAATCAATGAAGGCGAGGGAGGGCACATATGCTGATATACGATTTTCGAACGATCGGGAACAGAATGCTGGCATTTCGTAAACGAATGGGCTTGACGCAGGCGGGGCTTTCGGATCGCGCATACGCCGATATCGAATGCGGAAATGTGAATATGCGCGTGGAAACCGTACTGAGGATCTGCGCCGTGCTGCATGTTACGCCGGATGAGCTTCTCACGGACGATAGCCCGCTCTGCACGCTGCGCCTGGAAGAGTTGCTCGAACGCCTGAACACCTGCTCGCCGAGAAACCGCGAAACGGCACTCGCACTGCTGACGCTTTATCTGAAATCGTTGGATTGATACCGATTCTTGGGAACCTCTGATGAAATCGCAAGCGTGGTCAGCGATTTATTCGGAGGTTCCTTTGAGAATGTGTTCTCCCGAAAAAACGCAGCAGTGCTGCCCGCGCATACGAATAAGCTCCGCTGCGGATCGCAAGCGATCCGCAGCGGAGCTTTCTTTCGTAAAACGGGATGCAATGTCAAAGCGTGCGTGCGCTGTATCAGCCCTTCTGCAGAGCTACGGGCAGAGTGGCGCTTGGGGTGACGATGACGGTGCGATAGCGGTCATAGACCACCATACCGGGCTTGGCACCGTTCGGCTTTTTCAAGAATCGCACCGGTGTCACATCGACGGGAACATTCTGACCCTCCCGCGCCTCGGAATAATACGCTGCCAGCATTGCTGCCTCAGTGATCGTTTGATCGGGAACCTCTGCGCCGGCACACTCGATTATGACGTGTGCGCCGTGAATTTTCTGTGCGTGCAGCCAGATGTCACTTTTATGAGCGCTTTTGAGTGATAATTGATCGTTTTGACGGTTGTTGCGCCCGACTAAGATTGGGAAACCGTCGGAGGAGCGGAATGCCATCGGCTTAGAGGGTGCTTGCTTCATCTGCTTGCCTGCTTTGCCGTTTTTCTGGCGGTCGGCAGAGCGGAGATAGCCGCCCTCCTCCAATTCCGCTCGTATTTCGCTCAAATCTCGCTCATTTTCCGCTCGCGCCAGCTCCTCTAACACGCCCGCGAGATAATTGACCTCTATTTCACCGTGCGCGATCTGCTCGGTGAGAATCTTTTCCGCGTGTTTTGCCTTGGCGTAGTCCTTGTAAAACTTCGCGGCATTCTGTTGCGGCGAGAGATTCGGCTTGAGCGGTATTTCAATTTCTTTCATCTCCGCATCGTAAAAATCCACTGCGCGGAGGAGCGTCTGTCCGCGTGTGATTGCGTGGAGATTCGCGGTGACGATGTCGCCCATGCGGCGCAGGGCCTCGCGGTCGAGCGTCGCCTCGCGCTCCTGCCGCTGTATTTCAAGCTTGCGCAGGGCGCGGTCATGCAGCGTCGTGACCGTTTTGCGCAGGGTCTGCGACTTCTGCCGAATGCGGTCGGCACGGTCCGTCTCGGTATAAAACGCGTCGAGCAGGGCGGAAAAGCTTGCCATTTCGCGTCCAAGCATATAATTGCCGTACTGGACGATCGGACGATAGGTGAAATCGGCGGGCTTTTCCTCGCCCTCACGCAAAAGCAGATAGGGCTTCGGTATTTCCTTCATGGAAAGCTCCCGCGCCAAAAACGCCGCCGCTTTCGGTCGGTCGATGGTTAAAATATCCGTGTCCGTCTCGCCGCTCAGACGGTAGGTCAGTTCGCGCGCGATCAGAGGGGACAGCCCGGCGAAGGTGTCGATCAGCCATTTATCCAGTCGCTTCGGGCTGTTCTCCGCCTGCAAAAGCGCCAAAAGCTCCGCCTCTCCCGTCTCGTGCGGGATGCGCTTGGCCTGCTTGGGCGGCTCGTGATAGAACAGCCCGGGAAGCAATTGCCGCGTCTCGGACATCTCAAAATCCACGCGCCGCAGGCAGTCGAGAATACGCCCGTCCGCGCCCGTCAGGATGAGATTGGAATTCCGCCCCATCAGCTCCAAGATCAGCTCCTTACGGCAGGGAACGCCCATCTCATCCGTGCAGTCAAAGCTGAGATGCACGACGCGTTCGGCGGTAGGCTGCGTGATCTCCGAGATGCGTCCGCCGGACAGATGCTTGCGCAGAAGCATACAGAACATCGGCGGCTGCGCGGGATTGTCAAAGCTCGCCTGCGTCAGATGAATGCGCGGGCGATTGACATTCGCCGAGAGCAGAAGCTTTTCCCGTCCGCGGAGCTGCAAAAGCACCGTGTCGCGCGAGGGTTGCTGAATTTTATCAATGCGCGCACCGAGCAGGATCGGGCTCAGTTCCTGCACAACGGCAGTCAAAAAGTAAGCGTCAAAGGGCATAGTCTTCCTCCGTAGCGGCGGCGAACAGCGCTTCTACGCGTTCCTGTCTGCCGAGCAGCCAAAGCGCGCCGAACAGCGTCTCAAGTCCCGTCGCCCTTGCATATTGCGCGTGTGTGGCATTTTTGGGAATCGCGTGAGTATGACTGTTTTTTCCTCGGCGATAGAACGCTGTTTCCTCCTCGGTGAGCAAAGGAAAAAGACGCTCGGCAACTACCGCCTGCGCGGGCGCGCACACCCTCGCGATTGTGTCATGATGCAGACGCCCGTTGGTCTTGCCGCCGCTGACACACAGTTTTGTGCGCACGAGCAGTTCAAACACCGCGTCGCCGATGTGCGCAAGGGCGAGCGCGGACATGGCGTTCACCTGCGCGGGTGTCATTTCGGGATGAAACAAGCTGTTCATTCTGCAATCAGGCGGTATGCGCCGTACATACCCGCGTCATTGCCGAGTGTCGCGAGCGAGAACTCCGTGCCCTTGCAGGCGTGGAACATATGCTTTTCAAAGTGCTGTGCCGCGCCGTCCAGCAGGTATTCTCCGGCCTTTGATACGCCGCCGCCGAGGATAATGCGCTCGGGATCGCAGACGCAGCACGCCGAGGCAAGCGCCTCGCCGAGATAGTCAAAGACCTGTTCAAGCGTCTCAAACGCAAGCGTATCGCCCGCCTTTGCCGCATCAAAAATTTCTTTACAGGTCAGATTTTCAACGCCGCGCAGGACGGAGGGTGTTTCACTTTCTGCAAGGCGCTCCTTGGTCATGCGGACAATGCCCGTCGCGGAGGCGTACTGCTCGACGCAGCCGCGCTTGCCGCAGGTGCAGGGATGCTTGTCAGGCGCGCTGACGGTGATATGCCCGATCTCGCCGCCGACGCCGTGCGCGCCGCCGAGGATTTTTCCGTTTATAATCACGCCGCCGCCGACGCCCGTACCGAGGGTGACGAACAGAGACGAACGGCTGCCCGCGCCGCCGCCCTTCCACGCCTCGCCGAGCGCGGCGCAGTTGGCGTCGTTGCCGCCCTTGACGCGCAGACCGGTGAGCGCGCCGAGGGTATCATGCAGGTTAAACACACCCCAGTTGAGGTTGACACAGCGATTGACAACACCCTCGTCGTTGATCGGTCCCGGCACGCCGATGCCGACACCTGTCACGGCGCTTTTGTCAATGCCCTTTTCCAGCAAAACCGTGTCGATCGCCGCGGCAATGTCGGGCAGGATTCGTTCACCGCCGTTTTCCGTATGGGTTGGAATCTCGCGCTTATCCAGCAGTACGCCTGTCTCGTCGAACAGACCGAGCTTGACGGTCGTGCCGCCGACGTCCACACCAAAACCGTATTTCATAAAAAAGCACATCCTTTCTGTCTGCTGCCATTATACACGATCGGAAAGAGGATTTCCACCCAAACTTTTTCCAATATTGTATTGAGTTTTTCGCTGTTTTGATGTACGATAATAAAAAAGCAAATCGATAGGAAGGAGACTTCGTACATGATCAAACTGGATATTTCCAACGTATGGGGCGATCTGTCCCTGCCTGACCTGCTTGCGACGGAGCAGGAGGTATTCAACGCACACAAGCTTCTTGTTGACGGCAAGGGCCCCGGCAACGACTTCCTCGGCTGGCTGAATCTGCCGACCTTCGAGGAGACGGACGAGATGCGCCGCATCCGCCGTGCGGCAGAGAGGATCCGCTCCGACTCCGACATTTTCGTGGTCGTAGGCATCGGCGGCTCCTATTTGGGACCGCGCGCTGCCATTGAGCTGGTCAAGGGACAAAACCACAATCTCCGCAGCGGCGACCCGCAGGTATTCTTTGCGGGCAACAATCTTTCCACTCGCGCGTGGCAGGAGCTGTGCGCGCTGCTGGAGGGCAAGGATTTCTCCATCAACATCATTTCCAAGTCCGGCACGACGACCGAGCCTGCCATCGCGACCCGCGCCCTGCGCTGGATGCTTGAGCGGAAGTACGGCGCGGAAAAGGCGAAGAAGCGCATCTATGTCACCACCGACCCTGCAAAGGGTGCTCTGCGGCAGATGGCGACGGAGGAGGGCTACGAAACCTTCGTCATTCCGCCCGATGTCGGCGGACGCTACAGCGTGCTGACGGCGGTCGGTCTGCTGCCGATGGCGGTCGCGGGCATCAACCCCGTTGATGTCATGCTCGGCGCGGCGCGTGCGAGAAGATGCTGTGCTGCTATGAGCCGAGCTTCCGCTATTTCGCGGGCTGGTGGCAGCAGCTCTTCGGCGAGAGCGAGGGCAAGGACGGCAAGGGCATCTTCCCCGCGACTGCGGAATTTACCGCAGACCTGCACTCCCTCGGTCAGATGATCCAGCAGGGCGAGCGCAACCTGTTTGAGACGGTTGTCCGCTTCACACCGCCGCGTAAGAAGACCTCCATTGAGGTCGATTGGAAGAATCTCGACGGCCTGAATTACTTAGAGGGCAAGACGCTTGATTTCGTCGAGGAGCAGGCGTTCCAAGGCACGCTGAGCGCCCACGTGGACGGCGGCGTTCCCGTCATGGTGCTGCAGACCGATGAGGTTGACGCGGACACCCTTGGCGAGCTGTTCTACTTCTTCGAGCTGTCTTGCGGTATTTCGGCGTATATGCTCGGCGTGAATCCGTTCAACCAGCCCGGCGTGGAGTTCTATAAGAAGAATATGTTCAAGCTCCTCGGCAAGCCCGGCTATTGATTCGTAAATACCTATACGAGATTGCACCCGCAAGGGGTATGCCGCATCCGTAACGCTCGTTTCTCGCGAACGGCTGCGCTACCACGACCGGTGTGCGCACTGGTCCCGCAATGACAAATAAGGGTTGCCTTTTCCGTGCCATTGCGCAGAATGGCGGATATGGATATTTTGTAAAAATTTCCCACGTGCTTGCAAAATCGGGAAAAACTTGATACAATAGAATTACCAATTCAAAGGAGGAATTTCCTATGGTCAAGCTTATCATGGGACTGAAAGGTTCCGGTAAAACCAAGCAGTTGATCCAAGACATCAACGAATCCGTGAAGAACGAGACCGGCAGCATGGTCTGCATCGAGAAGGGTACCAAGCTGCGTTATGATATTGACATCCGCGTCCGCCTGATCGACTATCAGGAATACATGATGGGCTCGCTGCCCTTCCTGAAGGGCTTTATCAGCGGCCTGCACGCGGGTAATTTCGACATCAGCCACATCTTTATCGACAGCTTCTATAAGCTTATTGAGAACGCGACCGTCGCGGATGTGGAGGATTTTGTCCTGTGGTGCGATAAATTCGGCAAGGCGAACGACCTCTCCTTTACCATCGTTGTCTCCGAAGACCCCGCCAAGGCTACCGAAGCGATGAAGGCATATCTGTAATATTCCCCAAAAATGAAATACGAAAAAGGCAGCCGTGCTTGCGGCTGCCTTTTTGCGATTCAATAGAATTCAGGTGTCGTTTTGCTTCCCATGATACCCCTGCAGGCAGAAGGGAAGCTCCATGCGGTTGGCTTCGAGGAGGGCTTGGTCGCGCAGGAGAACATCCGCTTTGCCGTCAGCGGCGATTTTGCCGTTTGCGAGCAGAATCACGCGGTCGCAGGTGTCGAGGATCATGTCGAGATCGTGCGAGGCGATCAGCTTCGTCTGCGGCAGGGCGTTCACGGTGCGGATGACGGTGCGGCGGTTGACGGGGTCAAGGGCAGTGGACGGCTCGTCCATCAAAATTGCCTCCGGCTGCATGGCAAGAATGGTAGCGATGGCTGCCATGCGCTTTTCGCCGCCTGAGAGCTTGTGATTGTGTCGGTGCTTCAACGAAGTCAGGTTGAGCTGTGAGAGCACCTCGTCCACGCGGCGCTCCGCCTCGTCTTTGGAAAGTCCGTAGTTGCGCGGCCCAAAGATCATGTCCTCGTAGACCGTCGGCATGAACATCTGATTGTCCGAATCCTGCAGGACGAAGCCGAGCTTCTGACGGATGGAGGGGAGATTCTTCTTTGTCACCGGCAAGCCGTCTATAAGGATTTCACCCGTGCCGCTGAGCAGACCGAGCAGCAGCTTCATCAGGGTCGATTTGCCGGCGCCGTTCGCGCCGATCAGTCCGACACTCTCGCCCTTTTCGATTGTAAAGGACAGATTTTCAACGACGGGGCGCTCCCCGTCATAGGAAAACGATACCTTCCGAAATTCGATCATTCCGCTCACCTCACAAAGAGGCTTCCCAAAAGCCCGGTAATATCTACAAATCTTGCGCAGAGAATTGCCGCGATGCAGGCAGCAGTTGCGACAGCGCCCGACAGCTTGCACGGCGGTACCTCGGCGTAAAAGAAATTACCCTGAAAGCCGCGCAGGAGCATGGCGTGATACAGCTCAGTCGCGCGGTCGATACTCCGCAGCAGGAGCTGCCCCAAAAAAGAGCCCCAAGCCGAAATGTGAATGCCCCTCTGCCCGGGCGCGCGCAGCGCATACGCCTGCGACATGACGGAGACCTCCTCTATCATCAGACCGATATAGCGATAGGTCAAGAGAAGCAGGGTCGTTAGAATCGCAGGGATATGCAGCTTCCGCAGAGCGGCGCAGAGCGAGTCGATTGGTGTCGTGGCAATCAGCAGGAAGGACGCCGTCAGGGCTAAGATGCCCTTGCCCATCAGCGTCAGCATCGAGACGATGCCGCCCGTGACCGTAACATTGCCGAGCAAAAACAGCGGCGTGTGATCCAAAAAAGGATTGATCAGTCCGACCGCGCACACGAGCGGCAGGACAAACCGCAACTTGCGAAAGCACAGCCGCATGGGAATCCCCGCAATTTGATACAGCACGACGGGAAACAGCGCCATCACCGCGAGTGGGAACAGCGCGTATTTGGGGAAGGACACAAGCGTGACAATATAGACCGCCGTAATAAGCAGCTTGCACAGCGGGTGCAGGCGGTGCAGCGGGGAGGCTTCGGCAGCCAAGGCGTCCATTTCCCGCAGCTCCGCCTGCGCGTGAGAGAGTTTGTCCATAAGTTAGATTCCTTTATCTGCGTTTTGCTTTTTCAGGAGAAAGTGCTTTCACGAGATTGCCACAACCAGTGTGTGCACTGGTTTCGCAATGACAAATTAGGGCAGCCTGTTATGTCATTGCGAGGAGCACAGCGACGCGGCAATCCTGTGCAGGAACTACCAAGCACGCACAAAATTGACTGTCTGCCGCTGCGCGGTTGCGGGTAAATGTCACCGCCTTACAAGAAAAACGGAAAGCAGAGCCGTCCGGCGGACGGCTCTGTCAGTATATCATGAATTCTTGATTTTTGCAGCCCGTTTTTTCTTTCGGAAGAAGCCGCCTACAAGGCAGATCAGCGCGGCAGTGCCTGCGACAATGGCGGAGCCGACCAAGCCGGCCGTGCTTGTGCCTGCGGGACTGTCGCTGTTTGCAAAAGCGTAGTCCGGCATCAAGGCTGTCTTTTCCTGAATCGCGGCAGCGGTATCCGCCGCCTTGCCTGAGACGCCGTAGTTCTCCTCGTCAAGTCCCATGTTTTCACTGTAGCCCGCCTCGGCGTTGCCGAACATTGACCACTCCAAGCCGTCGGGATTCGAGCTTGCGAGCAAGCTCAGTCCGCCGCCGATGACCGCGACTGCGACCGCCAAGACGATCAGCGTGGTTTTGAGTGAGCACTTGTTTTTGACTTCGGCGGTGTTGACCTCCGTCAGAAGCTCCGGACGCGCCTCATAAACGAACAGCAGCACGACGGCGGTGATCAAGCCCTCAACCAGACCGATGGCAAGATGGATGGGCTGCATAACGCCGACGAACGCGCCGAAGGGCAGCTCCGTAATGCCGGAGAGCGTCGTTTCCAGCACGACGGAAAACGCACCGAGCTGCAGTGTGACGATACAACCGAGGATGGAAGCGAGAATGATCTTCACGCGCGTCGCCGCCCTTGAGCCGGATTTGCTGCGCAGGATCGGACGCCAAATCAGGTAATAGCCGAAAAAACAGCCGTAGAACGCCATATTCCAACAGTTCGCGCCGAGGGCAAGTAAGCCGCCGTCGGCAAAGAACAGCGCTTGGATCGCCAAAATGACGACCATGGACAAAAATCCCGCCTGCGGTCCGAGCAGGGCGGATAGCAGCATACCGCCGCAGAGATGCCCCGACGAGCCTGTGCCGGGAATGGTATAGTTGATCATCTGTCCCGCAAAAACAAGCGCCGAGGCGACTGCCATTGTGGGGAGCTTCGCGGTGTTTTCATCCTTCCGCAGCGAGCGGACGGAGGCACCGACCGTCACGCCGGAGGCGACATACATTGTCGCGGCGACCGCAGGAGCCAACAACGCGTCTGCCATGTGCATAAGTTGTACCTCTCTTTCTTTGTATGCCATCATTGTAACAGCCCAAACCGCGCATTTTAAGCCCCCATGGGGGTTATTTTTTGAAAAAAAACGGCTGCCTGCAGGGAGCTCTGCTGCGCGCGAGACGGTGAAATACGGTAAAACAACCTCTTGACACGGACTGCCTCTTATACTTATAATTTAATTATAATGTCTAAGGAAGCTCTGAATCAATCTGTAAGAGCGGTCGGCAAAAGATCCGCTGAGCGCCGCCGATTTGTTCAGAGGCTCCCTAATGAATCAGCCGCCTTGCGGCTTGTTCAGCACGGTTTTGCCGTGTAATTCCAAAAACAATGGTCTTTTCAGCCGTTCTTCATGGAATTCGGACATTATAAAAAATGAGGGAAAGCCAAATTAAAAAAAGTGAGGTAGTAACGATGAAAATGATTCCCTGTAGCGGCTGCGGTAAGATCATTAACGGTGAAGAAGCTTTCTGCCCCTACTGCGGCACCTCGACAAAAGGTGACGCCGTGCCGCAGGACACTCAGCAGCATACGTCCGCGCAGCAGCCTTACACTGCACCGATCGGCACTCCGCCGGTCAGTCCGAGCTATGTCCCGCCCGTTTATCCCCAGCAGCCCGCTGCACCGAGCTATGAATTCAGCGGCAAGACCGGCAAGGGTATGGGCTGGATCGTCTTTATGCGCGTGATCCTTTGGATCATTTTTGCCGGTATCGTCATTACCGGTTTGGTGTATGGCATAAAGATGTTTGATTACCGCGACGGCGAACTGTATGGTATTCTGTGCATCTTAAGCAGTGTTCTGACTGCGTTCATTGTTGTCGCAGGCGGCATGATCGCGCTGAATAACGCGACGAATCTGCGCAGCATCGCAATGAACACCGCAAAGACCGTCGAACTGCTGCAGGAAATTAAGAGAAAGTAAAACCTTTGCGGAGCGCCGAGAACGGCGCTCCGTTTTCTGCCGTTGACAAGCGACGGGGAATTTGGTATGCTTTTTCCGAGGTGAGGCAAGATGAGCAAGGCGGATATTTTATACCGCGAAACCTGCGAAAAAATTCTTTCCGAGGGCGTTTGGGACACCGACCGTGCCGTGCGTCCTCGCTGGCAGGACGGCACGCCCGCGCACACGGTCAAGTGCTTCGGCATTGTGAACCGCTATGATCTGCGCGAGGAATTCCCCATTATGACCCTGCGCCGTACCTACTTCCGCTCCTGCGTGGACGAGCTGTTGTGGATCTGGCAGAAGAAGTCAAACAATGTCCGCGACCTCGGCAGTCATGTCTGGGACAGCTGGGCGGATGAGAACGGCTCCATCGGCAAGGCCTACGGCTATCAGCTCGGCGTCAAGCACCGCTATCCCGAGGGGGAATTCGATCAGGTGGACCGCGTGCTGTATGATCTAAAAAACAACCCTGCCAGCCGCAGAATTCTGACGAATCTCTATAATTTTGAGGATTTACATGATATGGCGCTCTATCCCTGCGCCTATTCCATGACCTTCAATGTCAGCGGCAACACACTCAACGCCATCTTGAATCAGCGTTCGCAGGATATGCTCACGGCAAATAACTGGAATGTCGTGCAGTATGCCGTGCTTGTGCATATGCTCGCACAGGTCAGCGGTCTGCAGGCAGGCGAGCTGGTACACGTGATTGCGGACTGCCATATCTATGACCGCCATGTGCCGCTGGTCGAGAAAATGCTGCAAAACGAACCGCTGCCTGCGCCAAAATTTTATGTAAACCAAAAAGTGAAGGATTTTTATCAATTTACCGTAGACGATTTCCGCCTTGAAAACTATCAATATCACGAATTTCGGGAGAAAATTCCCGTCGCAGTCTGATGCCGGCTGACGGCATGAGATTGCCACAGCCAG
The DNA here is from genome assembly GCA_004556205.1 of Clostridiales bacterium. GTDB lineage: Bacteria > Bacillota > Clostridia > Oscillospirales > Oscillospiraceae > JAZOXB01. The sequence continues at coordinate 4,162 of SFIL01000016.1, read as the reverse complement.
TGTGCGCACTGGCTTCGCAATGACAAATCGGACAGTCTTCCGTGTCATTGCGAGACTCCGAAGGGGTCGTGGCAATCCAAACGATCAGGGACAAAAGTTTGGCAACCCCTGTTGAGGTTTGCAGAAAGGAAGCGCATTATGGACGCTGTTGTCAATGTTACAGAGAATTGGGGGATCGGGCTGGAAAACCGACTGCTTGTGTCGATTTCTGCCGATCTGCGCCGTTTCCGCAAGCTGACGGAGGGGAAAACCGTCATTATGGGGCGTAAAACCCTCGAATCGTTACCGTATTCCCGTCCGCTTCCGCATCGGCGTAATCTGATCCTGTCGCGCGACCCGAGCTACCGCGTCGAGGGCGCGGAGGTGTTTCCCTCTATATCGACGCTGCTTGCGGCGATCAGAGACGTACCGCCGGACGAGGTCTGTCTGATCGGCGGCGCGTCGCTCTATGAGGCACTATTGCCCTATTGCCGCCGTGCGTTTGTGACAAAAACGATGTGCCGACTTCCTGCTGACCGTTTTTTCCCGAACCTCGACGAACTGCCAAACTGGCACATTGCCGAACAATCGGAGAAATTGGAAGAAAACGGGATACGCTTTCAGTACATTGATTATGTAAACCAAACGCCGCTTCCTTTGGACTGACCGAAGGAGCGGCGCTTCATATTATCACGACATGGGGGCTACCCTCATTTGTCATTGCGCACCCAGTGCGCACACTGGGTGTGGCAATCTCAGACTGTAGAATTGTATGCACTCGGTGGTTTCTGCACCGGCGTGCCGCCGGTACGGGCGAACAAGCTTGTATGCAGTCGGTAGTTCTTACACGGGTGGACAGAGTCGTCCACCGCTACGGAGAAGGTTTGTACAATAGTTGCTGCGCCCTGCTATCAACCTTCCTCGACAACGGGCGGCTGAAAACACTCGATTGCTTCGCGCAGCTTGGGGTGATGGATGACAAAGTGAATGGCAGGGGATTTGCTCTTGGAGACCATGGCCCATTCTCCTTCGTGCAGGGAGATCTGTAGGTTTCGGAAGGCGTGCGCTGCGGTTTTACGAATACGGTAGTTCGGGTGTATTGCGGCGTATTGTTCCGTGCTGCATAGATGCGCGCGATACTCCGCATAAGTATAGGGAATATCCTCTTCATAGAAAATGCCGGAAAGCGTGAGCATGATCGGGTGACGCGCAAATTCTTCCTCCGATATCAGAGGAATCTCATCCTCAATCATCTCCGATTGTAATATTCTTTCCGCCATTTGCCGTTGGGCTTCGGCATAACGCAGAATATCCTGTAATTCCGCTTCCGATACGGCGTGCCTGCGCAAGAGGGATTCCAACGCCTGCGGCTGCATCGTATACAGAGGAGGTGCGGAGCGGAGATTCCTTCGTTTGCCCGGCACCTCCGCATCGGCGCGCAAAAAGGCGTGCAGCGCTTCGCTATCGTTTTGGCGGTAAATATGCATCAGCGGCTGCGCCTTTTGGAGAAGGGCTTCCGCGCGGCTGCGATAATAGGAGACCTCCTCCTTGCTCTTGGTGAGATGGTACATTCCTTTGCTGTGACAGCCGGCAATTGCCTCGCCTGTGAGCGCGGCTGTGCCGGAAACCTTCAAAAAATGCAGAAACACATCGTTCTGTGTGTTCTTCAGGTAATACGGAGAGACTTGACCTGTCATATACATCGGGATCCAGCTTTCAAGCCCCAACATCATTTCCGGCAGCGGACGGTCAATATTATGGATCATATGCAAATGCAGCCCCTTTTTCAGCAGCATTGCCATGCCGTACATCCAGCGCTTCGGGAAATCCGGATCCTTTGCCATTTCCTCCATCGGCATATCGCTGTACATGATCACGGAGGCTTGGGATTTTGACAGGACGGTCGCCTTTAAGAAATCCAGCTCGCTTGCCATCATCTCATCCAAGCCTCGGTAGGTCTTGGAGGTGGGAAGCTGAAAGGGAACGGACGGTACCTTCAGTGTGTCAAAATGAATTGCGCGAATATACTCATCTAAATTAAAATCGTCCAGCTTTCCCAAAAAACTTGCCATATTGTCGCTTTGACAACTCCGTCCGTCGATCAACCAATGGAGCACTCTCTCAAAACGGGCGGAGAGGTCGGAAAGCTCGTTGACGGAACAGCCCAAAAGTCCGGCTAAGCTCTCTTTTTCCGTACATTTGTCCGTCGTTTCGGCAACATATCGGGCGATATCCGCCGCAAATTTGGCAGGCTCGGAGGGCTTACGGGAACCGTTACGAATGCGGAACAGCGCGGAGGCTTCATAGTTCGTGCAGCGGCACAGCCCGGATAGGTTGATCTTCAGCACGGAGATCAGCATGTTCAGTTTTTGACGGAACAGCTCTTGATCCGAAGCGATAAAGTCCGAACAGCACAAGAAGCTTTCCACAACAACCTCTCGGCTGAGCGGCGCGGCAGCACTGCCTTTTTTTGAGAGCAGGACAATCGCATTGCAAAGCCGGTCAAAGGCGTCGCTATTCGGCTCAGGGACGCGCTCACCGCTGCGGTAACGGCTTACCGTTGCGGGTGAAAGTTGGGAGGCGTCACTTAAGTCCTTTGCCGTACATTGCAGCATTTCCATATAATCCTTTAGCTTTTCGCTGAAGTTCATTCGATCCCCTCCACCTCAGGTTATAACTTTTTCTGCGATTCGGTTGTTTGTGCTGTCTTACGGCTGCGCTATGAGAAAGCGCGGCATTTTGACTGCTGTATTCCCTGTAAAGCAACTGCTAATATTATAACGCAAATGGGCTGAAAAAGATAGTGGCTTGTCAACGGACAACGGTGATTTTTATCGGATTACCTTGTGCAACGGCATGGCTGTTTCGAACGCCTTTCCAAAGTGTCAGCATGACATTTTGGAAAGAAGTGACGGAAATGAGGGTAAGCACTGCTATAATAAATTAAGGTAAACCCAATCTTTAGAAAGGACAGGAAAAGAATGAAACGAAAAATCCTTGCCATGCTGCTCGCCCTTTCCCTCGTGCTGTCGCTTGCGCCTATGACATTGGCAGTGGGAGAGGAAGCGTTGCCGGACGATCCCGACTATGGCTTTACTTATCGGTTTGTTACCCGTGACACCATCGAGATCACTTCATACTATGGCTATGAAGCGGAGGTCACGGTACCGTCCTCCATTGACGGCTATACCGTTGTAGGCATCCAAAGCTTCCATAGTGTGGAGGGCTACAGTACGCCTAACAAATTTGTGACGAAGGTCATTCTGCCGGATACCGTGACCTATATTGCGGACGATGCCTTCTATGACGACGATGATTGGAGCAATCAGACGCATTCCGAGCTGCGCGAAATCGTCCTGCCGGAAGGTCTGAAAACCATCGGCGAGCGGGCGTTCTTCAACAACTACAATCTGCAAAAGGTTGAGATTCCCGCGAGCGTGACGGAAATCGGCGAGGGCGCGTTTGCCGCCTGCACGAATCTGTCGTCCATCGTGTTCAAGGGCGAAAATACCTTTCTGCACGGCGGCGCGTTCGGCGCACGAATCGGCTACGGCGTCGGTTCTTTTGCCGGAAAGCTGAACAAGCTGTACCAGAACTGGCTCTATGACGACAGCGCCTCGGATTTTCTCGTCTGGCAGGGGCAGCTTTTGGCCTACAAGGGCACAAGCAAAACGCCCGTCATTCCCGATTCCGTCAAGACCATCGGTGCAGAGGCGTTCTGGGGCGCGGACATCACCGGCGTCACCATTCCGTCCGGCGTGCGGGAGATCGGAAGCTATGCATTTTACGATTGTGAGGCGCTGACCACAGTGGACATTCCGGGCAGCGTTTCGCTGATCGGCGACAATGCCTTCTCCGGCTGCAAGGCGCTCAAGTCCCTTACGCTGCATGAGGGACTGCAAACGCTGGGTTACAGTGCGTTCCGTGACTGCGAGGCGCTGACGAGCGTCGTTCTGCCGGAGGGCCTGACCGAATGTATGGACTGTGTCTTTAATGGCTGCGAGGCACTGACGCAGATCACCTTTCCCAACTCGCTCACCAGGATCACGCTGGGTGACATCGGTGAGACAGAGTATTATTATAATCTGCCGGACAACGCAGAGATCTACTGCGGCAGCGTGTTCCTTGGTTATAAGAGCGACTACCCCGCCAAGGTGACTGTCCGCCCGGGCACAAAAACCGT
>SFIL01000066.1 GCA_004556205.1 Clostridiales bacterium | reverse complement strand
AGCGGCATCGCCCGCCCGACGACACAGACCATTTTCCTATCCGACGGCGCAGACCACTTTCTATGTCATTGCGAGGGCGATTTATCGCCCGTGGCAATCCGCCGCCTTAATCTGCCATTCTGAGAAGCGAAACGACGAAAAATCTATTGAAAATATCACGACAAGAAAGCTCCTGCACGAGATTCTTCGGTCACTGCGTTCCCTCAGAATAACAAAAAGGGAACGTCCCCTGCCACTCTGAGGAGCCAAGCGACGAAGAATTTCATGCATCAGGTTCGAAAACTGTACAAGCCGAAGCCTGCCGCACAAGATTCTTTAATATACCCATTGAAATGATAAAGTATACTGAGTTGCGCATATGGTATTCCTTTGGATGGATTATTACTACGATCTTAAAATACTATGTAAGGACAGGCGTGCGCTTCGCCTGTCCTTTTTCCGTACGGTTCGCGCCGACCATACCCCAATATGCGGCACACTTGACACGCTATGGAAACTGCACAATTCGGTTTGGCACTCCGAATCGCATCCGATCGCAATGAAAGCGGCTTCCTTTTGTGTCCGCGCTTAGTTTGTCCCGCATTGTGTGGGTTATGCGGGAAAAAGAGAGAATTTTTCTGCATAAGCCGAACGCGCGGCGGGAATGCTACCGAAAAGCGGAACGAAAGGGGAAATCAGCATGACGAACGAGGAATACGGCAGATTTGTGGACAGCCTTGCGCCGAAAAGTAAGTGCCTGAAAGACTGCCTCAACGCATTTTGGGTGGGCGGACTGATTTGCACGCTCGGACAGCTTCTGATGAATGGCTTTCAGGCGCTCGACCTGAGTAAGGAGCTGAGCAGCACGGCAGTGAGCATCTGCTTGGTCTTTTTGTCGGCGCTTTTGACGGGTTTCGCCGTCTACGATGATATCGCGAAATTTGCCGGTGCGGGTACGCTCGTACCGATCACGGGCTTTGCCAACTCAATTGCCGCACCTGCAGTGGAATTTCAGACAGAGGGCTATATTCTCGGCACCTGCGCGAAGATGTTCACGATTGCGGGTCCCGTCATCGTCTACGGTACGGTTGCGAGCGTCATTTACGGGATTATTTACTGGATTTGGACGCTGTTTTGACAAAGAAAATGCCCGAATTGTGCAATTCTGGCATTTTCAGCGCTTTGCATTTTTTAATAAGCAAATACAGCGGGTATCGCAGCGCTCTGCGATACCCGTAGTACTTAGGAATCTCTGAAAAAATCAGCTGCGGCGCACAGCGGATCTTTTGGCGCAGCTTATCGGTTCGAAAACCTTGCAAGACACAGAGTATTCCTGTGGTTTTCAAACCTCGATTTGCGACAAAAACTCTTGCTGACCGTTCTTATGGATTCATTCAGGGCTTTCCTTATTCTGCCCGGATGATGACATCGCCGCTGGCGGTGTCAAAGCTGTAGCGATTTGTGCCGCTGCCGCAGACAAACAAATCCTTACCGTTGCTGCCTTTGAAGCCCTCGACGCGCAGATCGCCCGAGGCAGCATCCAATTCTGCGGTAAACTCCGCGTCCTTCGGGAGGGTAAGCTCGGTTCTGCCGCTGGCGGTGCTGACCTTGATCTTACGCGGGACGGTTGTGGTACTAATGCGCAGATCGCCGCTGGCGCTGTCAAATTCGACCGTTTCCACGCTGCCTGAGAGGATGGCTCTGCCCGAGGCGGCGTCCATCTCAAACGCGCCGACAGTGCAATTCTCTAAGTTGCAGTCGCCGCTGGCAGCGTCTGCCTCAAAAGAGGGGAAGGTGCAATCCACGGCGCGCAGCTCACCCGAGGCGGTGTCCAAATCAAAGCTCTGCGCAGTTAATCCCTGAACGGTAACATCTGCCGATGCCGTGTCAACCTCGCAGGAAAGCAGTGTCGCAGCCTGTGCCTGAGGGATCAAAAGCTCGAGCGATTTGTGCGTAGTGATGTTCCGGCGGAAACCGCTCTTGCAGTACTGCACGGTCAGCGTTCCGTCTTGCAGGCGGTAGCGGAGCTGCTCCTTCTCGCTGTCCGCGCCCGTCTCCGTCAGGACAATCTTGTCGCCGTCGTAGGGACGGATATCCACAGTGCCTCCGGTCCAGTGCAGCGCAATACGTGAAAGCTCTCCCTGTACGCTGCCGCTGCCGACGGTGTAGCTCTCCGGATCAGCATAGTTAAAGCCGCTGCCGAAAAAGTTCGGCAGTTCGCCGTCATAGCGCAGTGCAAAGACCAGCGCGCCCACCAGCACGAGCGCCAGCAGGGAGAATAAGACGATTTTTAGAATAGCCTTTGATTTCATTTGGAATCTCCTTTCGAAAGGTCAAATATGCCGGAGAGCACGCCGTGCAGCGCGCCGCCGAGCGGGAAAACCAACCATGTTACAAACCATTTTTCGGTCTGCAGCGTGAGAAACAGATAGGCGGCAAGAATGAGCATTCCCAAAATACCGCGGCAGATGCGGTACGCACCGCGTTTTCCCTTTGCAAGAAGAACGATGCCTGCAATGAGGTCGCCGAGGGTGGCAGCAAAGGGGAAGATCAGCCATGCGAAAAACCAGCTTACAAAATTGCCGATCAGGGAGAAAACGCAGGCGGCGGCAATCCAGTAAAGGGCTGTGCAGATACCGCGCGCGGGGGAAACGGGCTGCTTTTCGGCAGCGGACACGGGTGTCGTAGAGACATTCTGACCTTCGGCAGCGGTTTTTCCGCCTCGTTGTGCAGAGAGGATGACGAGGACGGTCGCAAACGCGACGATGGCAAACATCAGGCTCACACCGAGCGCGTCGCCTGCCGCACCGCCGACGACCCCGTCAAAAAAGATGGGCGGCGTGACGCAAAGCACATACATTCCAATGCCGACGGCGCGAAGCTTCCGCGCTTGAGTTGCCCTGATGCCGGTTGGCCAAACGATCAGGCTTGTTGCGACGGCGGCGATGGCAAACATCAGACAGATGCCGATCTCCTCACCGAGGCCGCCGATCGCGTCACCGACGATGGTGGGAATCAGGCAGAGAATATAGAGTGCAATTGCAACCGCGCGTGTTGCGGGAAAGGTTTTCTGCTTCGGGCACAGCGGGCTTAACAGCGCGTCAATGTCTCCGATTGCGGCGAATGCGGCGCTGTAGGCGTCCGCTTCGCTCTTTCCCGCCGCAAGCTCCTCGTCGTAGCGGTCTAAAGTATTTTGTAATATTTCATCGTGCAGCTCCTGCACCTGAGCCGTCCGCGGCGCACTTTCAAAATGTGCGTCGATGGCGGCAATTAGTTTATTTCGCATGGCTATGCCTCCGTTTCGATGAGTTTGTCGATGATGGATTTTGCCTCGTTCCAAAGGGCAACCTGATTTTCATAGGTCTGCCTGCCGAGGGGGGTAATGCGATAGTAGCGGCGGCGCGCGCCGGTTGCCTCTCCGCCCCAGTAGGATTCAATCTGTCCCGTGTCCTCGAGGCGTCGGAACGCGCTGTAGAGCGTCGCCTCCTTCAGCTCGTAGCGGAAATCGGAGATTTGGCGCACGGTTTTGTTGATCTCGTAGCCATAGCTGTCTTGGCGCAAAAGCTGCGCAAGAATAATGGTTTCGGTATTGCCGCGGATCAGATCGGCAGTGATGGACAAAGCGGACACCTCCTTTGAGATAGCACTGCTTCCTTATGCGCACAGTATAGCATGAGATACCTCGCCTGTCAAGGTATCTCGGAGAAAAAAATTTACTTTTTTCAACGTTTCCCGCTGAGGACGAAACGCGAACGGCTGTGGTGTGCGTTGCACGGGTTTTGCATTGCTGCGGGTGGCTGCCGCCCTTATACTAAGGAAGCTTTGAACAAATCAGGGGCGGTGGACAGCGGGTCTTTTGTCCCAACTTTTCGGTTTGAAAATCTTGAAATACACAAAGTATTCCTGCGATTCTCAAGCCCCAATTTGGAACAAAATCCCTCGCTGACCGCTCTTGCGGATTTGTTCAGAGCTTCCCTAAAAATCGATTCCCTACCTTTCCATAACACAAAAGCGGGAGTGCAGTTCCCCGGTTCATCCGAGGACTGCACTCCCGCGCTTCTCATTGGCTTGGGTGTCAATAATGATATTTCTTCTGCTTTGCCACAAGGAATAGATGAGAGAGTAAATTTAATGAGTTTACCAAAGGTAAAATGATCTGAAAGCTGAATGCGCATTATGTCCTCCCAAACCAGCGGTTTGCCAACTCGGCAAAGCCGGCTTTGGCATCTACGGAAAACCAATACACTTTTTTGCCCCCTGAGATGCCGAAAACCCCCGAAAAATCGGAGGTTTTCGGCGCGGCATTTTATTGTTCCGCAAGGTTGGTGCGGGCATGGGGATTTGAACCCCAACGCATCACTGCACAGGAACCTAAATCCTGCATGTCTGCCAGTTCCATCATGCCCGCAAATGTGCTGTTATTCTACCATTGCCAAGTGCTTCTGTCAAGGCGTTTTCCCAAAAGAAGGGGCGCGTCTGTGTAGGTATACAATTGATGTGAGACCAAAGGGATAGACAAAGGCGATTGAGTTCATTAGAATAAAGCTACCATACCTCAAGACTAATGAAAGGTCTC
>SFIL01000065.1 GCA_004556205.1 Clostridiales bacterium | reverse complement strand
CTCCAGCGGAAGGTGCAAAGGTTTTGGGCAGTTTTGCCCGAAATCCTTGCACCTGAACAAAGCCAATTCGCCTTGAAAGCCAAGGCTTTCAAGGCTTCCTGCTTTGTTCAGTACGCATTATAATAGGGAGAAGATTGCCGCGTCGCTGCGCTCCTCGCAATGACATGTCGGGGGCCCTGTCTCGTCACCGCGCTCCTCGCAATGACATGTCGGGGGTCTTGTCATTGCGAGGGCGCTCTGCGCCCGTGGCAATCTCTTGTTGGCACTGATAAGCTTGTATGCAGTCGGTACTTCCTGCACGGGCGGACAGAATCGTCCGCCCTACGCGTCCTACAATTTTTCCGTGCGCGAATGCCTATACCACTGTTATTCACCATTCACTCTTAGCCCTTAGTCAAACAGGATTGCCACAGCTTGCTCCCGCAAGCCTCGCAACGACATAATAGGGTAGTGCCTGCAAAGGTGCGGCAGGACTGCTGCTTTCCCCATATCCAAAACAAAGGAATAGAAAAAATTTTCATAAAATATTGAATAATTTTTCATTTATCCATTGACAAACGAGAAGGAATGCGTTACAATCCGTGTGAATTCAAAAAATAATTAGGAGGAAATGAAAATGAAAATGAAAAAAATTGCAGCGATGTTGTGCGCGCTTATACTGCTCGTTACCCTGCTTACCGCCTGCGGAGGGGAGACGGCGGGTCAGGCAAAGGGCGTTAAGGTCATACCGATCCCGCTGACGGAGGAGGAATACGCTTTCGGCGTAGATAAAAATCAGCCGGAGCTGCTGGAACAGGCGAACGCCTATATCGCACAGATCCTGAGTGACGGCACATTCAACGCGATCTGCGAGAAGTATTTCAGCAGCGGTGACTTAGAGCCAATCGTCTCGGCAAAGCCGGACAGCGGCAAGGATCAGCTTATCGTTGCGACGAATGCCGCGTTTGAGCCGTTTGAATATCTGCTCGGCGAGAATTATTACGGTATTGACATGGAGATTGCAAAGGGCTTCGCGGAGTACTTAGGCAAAGAGCTTGTTATTATGAACATGGATTTTGATGCGGTCTGTCTCTCTGTCAGTCAAGGAAAGTGCGATATTGCGATGGCGGGTCTGACCGTGAAAGAGGACCGGAAGGAATTCGTCGATTTCACAATGCCGTATTATCAGGCATCGCAGATGATTCTCGTCAGAGACGATGACACAACGATGACGGACTGCAAGACTGCGCAGGATGTGGAAGCAATTCTGAACGCCTGCGACAAATCAACCAAGATCGGCGTCCAGCTCGGAACGACGGGACAGTATTATACCGAGGGCGACGAAGGCTGGGACTTCGCCGGTTTCCCGGTGACCTGTGTCGGCTATAAGTCCGGCGCGCTTGCGGCGCAGGATATGCTCAACGGCAACATCAATTATGTGATCATCGACGAGGATCCCGCAAACGACATTGCCAACGCAATCAACGGCGGCAAATAGGCTTTGCAATATCTCCCGCCCCTTTCCTTTTCGGAGAGGGGCGCGTGGTCTGTATAGATTCTGAAAGGAAAGAGAAAATGAAAAAATTCGCAGTATTTTTATGCGCAATTTTGCTTGTTTGCGCCGTACTGACGGGCGTTGCCTCAGCAAGGGGTACGATTGTGGAGGCTGCCGCAAGCTTTGCGGAGGGAAACGGGAAGATTGCACGATTCGTCCGCATTTTTATTGACGAGGGCGGCTACCGTCAGGTCCTGCGCGGACTGAAGAACACTATGCTGATCGCTGTTTTCGGTCTTGCTATCGGTATCCTTTTCGGCACGCTGATTGCGGCTGTGCGAGTCATGCCGAGATACAAGCGCCTGCCTCGCATCCTCAACCGCATTTGCAGCGTTTATGTGGGCTTCTTCCGCGGGACACCGATCGTGGTGCAGCTTCTGCTCGGCTATTACGTTCTTTTGCCCGCGTTGAGCCTGAATTATCCGGCGCTCTATGTCTGTATCGCGGTTTTCGGACTCAATTCGAGCGCCTATGTCTCGGAGATCATGCGCAGCGGCATCTCCTCTGTGGATGGGGGACAGATGGAGGCGGGCAGAGCACTTGGTCTGCCGTATTCGACCGCGATGCTGCGCATTGTGATCCCGCAGGCGGTCAAAAACATCCTGCCGACCCTCGGCAACGAGTTTATCTCGCTCATCAAGGAGACTTCCGTTGTGAGCTTTGTCGGCACACTGGATATCTATGTCGCGTTTAACGCCATCGGCACAAACAGCTATGAATTCATGGTGCCGTATTTGGCAATGGCGTTAATCTATATCCTCTTGGTCGCGGCGGCGACCGCACTTGTGAAGCTGATGGAAAGGAGGCTGGCAAGAAGTGATCGAAGTGTCTCATCTCACTAAAAAATTCGGCGACCTGACCGTTTTGGACGATGTGAGTCTGAAGGTTGACGAGGGCGAGCGTGTCGCGATTATCGGCGGCTCGGGCAGCGGCAAAAGCACACTTCTGCGCTGCCTGACCTGCATGGAGGATCCAACCTCCGGCTCGATCTATTTCGAGGGCGAGGATTTGGCGGATTGGAGCGTGGACATCAATCATGCCCGTCGAAAGATCGGTATGGTGTTTCAGCAGTTCAATCTGTTCAATCATAAGACCGTCCTGCAAAATATTACCCTTGCGCCGATCCGCCTCGGTCTTTCCGATTTGCACGCGGCAAAGCGGAAGAATCTATGGTACCGGCTGAGTAATCCCTTCCGCAAGCAGAAGAAGGCGCTGCTGCCCTTAATGCGGACGAAGAAGGAGATCAAGGAAGCTGCGGAGAAGACCGCCTTTGATCTCCTGCGGAAGATCAGCTTGGAGGATAAAGCGGATGCTTACCCCTCGACGCTCTCCGGCGGACAGAAGCAGAGAATTGCGATTGTCCGCGCTTTGGCGATGCGGCCAAAGCTCATGCTCTTTGACGAGCCGACGAGCGCGCTTGATCCCGAGATGGTCGGGGAGGTGCTCGATCTCATCAAGCGGCTGGCGGATACAGGCATGACGATGGTTATTGTTACGCATGAGATGCGCTTCGCCCGCGAGGTTGCGACCCGCGTTTTGTTTGTGGACGGCGGGAAAATTGTCGAAGATGCGCCGCCCGAGGAATTGTTTGAGCATCCGAAGAACGCGCGCTTGCAGGAATTCCTCTCAAAGGTGCTGTAAGATCGTTTGCCAAATAAAGGAATCTCCCGAACGGATCAAGCATCCCGTTCGGGAGAATCCTTTACGCAGTAAGGTAGAAGAACGATTGCAGTATGCAGTCACAGCAAAATAGAAATAGCTGAATCGGCGTGCCCTACGGCGCGGCATGGAGCAACGGACATAAAACGTAGAATCATCGCTGCGATAGGATTTTGATGGTATTATTGTCGGCTTCGTCCTCATCGGAGGCGTTTACATAGAGTTCTTCACATTCCTGCTGTGCTGCAATTAGAAGATTGATTACCGCTTCAGTGCTACGCATCAGTTTCAAATACATTTCTTTGTAATTTCTATCTTCCATAATTAAATCTCCCTTTATGATAATACTATAATGATTATAGTCTTTTTTACGATTATAGTCAAGTATTCTTTACTGATGTATAGTTAAATACAACAGGGAGGTGGTTGAATTGATTGTATATGCACCGTTTTGGGAGACATTGCGTGCGTCGGAAGAAACGACTTATACATTGATCAAAAACCACCGAATTTCCTCTTCGACTTTAGACAAGCTGCGGAAGAACCGACCGCTGAATACGACGACGCTCAACGATCTTTGCCGCATTTTGCATTGCTCCTTGGAGCAGATTGCACAGTATATTCCCTCGGAGGAGGATCAGACATTATAGAAAATCTCCCGAACAGGTCAGAATGCTTGAACTGTTCGGGAGATTTCTTTATTTTACGGTGAGAGAGCTCAGCGGCTGCAGCAAAAACTTTGCTTTTCCCAATGCGGGCTTTTGAGATCGGTAGCAGTACACCGTAGGGCGCGACGACTCGGCGCGCCGATGCAAACGATAGTCTTGTCATTGCGAGACCCCGCAGGGGTCGTGGCAATCTCGCAGAATAATTTCGCTTCTTGTATGTTTTCCGGCGAATACGAAATTTTTCTGATTAGATTGCCACGTCGCTGCGCTCCTCGCAATGACACGTCGGGGACTTTTTCAACACGCTGACAAGCTTATTCGCTTGTACCGTCTGCCGCTTCGCGGACGGCACGCCCGGTGGTCGTACCCTACAGGGGGATTATTTGGAAAAAATGATCCTTTCGCTTTTGAACATCCGTGTCAGCACAAGGGTGCCAAGCAGGGCATAGGCGAGGTTGCTGCCTACCGTGAGCAGCAGATGCATGGCGGAAATGTCGAAGGTCAGAATGCTCACCATGCTCTGCACGGAATTATACAGCGGAATGAGATAAATCGCGCTGTGATCGCTCGCGCCGTTTCCGAACATCGCGGTGATGCCGAGAAACATGACTACAAGCATCAGCGGCGTGACCATTGTCTGCGCCTCCTTGACGGTTTTGGCAAAAGCGGAGATGATGGAGATCAGCGCGATGAGCAGCAGCACCGTCGAGCAAATCACCGCCGCCAGCATGAGATAGTCGCCGACGGAATACAGACTGCCCGAAATGCTGCCCGCGCCGCCCATCAGCTTCGGCAGGGAGAGAATCGTACCGACCGCGCTCGACGCGGCGGAAAGCAGCGCGATCACGGACAGCGCCATGATCTTGCCGAGGGCGATTTGGCTCCTGCCGACGGGCGTGATAAGGAGAGTGGCGATTGTGCCGCGCTCCTTTTCGCCCGCAATGGCTTCCGGCGCGACTGCCATGCAGCCCGAGAAGAGGAACATCATCAAAAGCATCGGCAGCATCATGGAGAAAAAGCTGCTTGTCTCGTCCGCATCAGAGGCAAGGTCGTAGTCCGCGCCGCCCGCGTTGACGTCGAATTTATTGCAAAGCGTCGCCTCGTAGCCGTTCAGGAATTCATTCAGCATTGTAAAAGCCGCCTGCGAATCCGACGAAGCGGAATTATAGTAGATCTCCACATTCGGAGCAGGCGCGGCACTGACCTCGTATGCGCTTACTTTTGCATCGAAATCCTCCGGAAAAACGATGACTGCATCCAATGCCTGTGCGCTGACCGCGTGCATCGCGTCGTCCTGCGAAGCAAAATCCGCAAGCTCCACTGTCTGCGAAAGCATCGGCCCGACGGCTTCGGAGGAACCGAATACCGCGACAAGCGGCGGCTTAGTCTCATCAGCGGAGAATTTGTTTGTGATTGCGCTGCCCATTACGCTGTAAAGCAGATAGATCATCAGCCCGGGCAGGAGAATTGTGCTGAGAACCATGCGGCGGTCGCCGAAAAAGCGGGCAAGCTCTTTTTTGAAAATCGTAATTAAGCCGTTCTTCATTTGCCTGCACCTACCGTTTCCGCATAGAGGTCAAAGAAACGATCCTCCAAGCTTTTTCCCGCACAGACCGCTGCGAGCGTATCGCAAAGCACCATTTTTCCGCCGATCAGCACGCCGACGCGGTCACAGACCTTTTCAATCAGGCTGAAAATGTGTGTCGAGACGAGAACCGTCTTGCCGCGCTGCTTCAGCTCGAGCAGATAATCCGTCACGACCTTTGCAGTTAATACGTCCAAGCCGTTTGTCGGCTCGTCGAAGATGATGACATTTGGGTCATGGACTATTGACACGACAATGGAGACCTTCTGCTTCATGCCCTGCGAGAGGTTGGCAACCTTCGTTTGCGCAAACTCGTCGATGCCAAAACGGGAAAACAGCGCCTGCTTGCGCTTTTCACGGACGGCGGGGTCGATGCCGTGCAGGTCGGAGAAAAAGTTGAACAGATAGTCGGGCGTAAAACAGTCCTCTAACTTCAATTCGCCTGTGAGAAACGCGAGCTTGGAGCGCACCTCCGTCTCTTGCGTCCGAATGCTTGCGCCGTCCAAAAACGCGTCGCCGCTGTCAGGACGGAGGAGCGTTGCGAGCATACGCATCGTGGTCGTTTTGCCCGCGCCGTTCGGGCCTAACAGCCCGAAAATCTCGCCGCGATAGGCGCTGAAGGAGACATCGTTTACGGCGTGCCGTATCTTCTCTCCGGCCTTTTCAAGCTGCTGCTGCTTCGCGGAGAGACGGAAGCTTTTGGACAGATGCTCGACTCTTAAAATTTCTTCCATAGGATTCCTTTCATTTAATCGGGTTTTCGGTGATGTATCGGTCTAAAATCTCGGCAGCGTCACCGCAGAGCAGCTTGCAGGGGCGCTTTTTGTAGTATTCCGCCGTGCGCGCCTCGGGCACTGTGCCGATTGTGGTCTGCACGCCTGCAAGCAGCTCGCGGCAGAGATAGGAGCCGTTCTTCTCACGGAATTGTGCAGCAAATGCTTGGAGCCGCTCATAATGCGCAGCTTTTTCTTCCTGCGATACGGTCGTATTGCTGCCGTAAAGCAGCCCCGCGACCATGAACATCCCGCTGACCGCGCCGCAAACCTCGCGCAGTCTGCCCATGCCGCCGCCGAAAGACGACGAGATGGAAAGTGCGGTTTTTTCGTCCAAACCTGTCAGATCGGAGAAGGCGAGTAAGACAGCTTGGGCGCAGTTATAACCATTCTCAAAATTTTGTTCTGCAAGGATACGGTGTGTCATTGCACTTCCTCCTTCGGGAAAACGACCCCATTGTATTTGAGCAGATAGCGGATCGGATAATAACCGCGCAGATAGTTGGTGTCAAACCACTCGAAGGTAGCATCGGGCAGATGCATCAGCTCGGGCGCGTCGCAGCGGAACAGCTCAAAGGTCGTTTGGTCGCCGCAGATCAGCGCCGCAATCAGCTCCTTTTGCCCTTCGGCGGTAAGACGATCAAGACAGGCGTCTATCAGCGTGACACAGATCAGCTCCTCCTGCGTGCCGCGCGTGGGCTTGGTCGCAAACCAATAGAGAAAATCCGCCTGTGTGAATGCCGTGCGGGCAGTAACAAGCGCGAGCTTTTGGAATTCCTCCTCCGCACCGCGCTTTAAGACATCAATAAGATAATACAGCAGCTTCTCATCCAAGCAGCAGCAGTCAAGCAGAACCTCGTAGGCGCTGCGCGGACCGTCCGGCTCGTCGATCTGCGGCGGCGCGGCGGGATCGGGGGCAGCATCGGGCGCAGGTTCTTCAACCATAGCGCTCAGTGCAGCAAGAAGATCCTCTTCACGATAGTCGGCGTAAACCTCCTCGGGAAGGGTCAGACCATCCTGCGCGGCGCAGCGGCGGACAAACTCGGGAACGCCGATTGCCTGAATCTGCGTTTGCAGCTCGGCAGCACGGCGCAGCGGCTCGTCCTCCTGCAATACAATGCCTTCCGGCGCGGTGCGTGACCCGTCGGCAAGCTCCTGTAAATATGTAAAATAATGCTCAGTCAGCGTCATCGCATTCCACCTCATTATAATGATAGCACATTTGGCACGAAAATGCAACTGACCTTTGACAGTAATTTTTCAGACTGATATAATTATCATGAAAAAATAAAGATAGGGTGAGCTGTATGAAAATCAAGATCACTGCCGACAGCACCTGCGATCTCTCGCCGGAGCTGGTGCAAGAGAACGATATTACGATTATTCCGCTGTATGTCAATAAGGACAGTGAGAGCTTCCGTGACGGTGTGGATATTGTCCCTGCGGATATTTTTGCGCACGTTGCGGCTGGCGGTGCACTTTGCAGCACCTCTGCCGTTCCGCTCGGGGAATATGAGGAGCTTTTCAAAAAGAGTCTTGAGGTATATGACGCGCTGGTGCATATCTCCATCGGCTCGGGCTTCTCCGTTACACATCATAATGCCTGCCTTGCGGCGGAGAATATGCCCAACGTCCGCGTGATCGACTCGCGCAGCCTTTCAACAGGGCAGGGACAGGTCGTTTTGGAGGCTTGCCGCCTTGCAAAGACCGCAACCGATTTGGACGAAATGAAAGCAGCGCTGGACGAATTTGCTACCCGCGTCGATATCAGCTTTTTACTTGACCGCTTGGACTATATGGTCAAGGGCGGACGCTGCTCTCCTGTGACCGCGCTCGGTGCTAACTTGCTCAAGCTCAAGCCCTGCATTGAAGTCGTTGATAATAAGATGATCGTTGGCAAGAAGTACCGCGGCAACTATGCCAAGTGCATGGAGCGTTATGTACGCGACCGTTTGGAGAACACGGGGAACATTTCGCCGGAACGTATCTTCATTACGCATACGCCGGTGGCACCGGAGATCAGTGAGACGGTACATCGGACGGTACGCGAGTGCATGGATTTTGACACGATCTATGATACTAGTGCGGGCTGTACGGTTTCCTGCCACTGCGGAGAGGGTTGCTTGGGCATCATTTTCATCCATAAAAAAGCCCAATAAACCCGACGCTCACGACTGCCGGCTGTGCACAATTGAAAACACTTTTTGCGGAATGCTTCACCATGATAATGCATGGCTTTCTGATTTGATAGGCGTATTTTATAGCGGTATGTGTTTGTTTTATAGATAGCATGCAAAAAAATTGGGAATCAGGCTTTAGTCCTGATTCCCAATTACAGACTGTCAAAAAACTATAGTTTTGTCATTGCGAGACCCCGCAGGGGTCGTGGCAATCTTGCGGATTTGTTTCGTTCTTTACATCATTTCCGGCGAA
>SFIL01000064.1 GCA_004556205.1 Clostridiales bacterium | reverse complement strand
GTAGCCGTCCTCCGTGCAGGTTGCAGTGCGTGCATTGCGAATCTCAGTCGTCGGATGCTCGCACAGCGCAGAGGGATCTACGAGCTTGACATTATCAATGCCTGCTTTTTCACCCTCATATCCGTTCTGTTTTGTATAACGGAAGGCGAAGCTTACGCCGTCCTTGCAATAGAAAGCGGGAATCTCAACTTCCGCATGACCGGACTGATATAGATATCCATTGTTTTCGAGCGTACTCGCATCCCAAATCTTTGTCCATGTCTCGCCGCCGTCCAAGGAAGCTTCCAGCGTCAGCGAGATCGTACCATTGAAAAGATCATATCTGCCAAAGGCATAGTCAAACTCCAGCGCCGGCTCGATGCCAGTCAGATCGACCGTCGGAGAGATCAGAAGCTCATTCTGCTTCGGTGCATTCGACCAGTCCTCATATTCGTTGAGAACCAGTGCGACCTTTGTGCCGCTCACATAACTGAAAGTACCTTGCTCCCAAGTATTGCTGCCGAAGCCGAGCGATTTCACGCTCCAACCGCGCGACGGGAAGATGCTGTCCTCAAAATCGTTCTCAAAGATCACGCCCGGTGTGCTGGACGAAACCTTAAAGGAGGCGGAAATGGTGTGCGTTCCCGTTACATTTGTGAAGGTGTAGGAGTCCACCGCGCCAACACTGACTCCATCCACAAGGACATCTTCAATGGCAAAGCCGACCACCGGCGTAATGGTGAAGGTCTGATCCTCTCCCTCCGTGACGTAGACTCTGCCACTCGGTGTGATAATGCCGCCCTCACCTGCTGTCGCAGTGATCTTTGCCTGACCCGCGATGTCGGTATTCACGCCCGTTGCCTCAAGCTTGATATTGTCGATGGCGGCGATGCCGTAATTATCACCTGCAGCTCTGGTATAGCGCCATGCGAAAATGACGTTGCTTACACAAAGCTCTGTCGGAAGTGTCACGAAGGCACGATCGGTAACGACATAGCCTGAGAGCGAATCCTCCAGTGTATCCTTTGCGTCCCAAATGGTTGTCCATGTTGTGCCAGCATCAGTGGAAGCTTCTAAAGTGAACGTGAACTCGTTGCGCTTCAATCCGTAGTACGGATACGCATAGTCGAATTCCAAATTGGTATCCTCAGCACCGGTAAGATCAACGCTCGGGGAAACAAGGCGCTCATCCTGCGCGGCTTCACCTGCAGAAATATAGGCGTTCTGCGTTTTATTCAGGTAGTAATAGCTGTACCGACGCCATGTTTCGCTGCCGCCAAGGATACTCCAACCCTCGGGCGGGAAGGTCGTATCCTCGAAGTCCTGTTCAAAGAGAACCTCAGGTGTCTCGGGTATCTTTTCAAACTTGGCAAGCAGATAGTAGTTTTGGTCAATGTTTTCCAACGTATAGCTCTCGGTCGCTGTGACCTTTCTGCCGTTGACGCGGACAGCAACGAGCTGATAGCCCTCGTCCGCCTTGAAATCAAAGGCTTTGCTCTCGCCTGCACCGACGCTGATCGTGCCGCTCGGCGTGACGATGCCTCCCTCAGTAGCTTCCGCCTTTACGGTGTAACCGCTCTGCGCGGAGATGGGTTGGAAGCTTACATCAATCGTGTGATCGACGCCGACCGTCTCAAAGGTATAGTAGCCGATTGCGCCGAGATCCGTGCCGTCAACAACCATGCTCGCAACCTCATAGCCTTCGTTCGGAATAGCGGTAAAGGTTTTGGAAGTGCCCTTTCTGACAAGCGTTCTGCCCTCGGGGGAGATCGTACCGTTTTCACCCGCAGAAGCGGTCACGGCAATATAGTCCTCCGCGCGATCCTTGTAGATGCGCATATTATCGAAGGCAAACTGTGCGCCTCCTGTATCGCCCGTGTAAACAAAGGCGAAGCGGACATTGTTGCAGCCCTGGTAATCGTCCGGGATCACGACCTTTGCCTGCGTTCTCGTCCAGTCGGAGTAAAGACCGGAGTCGTGCAGGTTCCAAATAGATTCCCAGGTGGCGCCGTTATCCTTTGAGGCATAAACATTCACATTAAAATGCGGATACTGCACACAGAAGGTATAGCTTGTTTCAAAGTCAAAGACCATGTGTGTGGGCGTTGACTGCCCAGAGAGATCATAAGACGGCGTGAAGAGCCACTCATTCTGATTGTAAACCTCGTCGGGGTCAATGGCCGCCATGTTGTATTTGTCGCGATACCATGTCTTCGGTGCGCCGGACTTTGATTCAACGCTCCAACCCGCAGGGAGCCACGCGTTGTCAAAGTTCTCGGAATAGAGCACCATATCGTCAGTCACTTCGACCTCTGCATAGTCATCGGTGTTGCCCTTTGCGCGCAGATAGTAAGTCTTGGTGTTGCCTGCGTAGTCATGGACGACCACGCCGATGGTCTCGCCGTAGCCGGTGATGTCGATGTCCTCAAGGACAGTGGTCTTCCCTGCCTCAAGCTCACCCACACCGGTAACAGTGAATTCCTTGTCATACTTCGCATCGGTCAGAACAACAGCTGCGACATATTCATTATCCCGCACCGTGATAGTTGCGTAGAAGCGTCCCTCCGCCTCGCGGACGGTCATATCCAGCACTTCAGGTGCTTCGGTATCAATTGTGATCGGGAACGACCAGCTCGAGCGGACATTGTTCGACGGATGCTTGTCATACATCGGCTCAGCGGTGATCGTAACCGTCGCCTTGGTGCCGCTCGGGAGCGAAGAACCTAACTTATCTGTGCCGTACCACGGGTCAATGGTGTCACCGTAGTCACTGATGGCACCTGCAGGAACAATGGAATAGTATTTGCTATCGTAAACGGACTTTACCTCATAGTCGATGGACTTTTCATAATAGACCGTGCCATCCTCGCCTGTAATGGTATATGAGAACCGTCTTGCACTGCGCAAGAGTCCGGTATAGACCCATGTAAGACTATCTTGGAAATCATCACCGTTCGGAGAAATAGCGTTGCGATCAGCGAGATACTTAATAGTGTAGTCATAGTTGTTATCGCCGAGATAGGAGACATAAGTGTTTTCCATGGAGCCGAGGAGGGCTTCATTATTATACACCTGCGCGGAGGTTTCCTCGCTCTCGATTGCGTCCCACCAGAAGGCACTGTCGATCATCGGAGCCTTTGTCCAGTCGCCGTAGAACGCGAGGAAGGGCGCATTGAGATCTGTTCCGTCTTCGTTCACGCTGCCATCGGCATTTGCTGCGTCGAGTACCGCCCAACCTTCGACAAACGCGCCGTTTTCAAAGGCAGCCAGCGTCGCCTCAGGATTGGTCAGGGTTACAGTGATCGTAACGGGTACAGTGCTGTTCGCGGGGACAACTACAAGATCGTTCTCAAAATTGGTCGTGTAGGTATGTGCAAGCGGGACATCCGTTTCTGTCATCACGACAGCGCCGTTCTTCTCTTCCGTACCGTCCGTCAGGACAATCGGAACTGCCGTGTAGTATCGTGTCTCGTTTGTAAGATTATGGACATTGAAAGAAAGGGTATAAACACCGGTGCAATCAACGTCATCGCCCAATTCCATCTTCGGTCGCTCCATACCATCCACCGTAATGTACGCCTCGGCAGACGCCGCGGCATTGATGTTCATTAAACCGGCTCCCTGCTTGCGCGGGGAGACGGGCGTGTCGCCGTCATAAATGATTGCAGCAGTGGACATCAGAAGCGTATCAACGAGATCCTTCGCCTCGCCTGCATCTGCTGCGAGTCCCTTTGCCTTGAGGGCTTGCAGTACAATTGCCATGCCGCCTGCGACATGAGGAGAGGCCATAGAGGTGCCGGACATCAGTTCATAGCCATTACCGGGAACGGCGGAATAGATGTTACCACCGGGCGCGGTTATTTCAGGCTTGAGTGTCAACTCACTCGTCGCGCCCCAGCAGGAGAAGTCGCACATACCTGCCACGGGCGAGGTAACCAACGCATCTTGCTTTGCAATGGTCAGGTGCTTGTCACTCTGTTTTCCAAGATATGCGCCGTCTGACTGTGAGATGAAAGCAATGGGGATCGTCCAAGACTCAATGGACATATAGACCATGCCGGGTCGGTCGTTATAGACGATCAGACCAATTGCACCGGCTGCACTGGCGTTATTGCATTTCGTCTCATAATAGAGTCCGCCGCCGCGGGAGACAACTGCGATCTTGCCTCTGAGGTCGTGTCCTTCAAAATCCTCTGCCGTGCCGTAGCCGTCAATAAAGACATACTCCAGAGAGCCGAGACCGGCGATGGTGCGGAATGCGTATTCGGTCGTGATCTCCTGCGTTGTGCCGTCGTAGCCGTCATAATAGGCGATGTTTCTGCCACCGACGGTAATATAGGGTGAAACCATGCCTGCGTTTTCAACAGCTGCAACTGACAGAGATTCGTCATAAGTAGACGGCTCACCCGCGTTGCCATAGTCAGGATTAGAGGCAAGTGCCTTGCCGCCGTAGTTGTTGTTATACGCGGCGGAATAGTCATTACCGACTGCAACAGCCATGCAGATGCCGCTCTCACCGGTGCGGTTAAAAACATCAATGAGATTCATGACCCATTCATCTTCCGTTTCATAATCAATAAAGCCGCAAACGGAACCGAGGGACATATTGACCGCATCTGCGGCGCAACACCGCTGAAGTTCTCCTTCACGCCTTCGTTGCCCGCAGCAGTAGCGGCAACATGGGTGCCATGCTCGCCGCCCTCCGTGGGGTTGCCATCGGCGTCATGGTCGCCGTAGTCAAACTGGAAAGGAATCTTCGCGCTGTAATAGAGGGTAGACGCACCGATGGACGGGACATCCGCCTCGCAGTGCAAATCGTACTGGTCGAGTGCAGCCTGCACATCCGCCTGCGTCATACGAGGCGAAGCGGGCGCGGCGGCAAAGATTTCATGGTCGAGGTCAATACCGGTGTCCAAGATGGCAATAACCATGCCCTCGCCGTTGAAACCGGTGGTATTTGCCATGCCGCCGCCGACCATGCCGTTACTGGTTGCCATATTCGGTTCGACCTCAAAATGTGGCGCAATAAACGCAGACTTCACGCTGTCAAGCTTGCGGATCTCCTGAAGCTGACCATAAGTGACGGTCGTAGAGAAGCCGTTTGTCAGCGTGCAGTAGCTGTTTTCAACCTGCACAGGCTTCCCCGCAAGAACTGCCTCTGATATCTCCTTTTGTACTGCGGCCTGCTGCTTAAGCATGCGGTTCTGCGCCGCTCTTGTGGGTCTCCCGTCCGTGGGAATTTCCGACTCATCAAGCACAACGATGACCGTGACCTTCGTATCCGGGTCGATCTCATTTTCTTGCGCTTCAAGCGCTTTCGCGTCTGACTTGACCGCGCCGATCAGCGCAGTTGCAGCATCTGCATTGATCCCTGTGGGAACAGATACCGCTTCTCCCGTATCGTCTGCATTCTCAGCGAATACACCGACAGGAAGCACTGTCAGCAGCATAACAACCGCTAACAGTAGAGCAAGAATTTTTTTCATTAGGTATCCTCCTATAATAGAGTTTAGTCATAGGCACAACAACCAGTCGTGTCTATTTCCATCTTGTTGCCGAAGCTGTTAGTAACCTCAGATTTAATCCGCACTACCAAAGCGGTACGAGAATCTGTATGCACTTACCATCGCCAGGTGAAAGCTTTCCACAAACTGATTAAGGGGGCAGTCTACCCTTATTCGGGAAATGGAACAGAAATACAGACGTATATTGGCATTTTTTCACTGTACTCGCCCGAATCGAGCGCAAAAACGGCTAATATTCAGGTGGGAACAGAATGTAGGCGATTCATTCAGAGATTCCTTCGTTGCATTCCTTTGAAACAAGTAAAAATTAACTCGCGGATCAGTTAAGGTATGCAGCAGCGGCGTCACCGTACTTGATCATGTTCTCCAGCAGCACTCTGGTTGTATCGGATGTCGTGCTTCTGCCGAGAATGTCAGCAATATAGCTTTCAACACTCCAAGTCTGTACCTGAGAGACAAGTTCATCGTTTTCGTCGTAG
>SFIL01000063.1 GCA_004556205.1 Clostridiales bacterium | reverse complement strand
CTCGGGCTACGCCCTCCCTCCGTCAGCAAAACCGCCTTCCTAATCTCGCAACTCTTTCGCGTTTTTCCAGTCTCACATCATTGACAAATGAACATTTTCCCAAAAGAAGGGGCGCGTCTGTGCGGGTATTACAACGATATGTGACAAAAGAAGAAAAACGACAGCAAACAGGAATGACCTGCGGCGGCTGAGATAAAGTCGCGCGGGAGGTCATTCCTGTTTGCGCAGCAGGTCTGCGGAGGTGCAGCGAAAGGTCAGAGCGTTAAGCCGAGAGCGAGGATGCCGAGGTTTTTCTCATAGATCGTCGGGAACCGGGAAAGCGGCAGCGGGCTGACGCCAAGCCCTGCTTCAATCGTATAGCCCGGGCGGTTGAAATCCTGAATGAACCAGTCCTTGTACCCCGCAAAGCCAGAGGCATAGGGTGTATCCTCGAGCGCGTAACCGCTGACGCGGGCGAATTCCTCCCCGATCGCCCGTGCGTCGGGCGGATTGAAGTCAAGAAATTTCCAATAAATAACCTCACCCTGCGTGTGATACGAGAGCGTCAGACGCGGATTGACCTCTTGCGTCAGCGCCGCCATCGCCGCCGTCTCGGGCTGATCGAGCGGCGCAAAGCCGACAAAATCACGCGGCGCGGGGCGCGTAAAGCCAAGCGCAAATTTATTCTCCATTGCCTGTTCCCAGCCTGCGGGGTAGTTCAGATTCAGATCGACGCCGCGCAGATTCGCCTTCCAGCCCTCGGGAAACGGAATTGCGGGGAAATATGCGGCAATCATCTCCGCCGCCTCGTATTCGGTGCTGTTCGGGTCGATTGCGCCCGTAACCAGATCTACCCCATCGGGATTGACCATCGGTACAAGATAGAGCTGCGTGTTGCGGAAAAGCGACTGCGCATCCAACGCAAAAATCGAGCCGCCGTTGGCAACCGCATCGGCGTACTCCTCCAAAAACCGCAGCAAAACGGGCGTTGTGATCCATTCGTTCGCGTGATGCGATGCGTTATACAGCAATGAGCGCTGACCGTTCCCGATTTTGAGCAGGGTCACGGGTCTGCCGAAAGCGGTCGTGGCGATGGTGCGGCGGGAGATGAAGGGGTAGCGTGCGGTCAACCCGCGCACGCATACGTCCAACAGCTCCGAGGTAAAGGGCAGGTCGGTCGGTACAACAGGAAAGCCGAAGGGTACGATCAGATATTGCCCGGCACGCAGACGGCGCGGGTCTTGCGCGGGATTGGCGGTTAAAATGGCTTGTACGCTCGTGCCGTACTGCCGCGCAATTTTATAATAGGTATCATTCGGCTTGACCATATAGCGTTCATACCCTAAAAGATAGGGTGCAAGGCGCTGCATGGTCAGAATATCCTCCCGTCCGGACGGAAAAAGTCCCTCGCGGGACTGAAATTCACGTAAATCAGCGGCGCCGGCACGGCGCAGCGCAAGCTCTGTCAGATTCAAAATAATCCCCTCCCCCTGAGCTATATGAGAGAGAGGCGCACAATATGCTACTCCTTTTCCGCAAGGAAAAGCTCCTCAGCACAGCACTGCGCTTGTTTCAGCTCCTCGGCGGCAAGTCCGAAATTCTGTGTCTGCATTTGTGCAAGCGCTCGCGTTGCCGCGCGGAATAAAATGAGGTACATTTCCTGCCACATATGATCACCCTCTTTGCAAACGCAATGTATTACTATTTATAATTATAATATTAATACATTGTGTTTGTCAACCATACTTTTAGGTAAACTAAGGAAGAGAATCGCAGGAATACTTTGTGTATTTCAAGATTTTCAAACCGAAAAGTTGGGACAAAAGACCCGCTGTCCGCCGCCGCTGATTTGTTCAGAGGTTCCCTAATAGTATGGACGGTGATAACGGTGAAAGAAAAGAAAGTGTTTCATATTCAGCTTGGTGAACGAGCGAAGCGGGCGCGGGAACAGGCGCATTTGACGCAGGAGCAGCTTGCCGAACGCATTGTAGTATCGCCGCAGTATATTTCGGACATGGAGCGCGGCGTGGTGGGGCTCTCCGTACAGACCTTATGCCGTCTGTGCGCCGCACTCGGCGTTTCGAGCGATACGATCCTTTTCGGCGTACAAGCAGACGGCGCGGCGGCAATCGCGCAGCGCTGCGCGGCTCTGCCGGAGGAACAGCTTGCGCTTTTGTCGGAGATGGTCGATTGCTTTCTCCGCGCTTTGCGGCAATGAAGGAAAACAGTGTCCTTTTGGAGCTGCCTGTATGAGATTGCCACGTCGCTGCGCTCCTCGAAATGACACGGGAAGGTACCCCATTTTGTCATTGCGAGGAGCGCAGCGACGTGGCAATCTTGTGTAGGAACTACGGAGTTTGTACAGACTTGCTTGCCCGTACCGCCTGCCGCTTGCGCAGATGTCGGAGATATTTCCCCCGACCCGCATTGGCTGATACGGGCTGAATGCTTACTGCATCTGCATCAGTTCGCTGAGGTATTGATAGGCGCTCAAGAGCTTCTCTAAATGGTAATTCATCACGATGGTGTCGTGCCGTGTGCATTTTCTCGGCGGGATTCCCGCTTCGGGAAGCTCCATGCCAAGCGACTGCATAACGGCGGCGTTTTCCATAGCCAAATCACCGAGCGAGTCCATGCCGCAGATCGCCTCCAGCTCCTGTACCATGCGCTCCGCCAAACGGTAGCAGCCTCGCAGCAACGCCTCATCGTCCTGCTTTCGGTGGAAAAACCTCTGCGAATGATACAGTGACAGCTCGCGGTCAATGCGGCGCAGCAGCTCCACGGCGGGCTGCTGGTCGGGAAACTGCTCGTGGACGACAATTTTTTCCAGGTCCTTCGGCAGCAGCTTGCACAGTTGGGCGAGCAGAGACAAAATACGCTTCTTATTATTATACGGGCGGATGGCGGCGTTGACAAGCAGGGCGATGCCTACGCCGACGGAGGTGTCGCGCAGGCGGAACAGAGAATCGCGCAGAATATCATCTGTCGGAGTCAGGCAGGCGGAGAGAAAAATGATACAGGAGAGGGAGGCCGTGAAGGACAGCTTCATAGAGTTGCACAGGACAATCAGGAGCAGCACACCGAGTCCTGCCAGCCAAGCGGGCGTTGCGCCGGGAAACAACAGGACGGACACATAGCCGAACACCGTGCCCGCAAGGACGCCGACAAGCTGCGTCAGTCCCTGCATGAGTGATTTGGAAAAGGTCGTATCCATTGCAATGAGTGCGCCGAACGCCGCGTAAAACACCGAGAGCGAATCGGTGGCAAACTGCCGGATCAGCGCGACGGAGAGAGTGACCGCGACGGCGGTCTTGACCACGCGCAGTCCGAACGGGAAAAATTTTTGCCTTGCTTTCACGAAAACGCCTCCCTTCTCTTCTTTTGAGTATACCAAAATCCCACGGTTTTGCAAGCGTTCCGAGAAATTTCGCTATACATTTTTGCGTTTCGTGGTAAAATGAAACACGAGGAGTTGAGAATCATGTCGATCAGAGCCGCAACGGAGGCGGACGTGCCCGCCATGCTGTCAATCTATGACAAATTTGTCCGCGACACGGCGGTGAGCTTTGAATATGAAACGCCGAGTCGAGAGGAATTCACCGCACGCCTTCGGACACATACCGCGCTCTATCCTTGGCTTGTCTATGAGGAAAACGGCGCGGTTTTGGGCTATGCCTACGCGGGGCGCGCCTTTGAGCGGGCGGCTTATGCGTGGAACGCAGAGATCTCCTGCTATCTTGCAGAATCCGCCCGCAGAAGGGGGATCGGACGGCAGCTCTACGCGCAAATTGAGGGGATTTTGCGCAATATGGGGGTGCGAAAAGTTTTTGCCGTCGTCACCTCTGCCAACGCACCCTCCGTCGCGTTTCATCATGCCCTTGGCTACCGCGACACGGCGCGGTTTTCGGATGTCGGCTTCAAGCACGGCGCTTGGTACGACGTTTTGTGGCTGGAAAAACAGCTCTGCCCTCTCGGCGCACCGGAAGCATTTCCAGCGCCCTGGAAATAAGCATTTGATTATTTTCTAAATATTTATTTAGATTTTCTATTGACAAACGCACTGCGCTGTGTTATGATAGAGCCACAAAAGAGAGGGAGGGAACGGCAATGACACAGCGGGAACGGCAGATTTTGCAGTGGATTGAGGCAGATCCCATGATCTCGCAGGAGCAGTTGGCGGAGAAAGCGGGAATCACGCGTTCCTCCGTTGCGGTGCATATCTCCAATCTGATGAAAAAAGGCTATATCGCGGGTAAAGGCTATGTGCTGCGCTCGGGAACTTATGCTGTTGTAGTCGGCGGCGTGAATATGGAC
Source organism: Clostridiales bacterium (assembly GCA_004556205.1). GTDB lineage: Bacteria > Bacillota > Clostridia > Oscillospirales > Oscillospiraceae > JAZOXB01. The sequence continues at coordinate 2,312 of SFIL01000063.1, read as the reverse complement.
ATCGGCGGGCGGTCGTTTGCGCCGCTTGTTGCGAAGGATTCCAATCCGGGTAAGGTACGCATGAGCCTCGGCGGCGTCGGGCGCAACATTGCACACAATATGAGCCTGTTCGGCGTGGACGTCCGCTTTCTGACGGCGTTCGGCGATGACCTTTATGCCCAACGCATTGCCGCCTCATGCGGCGAGCTGGGCATCGATATCAGCCACGCACTGACCGTCGCGGGCGGTACGACGCCGACCTACCTTTTCCTCAATGACAGCGACGGCGATATGGCGCTGGCGATCTCCGACATGGAGATCTGCGACCGCATCACGCCGAGCTATCTCGCGGCGAATCTCTCCCTGCTCAACAATGCGCAGCTCATCGTGACGGACACGAACATCCCGGCAGAGTCCCTTCGCTATCTTGCGGAACATTGCACGGTGCCGATCTTCGCCGATCCCGTCTCTACAGCAAAGGCGGTGAAGCTCAAGCCGATCCTCGGCAAGCTCCATACGCTCAAGCCCAACCGCATCGAGGCAGAGCTGCTCTCGGGCGTCAAGATCACGGACGAAGAGAGCCTGCGGCTTGCCGCGCAGACCCTTTTGGACACCGGCTTACACCGCGTGTTTATCTCACTCGGCACGGACGGCGTGCTTGCTGCCGACCAAAAGGAACTGCGGCTCGTGCCCTGCTGCAAAGCGACCATGCGCAACGCCACCGGCGCGGGCGACGCGTTTATGGCGGCGCTGGCGTGGGCGTATTTGGAGGGAACCGACTTGGAGGGCACCGCCTCCGCGGCAGCGGCAGCGGCGGCTCTCGCGGTCGAGAGCTTTGAAACCATCAACCCTGCGCTTTCGGCAAGTACCGTCAGAGAGCGCATCAACCATACTGAAAATAATTGATTTTGGAGGAATCTATCATGCTGAACAAGTATCTGGACATCAAGCCCGAAGTCGCCGAGGCACTCGCCGCCGGCAAGCCCGTCGTCGCACTCGAATCGACCATCATCTCCCACGGTATGCCCTATCCGCAGAACGTTGAGACTGCGCTGGCAGTTGAGAAGATCATCCGCGAGAACGGCGCGGTTCCCGCAACCATCGCCATCATTGGCGGCAGACTCAAGGCGGGTCTGACCGAGGAAGAGATCGAATACTTCGGCAAGAAGGGCACCGCCATTGCCAAGGCTTCCCGCCGCGACCTCGCAGTGCTGTGCGCACGCGGTGAGGACGGCGCAACCACCGTTACCACCACGATGATCATTGCCCATATGGCGGGTATCAAGGTCTTTGCCACCGGCGGCATCGGCGGCGTGCATCGCGGCGCTGAGACGACGATGGACATCTCCGCAGACCTCGAGGAGCTTGCCTCCACTCCCGTCATGGTCGTCTGCGCAGGCGCGAAGTCCATTCTCGACCTCGGTCTGACGCTCGAATACCTTGAGACGCACGGCGTGCCCGTCATCGGCTACGGCACGAAGGAGCTGCCCGCGTTTTATACCCGTCACTCCGGCTTCAGCGTCGATTATGAGATTGACACCCCCGAAGAACTGGCTAAGGCGTTCAAGACGCAGCACGAGCTGGGTCTGCGCGGCGGTATGCTTGTGACGAACCCCATCCCCGAGGAATATTCTATGGACGCCGCCGTCATCAACGGCGCGATTGACGAGGCTATCCGCGAGGCACAGGAGCAGGGCATCCACGGCAAGGAAACCACGCCCTTCCTGCTTGCGAAGGTCAAGGATCTGACCGGCGGCAACAGCCTGGAGGCCAACATCCAGCTCGTCTTCAACAACGCCCGCCTTGCTGCGAAGACCGCAAAGGCATACTGCGAAGCGTAATTCTTCCGAATACAGCGACCTCCGAGAATATCTCGGAGGTCGTTTTGCGTTGCTGCTGAGATTGCCGTAGGTCACCTGTCACGTCATCGCAAGGAGGCGCAATGTGGCAATCTGTTTTGGTGACGGGAATCATGAATCGTGAACAAGCAGGGTGTGTTTTGCACGATTTTCGTTTTACGAGGATACTATGTGGGTGCGGTCGGTGGCGGCAGGGGCGGCGAGTTTTGCTGCCCGCAATTCTTGGAGATTCACCCGTAGGCAGTCATCTGCCTGTTGCATTTTCCCGACGGGTATGCTATCATAATGTCTACTGAATAAACCGCAAAGCGGTTTATTCGCGCGGCAAGAGCCGCGCAATTTCGCAAAAACGGCCAAAATGAGCTGTTCTTGCGGAATTCAGACATTGTTACAATGCGTATTTCCGCTGGAACGCTGAGGCGCTCCAGCGGAAGGTGCAAAGGTTTTGGGCAGTTTTGCCCGAAATCCTTGCAC
>SFIL01000062.1 GCA_004556205.1 Clostridiales bacterium | reverse complement strand
TTGAGACCTTTCATTAGTCTTGAGGTATGGTAGCTTTATTCTAATGAACTCAATCGCCTTTGTCTATCCCTTTGGTCTCACATCAATTGTATACCTACAGAAATTTTCTCTGAACGCACATTTGATATTGTTTCCAAGCATTTTTTTTGTTATAATACTCAGAAGTATAAAAGATAAGGGAAAAGTGAGCAATTATGAGAAAGGATTCCGTCAATTCGCGTTCGGAGGAACTGTCCGAGGGTATGATTGAGGGCAGAAACGCCGTGACCGAAGCGATTCGCAGCGGTAGAACCATCAATAAAGTCTTTTTAGCTGACGGTGATACCGATAAGGCGCTCGGCAGACTTGCTGCTATGGCAAAGGAGGCGGGCGCGGTCGTTGTCCGCATCGACCGCCGAAAGCTCAATGAAATGAGCCCGACGGGGGCGCATCAAGGCATCATCGCCGCAGTTGCCGCCCATGAATACGTGACGGTCGATGACCTTCTCGCCGCCGCCGAGAGCAGGGGAGAGGCGCCGCTTTTGGTTGTCTGTGACGAGCTTTCCGACCCGCATAACCTCGGCGCGATTCTGCGTACTGCCGAATGCGCGGGCGCGCACGGCGTAATCATCCCTAAGCGCCGCAGCGTGGGCTTGACCGCCGTGGTCGGCAAGGCCTCTGCGGGCGCAATCGAGTATATGCCCGTGGCGCGCGTGAGCAATATTGCCGCCACCTTGCGCGAGCTGAAGCAGCGGGGCGTTTGGATCTTCGGCACGGCTGCCGAGGGCGCGACGCCGTTGTATGACGCCGATCTGACCCTCCCTGCCGCGATCGTGATCGGTAATGAGGGTGTCGGTATGAGCCGCATTGTCGCAGAGCAGTGCGACTTTAAGGTGAGCATCCCGATGAAGGGACGCATCTCTTCGCTCAATGCTTCCACCGCAGCCGCAATTCTGCTTTATGAGGCAGTCCGTCAGAGAGGATAGTTTTTATGGAACGACGCGAGCCGGAACAACTGAATACTGCGGACGCGCCGGAGGAATATCAGCTCGAAGATATTATGCGGGAGTTCGGCGCGGATAGTGAGGAGCCGAAAATGAAGACCTCCTCCGATACGGTGGTCTTTCGGCCGATCCGTTCCGCACCGTTGGAGCCGGATCTTAACGCGCCGACAAAGTCTGCAGAGCCGAAACCGCGCAAAGCGCCGCAGGAAGCAGCGCGCAAAGCGCAGCCGGAGCCTTCGGAGAGAACGGAGGAAAGGCTGAAGGAGAAGTCGAAGGAGAAGCCGAAAAAGGCTGCCAGCGAAGCATCGAAACCTGCGGAGAATCCTCCGCGCAGGGAAAAACCTCCGAAGCCGCCGAAAGCGCCGAAAATGCGTGTGGAAGCACCCCCGACGCCTCCCGAAACACCGCAGGAGCTTTTGCGCGCGTGCAAGGACGGCGCGGGAATACAGCGGGTGCGGCTGCTCCTCCTTGCGCTGGTTGCGGCGGCACAGCTGTTTTTGATGCTTTATGCCGAATTTGCGTGGAGCTTCCTTCCGCTTACCGGCAAGACGGTCGGCTGGCTTTCACTTGCGCTTGCGGTGCTTTCCCTGCTGCTTGCCTGCGATGTGCTGCTTGCGGGTGCCCGCGGGCTTGCACACCTGCGCGTCGGTTTGGATACGCTTGCCTTGCCGGTGAGCCTGCTTACCCTGATTCATGCGGTGCAGACCGTGCCGCAGGGTGGACAGACCTATTGCCCTGTGCTGTCGCTGTTGCTGCTGTTTCTGCTGCGCGCACGCACGGCAAAGCGCAGTGCCGGCTTCCACACCCTTCGTACCGTCTGCGGCTTCGATTCGCCTATGGGCATCTTTGATGCACCGCAGCTTTTGGAGGACGCCGACTCCCTGCGCCGCGACACAGGCGATGAAGCGGATTTCCTGCGCTGTCTGCGGCAGCCCGACCGTCCGCAGACCGTTTGGCGTGTTTACACCTTGCTGCTTCTGCCTTTGAGCGGTGCGGCGGCGTATCTGCTTGCAAGACGTGGCGGGAGCGGCTTCGTGCAGGCTTGGCTGCTGCTGCTTTTGGGCGGGATCCCGTTTGCGGGTGCGCTGTGCTTTCAAAAGCCGTTTTCCGTGCTGGCGAAGCGGCTTGCCTCCTTTGGGGGCGCGCTGTGCGGTTGGCACGGTGCGAAGATATTCGGCGGAAAGCACACCATTATTCTTCGCGACGAGGACATTTTTCCGCGTGCGAATATTTCTTCGAACGGCATGAAGCTTTTCGGCGCGCACAAGGCCGGCAGGGTGATCGCCTATGCGCTTGCCGCGCTCGAGGCGGCAGACAGCCCGCTGACCGACCTGTTCGAGACGTTGCTGCGCACGCAGTACGGCAAGCGCTGCCATGCCTCGAACTTCCGTGTGTATGACAACAACGGCATTGGAGCCGAGGTCATGGGAGAGGTTGTGCTCGTCGGCACACTGGGCTTCGTGCGCAGTATGGGCGTACATATGCCCGAGGGAACACGTGTGCGTCAGGCGGTCTATGTTTCTGTGGGCGGTGAGCTGGCAGGCATCTTTGCCATAAAATACAAGGCGAGTCCCTCTACCAAAACGGGACTCCGCGACGTGCTGGCTAACCGTAATTTCTCGGTTGTGCTGGCAACCCGCGATTTCCTGATCACGCCCGAGCTGATTGCCGCAAAATACGAGCTTTCGACTCAAACGCTGAGCTTCCCCTCATTTACCGAGCGCCTGCGCCTGTCGGACATCGACCCGAGCGGAAAAGCCGAGCAGGGCGCACTGATTGCGAAGGACACCTTCGGTGCCTTTGCCTCGACGGTCGCCGCAGGGCGCACCCTGCGCAGTACGAGTCTGTTGTCACTCGGGCTGTGCCTGTTTGCAGGCGTACTCGGCGCGATGCTCAGTATGCTGCTGCTTGTATGGGAAGCGCCTGCTTCACCGATGCATCTTGCCGCTTTCCAGCTTGTGTGGGCGTGCTTGAACAGCTTTTTTACGTTTGTGCTGCTGCATTTTTAACTGCTTTTGCACTTTCTCACAAAAACTGCATAATTTATTCGGAATTTTTTGTATTTGTAATTGCAATCTTGTTTCCCATCGTGTATAATAAAACTAATTGTGGCAACGAACGGTATGCCGCCCGCAGTCCCTTCCCGACTGCACAGAAAGGAGATTTTCAACACTATGTACACTGCGAAGGACATCCGCAATATCGCGCTGCTCGGTCACGGCGGCGATGGCAAATCCGCCCTGTGCGAGAGCATGCTCTTCCTGACGAAGGCGATCACCCGCCTCGGCAAGCGCGCCGACGGCACCACCGTCTCTGACTTTGACGACGAAGAGAAGAAGAGACAGTATTCCATCAAGACCTCCGTCATTCCTGTGGAATATGCAGGTTGCAAGATCAACGTGCTGGATAACCCCGGCTATTTCGATTTCGCCGCCGAGATCGTGCAGTCGCTGCGCGTCGCGGACGCGGGCATGATCTGCCTGACCGCGAAGTCCGGCATTGCCGTCGGCACCGAAAAGGGCTGGAAGGCGCTGGCGGATGAAAATCTGCCCGCAATGTTCTATGTTTCCAAACTCGACGAGGAGCACGCCAACTTCTTCGGCACTTTTGATGCTATTCGCGATACCTTCGGTGCGTCCGCCATTCCCTTCACCTTCCCGATCCTGAACGGCGAACAGGCAGTCGGCGTGGTCGATCTGATCGCAAAGAAGGCGTATGATGTCAACGGCAAGGAGATCGCCCTGCCCGCAGATGCCGAGGAAAAGATTGAAGAGTACATGGCAGAGCTGAATGAGCAGGTTGCGGAGACCGACGAGGCTCTCATGGAGAAGTTTTTCATGGAGGAGCCGTTCACCGAGGAAGAGCTCATCAAGGGCATCAAGGACGGCATCCGTCAGCGCACGGTCACGCCGGTCTTCTGCGGCTGCGCGATGAACGGGCTCGGCACGACCCGCCTGCTCGAGAACATCAAAAAGTTTGCTCCCTCGCCCCTTGAGGGCAAGCCCGCCGTCATCGTTGATGAGGACGGTAACGAGTCCGAGCTGGCGCTCGATCCCAGCGGCAGCCCGATGGCTTTCGTATTCAACACTATGGCGGATCAGTACGGCAAGAACTCCTACTTTAAGGTTATCTCCGGCGACATTGAGGACACCATGACCGTCGTCAACGCCCGTACCGGCGATAATGAAAAGCTCGGCAACACCTTCTTCCCGAAGGGCAAGGACAACATCAAAACCTCCAAGGTCTGCTGCGGCGACATCGGCGTCTTCACCAAGCTCGCCTCTGTCCGCACGGGCGACACTCTCGGTCTTGCGGGCAAGGTTGTCACTGTCAAACCCATGACCTACGCAGAGCCGTGCTACCGCATGGCGATTTACGCCAAGAACAAGGGTCAGGAGGATAAGGTCGCGGCAGGCTTGGTCAAGCTGAACGAGGAGGACGCCTCCTTCACCTACGGCAACGATCCCGAGACGAAGGAAATGATCATTGCGGGCGTCTGCGATATTCATCTGAGCGTTATTATCTCGAAGCTGCTGAGCAAGTATAAGGTCGAAGCGGAGCTTCGCCCGGCGAAGATCGCCTACCGCGAGACCATTAAGAAAAAGGTTGAGATCCACGGCCGTCACAAGAAGCAGTCCGGCGGTCACGGCCAGTTCGGCGACGTTTACATCCGTTTTGAGCCGCAGAGCGAGAGCGAAGACATGATCTTTGCTGACGAGACGGTTGGCGGCTGCGTGCCGAAGAACTTCATCCCCTCAGTCGAAAAGGGCCTGCGCAACTGCATCGGCAAGGGTGTTCTTGCCGGCTATCCCGTGGTGTTCCTGAAGTCTACGCTGTACTTCGGCTCTTATCACCCCGTTGACTCGTCTGATATGGCGTTCCAGACCGCTGCGGGCATTGCCTATAAGGAAGGTCTGCCCACCGCCGCGCCGACGCTCCTCGAGCCGATCGGCGAGCTGAAGGTCTTC
>SFIL01000061.1 GCA_004556205.1 Clostridiales bacterium | reverse complement strand
CGACTATCAGACCTACGAGGTCGCCGTGGAGCGCGTCAAGGCCGACGGCGTCAAGGTGAACATCGTCCGCGGCGAGGAGTACCAGATCCAGAAGGTCACCCTCGTCACCGACAAGGGCAACAGCGTCATGGTCGATACGCTCAACCGCGGCGGCGGCCGTCTCGTGCTGCGCAACGCCACGCCCTCTCTTGAGAAGGCGCAGGAAGCCGCGAAGAAGCTCGGCATCGTTGTTGTTGAGTAATTCTCCCCGATAATTTCATATCCGGAAAGCTGCCGGGATCGTTGTGATCCCGGCAGCTTTTCTATGCCCATCAATATCACGAAATGTGCGCATAATTGGGGCTCAAATTGTCGGCCAGAAAATTTTGCAGTCGAAAAACCGCGTATTATCAATGGATATACGATTCGTGAGATCCGACGGGAAAGTAGGTGCTCACAAAATGTGTTTTTCTGCTAACATATAGATATGAAACACAAAGCGTGATTCAAATCTATGTAAGCAGAGGAGCGGATATGAGTAAACGATCCTATCCGGTGTGGGACTATCCGTCCAACACCAAGACGAATCCGATACCGCCGACAAAATCCTCGCAGGGACGAGCCCCGTCAAACCCGACAGTGGCCGTCCCGCAGGGACAGACAAGCCAGACGACGGCACGGGCGGGCAGCAGCGTTTCGCACAGAGGAGAAAATGCCCGGCAGAACTATACGTCCCCGACAAGGGGGCGTCCGACAAGCAACGGGGCACAGCAGAATTCCGGCAAAGGAAACCAGACAACCGGCACGGCCGGGACAACAGGAAGAACTGGAACCATAAGTCCGGCCAAGCCAACCGGGGCGACAGGAGCAAGCAAACCGACCGGGACAGCCAAGTCAACGGGGACGACAGGGAAACCTCCTTACCGTTCTTCGTATGCCAGCGACGCCGATATCGCCGATGTGAACGAGATCATGGGTGTGAGCTCGTATACCGGCGAGGCGCAGGATGTCGCTGATGATTTTCTGCGGCAGAACGGCGTGAGCAGCACTACGGAGTATCAGGAAAAGTTCTTCGCCGAGTTGGAAGCAAAGCGAAAAGCGCAGGAGGAGCGGGCACGGCAGTATCGCGAGCTGTACGGCAGCGCGGAGGACGAGGCGGAAATCCTCGGCCTGCGCGGCGGCTACACCGGCAAGGTCAACGACATGGTTCAAGCGGAGTGGGCGCGTTATAACGTAGACAATGCAGCCGACTATCGTGCCGCATTGGAAGCGAAAGGTACAGGCGCGGACTATTTGTGGCGGAGAGCTGTCGGGGGCGCGAAAGGAGCAACGCAAGCGCTGGCAAATGATATTAGTTATCGCTCACAGCTTGCAATGCCATACCAAGCAGCAGAACAGGCATATTGGGAGGATGTATACAACGGTGGAGCGGCTTCCAGAGCCGCAAGAGAAGAGCGTTACGCCGGATTGACAGAAAATCAGCGTACTGCGCTTGAATATATGGGTAGCCTGGACGCGAGTTCGGAGTACCTTCTTCAGGCGCAGCGGGAAGCAGAGGCGAAATACGCTGATGAGCCGCTGTACCGCGCTGCGTACTGGGCGGATGAGTATAACGCCGTAACACAGAGAAAGTATGGAGATGTCTCGGACGGTTTGCGTCTTGCGGGAAATTTTGCGGAGCGCCTGGGCAGCAGAGTTCCGGCTATGGCGGCAAAATATATTCCAATCTTCGGACCATTCCTTTCCAATGCAATGCTGTACGGGCAGTCATCCGGCGCAGCCTTTGACCGTTCCCTGAGCGAGGGGGCAACGCGGCATGAGGCAGAGCTGTATGCAAGCGGCATAGGAATGAAAGCTGTCGTCACAGAACGCCTCAGCGACGGAATGAACAAGCTTTTCGGCAAGGGATTTTCCGACAAATTAACGAATCAGGTGGTGGATAAGCTTGCAAAAAGCCCTGCCGGAAAGATAGTTTTGCGTTTCCTGTTGAATGCAAATAACGAAGGGCTGGAAAACGTTATTGACGATGTTTTAGACCCGCTTTTTACAACGATCTATAAGGGAAAACAATACAGCAGCGCACAGGAATATTTCTCCGATGTGGATGTAGCGCAGCTTACCGAAGACTATCTTATCGGCTTTGGAGAAAGCCTGCTCTACCAAAGCGGAGGAGTACTTGCTGAAAAATCGAGAAAGCCTACAGACCCAATTTACGCAGTTTTACTCGATCAGGCACAGGAGAAAGTCGAGGAAAAGCTCGGGTCGGACGAGTATCAGCGTGTTATTCAGGGGCTGAATGGTGACGGCGGAGCCAGAGCGCCGGAGATGCCCACAAACGACTGGTATAACGACGTTGTACTACGTGCGGCACAGAATGCCGGGGCCGGAGGCGGAAACGCACGCCGACTTGGAATTGATCCGGCGTTCGATCAAAAAGTGATGACAGCTTTGATGTCGGATGATATAATTGATCCGTCAACAGGAAAATATGTCCTCTATGGAAGCTACGGCGATTTGGACAAGTTCCGAAAGCTGGAAGGTATCACCGGCGTGCAGCTGCACCATTTGAACCAGCAGGGAGTTTTCGGAGAAACGATACCCTATCGGGATGGTGTATGCATGATGGTTAGAGGAAATGCAATTACCGAAAAGAGAAGCGAACATAATCTGCTGCACACATGGACGGAAGGTTTTTTCGATAACTACAGAGCGGGCGGCAAATACGAAGGAGAACTTCCTACGATTGGTGAGTATAACATTGAAAATGCAAAGTCAATAGGAAATGCGGGGTTTGGAAACGATCTTGTGGAAGCCTTCATAAATGCCGCCGTTCAGGAACAGTTCGATTATGGTTTCTCCATGGATGAACTGATTCCGAGGATACCCGGGTCAATGCATCTGAATTGATTGGAGGAGTTCAATGATGGAAATTGATAAGAAGAAAAATATGGTGTATGGTCAGCAGAAAGAAGCTGCGTCGAAACTATCACCGGAAGTGGAGGCGAAAATGAACGAGCTCTCGCCGAAGGCTTTTGCAATAGCGGATCAAACGATCGCGGCATACGGAAAACCGGTAGAGGAATACGACGATATAGACCGCGCAACCATGGCCGGACTGATTTTCGGGGAGCTATGCGCACTTGCATATGAGAACGATTTTGCAAGCCTGGGCTGGTTCAACGGAACGATTACGGCTATCGCCTATCAGAAACTTCATTATTCGGTACAGATGTCAGTAAGAATCGCAAATCAACTGGTTTTTCATTCCGGCGCAAAGGAAAATGTGAATTTACACAACCTGAGGCACAACGGAATTGATGCGTATTTCCTGCTGGACAAGCCGGAGGAGATGTCACGAAAAATAAAGGTCTTTTTCGCCGAAGTACACGAAGCGTTTGAAAAGGCACGAAGAGACGGATTAATTGAATAATGCATGCGCCGCCGGAGGGACACCCCGGCGGCGTTTTGCGTGAAGATGGGGGGAAAACTAAAAAAACGGCTTGCGGATATGTCGGAGAAGTCGGAAATCACTGGAAATCCGGACGAAAACTGGTATACTGGAGACGTTTAGTACAGCGGAAGTGATTTGCGTCCAAGCGCTTTTTCCATAGAGTATACGATCGGTGGAGTGGAATACAGCAAGCATATTACAAAGGACTTCTTAGGAGGGCTGGGGTATGAAATATGGTGAGCTGGAAAAAATTCTGAAGGCACGCAATAAAAAAGCCGCGGCGGAAGGGCGGCCGTTTGAGGATCTGTTTTCCGCGTATCAAAGCGAAATGATCCGGCAGAGCATTGCTTATGCGGAAAACCGTGCAGAAAAAATTTACATTTATTCCGATCTTGAAGAGGGCATGCTTATGGCAAGGCCCGCGTTCCGCATCGACGGGAAATTTTATACAAACAACGAATGGAATAGAGCCATACGCGAGGGAAAAGAGTCATCTTCGCTGACCAAAGAAGAAAAAAGGGACATAAGTTTGACGATTCTTTGTTATTCCTATGCCGTCCGTAAGCTGTGTCTTGAGTACAAAAGAGATGTGCCAACAGTAATTAAGCTCATTTACGACGCGAAGACCCGCCAAGTGAGAGCACAATACGGCTATGAGCGGTTGAAATCTTTGAGCGAGTACGACGATAATATCCGCTGCCGCATGTGGTTCGATGAAATACGGGCAAACAATCTGTAAAACCAAATCACCGCGCTGCGCCGCCGGGGGAGACCCCGGCGGCGTTTTTGCGTTCGTCATTATCACGGAGCGTGTGCGGCTCGGGCGCGGGAATTGGCAAAAGATCAATTTGCGTTAGCGAAAGACCACACACATTCAATGGATACACGATTCGTGAAAAACAACGAAAAAGTGGACGATCACAAAACGTGTTTTCATGCTACGATATAGGCACCGTAAGGGAATACGCAGGCCGGGGCGAACACCGGCGGAAAGGAGTCCGAGATGGACGAAAACGAAAGACCGGAAGAGGTCGGGGAGGTCGTAACTCCCGAGGAGGACGGCTCGGCGGAGCAGCGCGAGAGCGCTTCCGCGCCGCAGAGTCACGAGGACAATCGCCGTTTCCAGGCGGCGAGACTGGGGGGCGAGCGCGCCGGGTATGAACGGGCGATGCGCGAGCTGACAAGGCGCGAGAGCGAGCGGCGCTCACGCGAGGAGGAGCAGATGCGCTTTATCGCCGACGACGCGCGCGAGTTTGCCCGCCGGTTCCCGGAGGCGGATCTCGCGGGGCTGGATGCCTCGGAGAGCTTCCGCCGCTTCTGCGGCAGCCGCTACGGCAGAGAACCGCTCAGCGAGCTGTATGCAGATTATCTGGAGGTTGCCGGCGGCGCGCTGCGGGCCGCGCAGGCAAGGGGGGCAAGCCGGGCGGCACGGTCCACCGGCAGCGGCGGCAGCGGTTCCTATGAGGCGCTCAACGCCCGGCAGCAGTCGGAGCTGGACGCGTGGAACCGCGCGTTTCCGCAGATGAAAATGTCGGCTCGCGAGTATCTGAGCCGA
>SFIL01000015.1 GCA_004556205.1 Clostridiales bacterium | reverse complement strand
GACCTTTCATTAGTCTTGAGGTATGGTAGCTTTATTCTAATGAACTCAATCGCCTTTGTCTATCCCTTTGGTCTCACATCAATTGTATACCTACATTTTCCCCCAATTTCCCCCAATCACCGCTCTTGAAAGTTCCCCGAAAATGTGGTAGAATTCCCCTGACCACATATTTGACCACAACGGCAAAAAACTCAACTTCATATCCGGGCTTAGCGAAGTTTGGTATCGCGCCTGGTTTGGGACCAGGAGACCGTGGGTTCAAGTCCCGCAGCCCGGACCAAAACCGCCAGTTTTCGTAATGAAAACTGGCGGTTTTGACGTCTTTGAAAGGCTTATCTTTGTTTATGGCGGTGCAATTCTTGAAATATCATTCTACTCCCAACAGCAATTTGCTGTATGAGATTTCGCGTTCTGTAAATAACTCTTTGTATTCGGATTTGCATGCAGAATGCATCAGTATTTATTTTTCTTAAACAACAGATTATACCAGAATCCGATAAACGCCCAAAACAAAAATCGAATCATAACTTGCTCCTGTAACTCTGGGTCAGCACCAGTTCGCCGCGCTCATTGCTGACAATGCCCGCCCACTCCAAAACTGCCGCCAGCACAAACACGGGGTCATATACAGATTCGCCCGGTTTCTTTCCGGCGTAAATCGCTACTGCACCAACTACGGTGCTTTCATCACATTCAGGGTGCCCCAGCCTGTAGTTTCTGCCATTGCCCTTCCTTGCTCTGCCGCCGTTGGCAATGAGCAAGTCTACAATGGCATCGAAAACCTTGTATTCATACGGGGGCTTTACAGGCAGCTTTTTGCTGGCAAAAGATTTTCCATCCGGGTCAGCAATAATCTCACAAGCTAGCCCTCTCGCGGTGTGGACAATCACTCGACCTCCATTGTCCAGCAGCTTGGCCTTGATGATTTCAGACGGCTTTGTACTAGTTCTGTCAGCAGTCAAATTCGTAATTTTCGGCATTTCAATTTTCTCCTCTTGCTCAGGTTCTGCAAGTTCCAAACGAACCAGCAGTTCGTCTAGCTTCTTCTTCGCCGTGGGATAGGAAATTTCCAGTTCACTTTGCACATTTTTCAGATTGCCACGCTGCCGTAGAAATGCCATCAAAAAGGCATATTCACCGCTCGTCAGCGTATCAAATGCGCTCATTTCAAAGTCGTTTTTCAGTTGCATACCGCAATCCGGGCATTGCAGTGATGCGATATGGAGCATACCATTACAACCGGGACATTTAGATACTATCTTTGCCATTTCGATCACCTCTAACAATAGAGTACCACTAGTTTTCTATTTTGTCAATATAGATTTTAATATTATTAATGTCTATATTGTTTTAGCAATCTTTCTATTTCTATTTAATTGTTGTCTTAGGCCAAATCGTCAGGGTCGGCATCGCCCACCGCGGAAATACAGGATACCCGAAATCCATGCCCCAACGGAAGCGAAAACGACAGTCTTGGAAATCTCCACTCTGCTTCTCCTGAACCACAGGCATAATTGATACGAAAAAACCCCGACAGTGTTCACTGTGACCATTGACAGGGTTGCATTCTAGGAAAGTCTTTTTTTATCGCATCTCATTTTCTGACTTCGCAGGTCAGCAAAAGGGTTCCGCTTTATGCTTTTTTATGTTATACTACTATAAAGTGATGTATAAATATAGAGGTAACATGAAGTATGAGTATGACCAAGAATGCAAACCATTGCTCCTTTTGCACATTAATAATATGCAGACACCTTTTGCGTGGGAGTAATGTGCAGGGCTTTGCGACGCCTTGTAATGACCGGCCCGCTGTGGTATAATGAAAACACAAAATTGAGGGAGGAGAAGGTCATGAGCATTGCTGCATATTATCTGAATGACCCAAGCGCACCGAAGCCCAACAGCCCGACGCACATCGGAACGAATGCCTATCTCGAATGGGCGGGAAAGCTCCTGCTCGAACAGCGATGGGACTGTGGCGCGTGGGGTCTGATCGGGGGACGCCTGAAAAACGGTGAGCGCTACGCGCAGGGTATAGCGCGCGAAGTACGCGAGGAAACAGGAATTTTCCTTCCCGAGAGTGCCTTTGTGCAGATGCGCGTATATGATGACGAGCGTATTGCCGCCTATCGCGATGGGACGGTTTGGCGCATGATCATTGTCCTGTTTCGCGCGGTGCTACAAACCCCGCCACGGCTTGTAAAAAGTCGGGAATCGGGAGAACTGCGCTTTTTCTCACAGCAGGAGTTAAATGAAATTGAGATCGTGCCGACACACCGCGATCTCGTGGAGCAATGGAAGCCCGCGTTCGATTGAGCGAACGCGGGTCTGTTCTTTTTCCTTGCGGAGGAGCGGCTTGCTTGGAAGCTGACGGAACAAGACGAATTCCTGCGGCATAAGCTGAAACGGGGCATAACGCTCCGTGAAGGAGGAATCTATCTTGGAAGTCAGAATGCAACCGATGGTGCGGCAGCGTGAGACGGAGGAAAAGGACGACGGGAGATTCGGTATCCTGCCTGCGCGTGCGCCGCTCGCCAATCCTTATGTACCGTTCCAACGCAATAATCCGCCGACGTATCCTGCAAAAAAGGGCGTTGTGCGCGGGACGCTGTTTCCCGGGCTTGACCTGCCGTTTATGGGAATGGTCAACGAAGCTCCGCTGCCCGAGACACATCTTCACGAGCTGCAAACGCTTGGCTTCGCGCTCGTCGAGCTTGGCGAGTATCTTGACACGCACCCAGACGATGCGGAGGCGTTTGAGATGTTCCGCTCCTATGCTGATCTCTATAAGAAGGGGAGAGCGGAATATGAGAAGCTGCACGGCCCGCTGACACAGGGCGGTGCAGCCAACGCGGAGAGCTATACTTGGCTGCAAGACCCGTGGCCGTGGGACTTCGCGGCAAATACCCAGATGCGGAAGGAGGATTGAACGATGTTTGTCTATGAGAAAAAGCTGCAATATCCGGTAAAGATTTCCAAACCCAACCCGAAGCTCGCGAGTATTGTTATAAGTCAATACGGGGGCCCTGACGGTGAGCTGGGCGCATCGTTACGGTACCTCTCTCAACGCTTCTCCATGCCCTATCCTGAATTGAAAGGACTGCTTACCGATATCGGTACGGAGGAACTGGGGCATTTGGAAATGGTGGGGGCGATTGTGCATCAGCTGACGCGGGATCTGACGGAAGAGCAGCAGAAGGCTGGTGGCTTTGCGTCGTATTTTGTCGATCACACGGCAGGCGTGTATCCGCAGTTCGCGTCGGGGACGCCGTGGACGGCAGCGACGATGCAGGTCAAGGGTGACCCGATGACCGATCTCGTTGAGGATATGGCGGCAGAGCAGAAGGCAAGGACAACGTATGACAACATTCTCCGCCTGTCAGACGATCCCGATGTCAACGATGTGATCAAGTTTCTGCGTGCGCGTGAGGTCGTGCATTTCCAACGTTTTGGCGAAGCAGTGCAGAAGCTGCGCGAAAAACTGAATGAGAAAAACGTCTACTATATGAATCCTGCGATTGATCGTTAATACTGATTCTTGATTAGAAATCTATATCAATAAATTCCACACAAAATGCGATGTTTTCTCGCATTTTGTGTGGAATTCTCCGCTTCCTTTAGATCAGTCTCGGAAGCAAGGAAGACTTTAGTGATTTGTATAACTGCGCATTCATCTCCCAAGCAGAAATGATATTCACAATTACACTTACTCTTGCAGAAGTGCTGAGATCTGAGCAGTGGAGGGCATGGAGCGAAGAGCGCCTTTTTTTGTGGTGACGAGGTAGGCGGCGGCATTGGCGAAACGGAGCATCTGCTGAAGCTCGTCCTGCGTTAATGCGTCAAGCGTATGCGTCAGCAGAAAGTGGAGAATGCAGGCGCAGAAGGTATCACCTGCGCCTGTCGTATCGACTGTTCTGCCGAGGAGAAAGGCTGCTTGCTCTGCATGAAGTGCGCCGCAGTAGGTGTGGCTGCCCTGCGCGCCGCAGGTGACATTCAGCAGGCGGATGTTCGGATATGCCGCCTGCAGCCGACGCGCGCCGCGTTCTGAATCGTCTTCGCCCGTCATGAATTGCAGCTCGTTGTCCGCAATTTTCAGCACGTCGCAGACGGACAGGCCATAGGCGATTTGTTCCCGCGCCTCTGACAGATCTGCCCAAAGAGGCGGGCGCAGATTCGGGTCGAAGGAGATCAGCGCGCCTGCGGCTTTGGCAAGCGTTACCGCTGTTTTGGTCGCGCGGCGGACGCCCTCGTGCGTCATGGAGAGCGAACCGAAATGAAAGATCTTCGTCCGGGAAAGAAGCACCTTCGGCAACTCCTGCTCCGTCAGAAGCATATCCGCACCAGGGTCACGGTAAAAGGAGAAATCACGGTCACCGTTTGGGGCGGTCTTGACGAACGCAAGGGTCGTATGCGCCTGCGCATCGGTGATAAGGGCGTCCGCACAGATACCTGACTCGTTAAGCGTCTGCCGAAGGTGCCTGCCGAACATTTCGTCGCCGACCTTGCCGACGAAGGCGCATTTCCTGCCGAGCTTTGTGAGCATGGCGAGGACATTGCAGGGTGCGCCGCCGGGATTTGCCTCAAAGAGCGGGTTCCCCTGGGCGGAGTCTCCACTCAGTGTGAAGTCGATCAGCAGTTCGCCTAAGGCGACTACGTCAAATTGTACCATAGCGATTTCTCCTTACAGATTCGTATAGCCCATGAGGTAGCGGTCAACCGCGCGTGCTGCGTCCTGCCCTTCGCGGATCGCCCATGCGACAAGGGACTGCCCGCGCCGCATATCGCCTGCGGTAAATACCTTTTCCACATTGGTCTGATGGTCACGGTCCGCGACTGTGCCTCTTGCCGTCAGCTCTACGCCGAACGTCTCCGCGACGAAAGGCTGCGCGCCGAGAAAGCCTGCAGCGATCAGCACGAGGTCGGCGGGGACGGTATGTTCACTGCCCTCGATGGGACACATCTGCATCCGACCGTCTGCACCCTGAATGCTTTCCAGAGAAATCAGGACGGCCTGCCGCACATGCCCCGCCTCATCCGCGAGAAATTCCTTCACGGTGGTCTGATATACGCGCGGGTCATGCCCGAAAACTGCGATTGCTTCCTCCTGCCCGTAGTCGGTCTTCTTAATGCGGTGCCACTGCGGCCACGGATTCGAGGGGAGGCGTTCAGTCGGCGGTTCAGGCATCATCTCAAGCTGCGTGACGGAGGCGGCACCCTGACGAATGACCGTGCCGACGCAGTCGTTGCCGGTGTCTCCGCCGCCGATGACGATCACGTGGCGGTTCTTTGCCTCCTGTGCGCGGCAATCCGAAAAATCACTGTCCAAGAGCGCCTTGGTCGTCCTGCCGAGATAGTCCACGGCAAAATAGATGCCCTGCGCCTCACGGCCGGGAACAGACAGATCTCTCGGCTTTGCTGCGCCACAGCAGAGGACTACCGCGTCGTATTCCGCAAGAAGCGCCTGCGCATCGACATTAACGCCGACCTCGGCATTGGCAATGAATTGCACATTCTCCTTGCGCATCAGCGCGGTGCGCCGCTCGACGATAGATTTTTCGAGCTTCATATTCGGAATGCCGTACATCAGCAGTCCGCCGAAGCGGTCGCTGCGCTCATAGATTGTCACGTCATGTCCGCGCCGGTTGAGCAGCTCGCCTGCAGCAAGCCCCGAGGGGCCCGAGCCGACGATGGCAACGCGCTTGCCTGTGCGCGGCATTTGAGGCAGGGGAGAGACAACGCCGTTTTCAAACGCCCATTCGATGATGCTCAGCTCGTTATCGCGAACCGTTACGGGCTGTGCGGGAAGGTTGCAGGTACACGATGCCTCGCACAACGCAGGGCAGACGCGCCCCGTGAACTCGGGGAAGCTGTTTGTGCTGATAAGACGGTAATAGGCGCTTTTGATATTGCCCTCATAGAGCAGATCGTTCCACTCAGGAACGAGGTTTTGCAGCGGACAGCCCGCAACCATTCCGCCGATCACACCGCCGTACTGACAAAACGGCGTACCGCAGTCCATGCAGCGGGCTGCCTGCGTGCGGCGTTCTTCGACTGCAACCGGTGTGTGGAACTCGTGAAAATGCTTTATGCGCTCGAGCGGCGCCTCCGCCGGCGTATCCTGGCGGGGATATTCCATAAATCCTGTCGGTTTTCCCATGATGCGCCTCCTTTTATGCCTTTCTTTCTGCAAATGCCTGCATCTTTGCCTCTGCAAGCGGCAAACCCTGCGCCGTCAGAGCGGCGATTGCCTGCTGCATACGGCGGTATTCTTCGGAAATGACCTTGCGGAACATCGGAAGATAGTGCGTGAAATCGTCCAGTATTTTCGCGGCAAAAGCGGAAGATGTATACTCCGCATGACGTGTGATCATGCTGTGTAAAACACGGATGTCCTCCGTTTCGCGCAACGGCTCGCAGGTCACGGTGTCCTTGTTGACGCGGCGGTAAAAATCGCCCGCCGTATCAAGAACATACGCCGTACCGCCGCTCATGCCTGCGGCAAAGTTTTCGCCGACTTCTCCGAGAACGACGACCGTGCCGCCCGTCATGTATTCACAGCCGTGGTTGCCCACGCCCTCGACGACGGCGTTCGCGCCCGAATTTCTGACGCAGAAGCGCTCGCCCGCAACACCAGCGATATAGACCTCGCCGGAAGTCGCGCCGTAGAGCGCGACATTGCCGATGAGAATGTTCTCGTGCGGGTCATAGGCGGCACCTTCAGGCGCGCGGACAATCAGCTTGCCGCCGCACAGCCCCTTGCCGAGATGGTCGTTGCTCTCACCGACGAGGCGCAGCGTGACACCCTTCGGCACGAACGCGCCGAAGCTCTGCCCGCCGAAGCCTGTGCAGTTGATGGTAAAGGTATCGTCGGGAAGGGTGTTTCCGAAGCGGCGAGTGACCTCGCTGCCGAAAACTGTGCCGAAGGCGCGGTCTACATTGCCGACCTCAATGTTCAGCGTTTGCGATGCTCCGCTTTCCAGTCCTATGGCAAACTCCTTCAAAAGCACGCGCACATCGAGTGTCTCGTTCAGCTTGAAATCAAACTCCGCTACAGGCGTGGTCGGAAGCTGCGGCGCGTCAAGAATCGCGTGAAGATCGAGCGAAGCCGCCGTGCCGCGCGCATCGTCTGTCTGCTCCAGCAGATCCGTGCGCCCGACCAGCTCCTGCACTGTGCGGATGCCGAGCTTTGCCATGTATTCCCGCAGCTCCCGCGCGACAAAGCGCATGAAGTTTTCTACATATTCGGGCTTGCCCTTGAAGTTCTTCCGAAGCTCCGGATTCTGCGTTGCCACGCCGACGGGACAGGTGTCGAGGTTGCAGACGCGCATCATCACGCAGCCAAGGGTGACGAGGGGGGCTGTGGCAAAGCCGAAGCCGTCCGCACCCAAAAGCGCAGCGATCAGGACGTCATAGCCGCACATCAGCTTGCCGTCCGTCTCCAGCTTTACGCGCGAACGAAGCCCATTGTGCTTCAGAGTCTGATGTGCCTCGGCAAGCCCGATCTCCCACGGAAGCCCCGCGTTATGGACGGAGCTTTTCGGCGTAGCGCCGGAGCCGCCGTCGTAGCCTGAAATCAGGATTGTGCCGGCGCCTGCCTTTGCGACGCCCGAGGCAACTGTGCCGACACCCGCCTCGGAGACGAGCTTAACCGAGATTGTCGCGTCGCGGTTGGCGTTTTTGAGGTCATAGATGAGCTGTGCAAGGTCTTCGATGGAATAGATATCGTGGTGCGGCGGCGGGGAGATCAGGCTGACGCCGGGCGTGGAGCAGCGTGTCTCCGCAACCCATGGGTAGACCTTCCCGCCGGGCAGATGTCCGCCCTCGCCGGGCTTTGCGCCCTGTGCCATTTTGATCTGTATTTCTTTTGCGTGCAGCAGGTATTCGCCCGTCACGCCGAAGCGTCCCGAGGCGACCTGCTTGATCGCGCTGCAGCGGTCGATGCCGTCTGTGCCGACGGTCAGGCGCTCGCGCTGTTCGCCGCCCTCGCCCGTGTTTGAGCGCCCGCCGAGGCGGTTCATTGCGACGGCAAGGCACTCGTGCGCCTCGGGAGAGATGGAACCGAAGCTCATCGCGCCCGTGCGGAAGCGCTTGACAATCTCCTCCTCACTTTCCACCTCGGCGATGGGAAGGGGCGTTTTCGCCCATTTGACGCGCAGGAGGGAGCGCAGATTCGGCGTTGCGCCCTCGGGGTAGAGCGCGGCGGAGTATTGCTTGAACAAGGCGTAATCGCCTGTGCGGGTCGATTGCTGTAAGAGCGAGATTGTCAGCGGGTCATAACGGTGCGGCTCCTTGCCGCCGCGCTCGCGGTGGATGCCAGGGCTTTCCAACGTGAGATCGACATAGAAGCCGAGCGGGTCAAACGCCTTGCTGTGCAGTGCGTCGATCTGCTTCTCTAAATCCTGCAGCGTGATGCCGCCGATGCGGCTGAGCGTGCCGGTAAAGTATTTTTCAACGACGTCCGAGGCAATGCCGACCGCCTCAAACATCTTTGAGCCTTGATAGGACTGCAGGGTCGAAATGCCCATTTTTGAGGCTATTTTGACGACGCCTGCGACGACCGCGCGGTTATAGTCTGCAATTGCCTGTCCCGCGTCCTTCTTGAGCAGTCCGTTTTCGATGAGCTGTAAGACACTCTCATGCGCGAGATAGGGATTGATTGCGCACGCGCCGTAGCCGAGCAGAGCGGCGAAATGATGCACCTCGCGCGGCTCACCGCTCTCCAAGACCAGCGCGACTGTGCCGCCCTGCTTGGTGCGAACGAGGTGTTGGTGAATCGCGGAGACTGCCAACAGAGAGGGGATGGCAACATGGTATTCGTCTACGCCGCGATCGGTTAAAATGATGATATTTGCGCCGTCCTTGCAGTGCTTGTCAACCTCCACAAACAGACGGTCGAGCGCCTTTTCCAACGAAGTCCCCTTGTAATAGAGAATCGACTGCGTGGCGACCTTAAAGCCGCGAATGCGGAGATTCTTCAGCTTTTGCAGCTCTAAATTTGTGAGGATGGGCGTATCGAGCTGAATGGCGTTGCAGTTTTCCTCGCTCGGGACGAGCAGATTGCCCATTGCACCGATATAGACGCTCGTATCGGTCACGAGCTTTTCGCGAATCGCGTCGATCGGCGGGTTTGTCACCTGCGCGAAAAGCTGCTTGAAATAATCGAACAGCGGGCGCGGACGGTCCGACAGGACGGGCAAGGGTGTGTCACAGCCCATGGAGGTAATTGGCTCCGCGCCCGTCTGCGCCATGACGCAGATGCTTGAACGGTAATCCTCATAGTGATAGCCGAACGCCTTTTTGATGCGCGCACGGTTTTGCACGGAGTACTGTTGGGGGGCGCGGTTCGGCGCGGGCAGTTCGGAAAGGCGCAGCATTTGGCGGTCAAGCCACTCGCCGTAAGGATGACGCGCGGCATAGCCGTCCTTTAGCTCTTCGTCGTCGATCAGGCGTCCCGCTCTTGTGTCGATGAGCAGCATCTTGCCGGGACGCAGGCGATCCTTGCGCAGGATGTGGCTTTCCTCAATCTCGGCAACGCCGACTTCGGAGGCGAGGATCAGCTCATCCTCATCCGTGATGCAATAGCGCGAGGGACGCAGACCGTTGCGGTCGAGCACCGCGCCGACAACGTCGCCGTCGGAAAACAGGATTGAAGCGGGACCGTCCCACGGCTCCATCAGAATCGCGTGGTACTGGTAAAAATCGTGCTTGGCAGGGGAGAGATCGCGCTCGTGACTCCACGGCTCGGGAATCAGCGTCATGACCGCCTGCGGCAGTTCCATCCCGTTCATCATCAGGAATTCAAGTGTGTTGTCGAGCATTGCGGAGTCAGAACCGCGTGGATCGATTACGGGACGAACCTTATACAGCTCGCTTTCCATAGCGGGAGAGGTCATGCTCTCCTCGCGGAGCGCCATTTTATCGGCGTTGCCGCGAATCGTGTTGATTTCGCCGTTATGTACGAGCAGGCGATAGGGGTGCGCGCGCTCCCAGCTCGGATTGGTGTTGGTAGAAAAGCGCGAGTGCGTCATGGCGATCGCGGATTCGTAGTCGGGGTCACGCAGATCGTCATAGAAGCTTCGCAGCTCGGTGACGAGCAGCATTCCCTTATAGACGATGGTCCGAGAGGAGAGGGAGACAACATAGGAGTCGTCGGAGCTGGCTTGCTCGAAGACGCGGCGGACAACATAGAGTCTGCGGTCAAACTCCAAACCCCTGGCGCAGTCATGCGGCTTGGCGATGAACGCCTGATAGATCGCGGGCATCGAAGCGGCTGCACGCGCGCCGATAATCTCGGGATGGACGGGAACCGCGCGCCAGCCGAGAAGCTCCATCCCCTCCTGCTTGACCATCAGCTCGAACATCTTCATCCGTTGACGGCGCAACAGACCGTCCTGCGGCAAAAAGAACATTCCCACGCCGTAGGTGCGCGCGTCACCGAGGCTGATTCCCACCTGCGCGGCAGCCTTTACAAAGAATTTGTGAGATATTTGCAGCAGAATGCCGACACCGTCACCAGTCTTTCCCTCGGCATCCTTGCCTGCACGGTGTTCCAAATGCTCGACAATGTGAAGCGTCCGCTCGACAAGACTGTGCGAGGGGTTGCCCTTGATGTTGATGATCGCGCCGATGCCGCAGGCGTCGTGTTCAAACGCGGGATCATACAGGGGCGGCGCGGGACTGCGTTTTGTCTCAAACAGCATGGTATCCTCTCCTCTCAAAGGGTGTTTTATATAGATATTATAAATATGTATAAATATCTTGTCAAATCCTTGAATTTTCGTGAAAAATTACAAATTTTTTATAGAGTATTCGCGGCAATTGCATTATTATTCTAAAACGGACACAAAATGCGCACAAATGTCTTTGTACGAGGGACGAAATATCACATTTTTCCACGGCAGAGAAACGAAAAAAAGTTTTGTACATTTTACAACAAAATTCCGCCCAAACGGGCGGAATTTTCTATACTTTCTTGCCGTAAGAAGGAGATATAGCGTTCAAGGGGGGCGGGGTGCAAGGCATTACGGCTGCTTTTGCGCGTTCTTCAGGCGACACAGAATTTCCTTGTCTGCGGGACAGAACTTATAATCGTCAATCTCTGCCACGGAGATCCAGCGCAGGTCGCAGTGTTCCAAAAGCTGCGGCGTTCCTTCGATGATCTTGGCTTGGAAAATCGTTAGGTGTACGGTGAGATCGGGGTAAACGTGCGTCAGCTCCATAAACAGCTCCTGCACGGCAATTGTCACGCCCAGTCCCTCGCGGCACTCGCGGATCAGTGCCTCCTGCCTGCTTTCGCCGATCTCCACTTTTCCGCCGACGAATTCCCACAGCAGACCGCGTGCTTTATGTGCGGGACGGCGGCAGATCAGAAAACGGTCGCCCTGCCAAATCAATGCGGCAATGACTTGTGTCATAGCATCATTTCTCCTTTAGAAGTGACACCCCGCATATCCTTCCGATATGCGGGGTGCTGAAAATTACGGTTCGGTTTTCAAAACGAACTGCTCATAAAAACGGACGATGATCGTTGCAAGCTCTGCACGGCTGATATTGTTGTAAGGACGCAGGGTGTTGTCCTCATAGCCGCCGAGCAGCTTGTTTTCCGCAGCCCATTCCATTGCTTCCTTGGCATAATCAGCGACCGTGCCGCCGTCGGCAAAGCTCTTCAGGGTGCTGCTCTCGGTCTTCGGACAGCCGAGATAACGATAGAGGATGAGGGTCATATCCTGCCGGGTGATGTTGTCCTCCGGACGGAAGGTATAGTCTTCGTAACCGTTAACAACATTGTTCTTCTGCGCCCACATGACCGCAGGAGCAAACCAGTCGGTATTCTTGACGTCCTTGAAGACCTCGGAATAGGGAACCTTGACGCCGCCCGCCATTTCAAAGAGCACTTTTGCTGCTTGTGCGCGGGTGGTGTTGCCGCTTGGGAAGAAGATACTGTTGCTCATGCCGTTGATCAGTCCGTATTCCGCCGCCGTCAAAACACTATCATAGTACCAATCGCCTTCGTGAACGTCAATAAAGCCGACCAACGGAGCCGCGCTTTCTGCGTTCCAGCCGCTGAATTCCTTTGTCAGCCATGTGTTACGCGTTGTGATATAGGCGCGGATGGCATTGGTGTTTTGCTTGGAACTGTCCGAACCGCCGTACCATACGAGGGCATCCGCGTGCGCTGCGTCCGAAATTTCCTGCCGATAGGCATCAAGAGATTGCATGGCATCGTTCTTCCCCGTCCCGAGAAGCGTGTCTTTCACGAGTGGGGCGACCGTATTCAAGTAGATGTCATGCACTGCCTGTCGGAAGCTCGGGATCTCATAGAGTACCTTGCCGAAGTTGCTGAACAGGGTGAAAAATTGCTCGGGATCGGCACACGCCGCAACATATTCTCCCCAACTGCGACCAAAGCTCAGGTCATAATCCCAAATAGGTCCCATCGTCATAATATCGGAGTCGGCATCTTTATAAAGATAAGAGGAGGTGCGGTAACCGTCGGGATTCTTGGTCAGTTCATTGATGATGTAGCACTGTGCAAGACTTTCCACACTGATATAGTCATCGATCTTCTTGCCGTTGTCGGCGTTGATGCCCTTGCTGTACAAGGTATCCTCATATTCCTGATAGTAGGAGGCGATATAATCCATTTCCTCCTTTGAGCAATACTCCGGACTTTTTACGACGACATACTGATCGCGTGTAGTGACGAAATAACATTTTTCCATGGAGGCGCGTGCGGCGGTATCCATTTCGAGCAGATAGCCGCCCTTGATGTTCTCGGGGGAGGTCATGCCTTCGCAGTAGAGATAGCTTGCGCCGTTTGCCGTTGTGCCTGTTTTCACGGGGAGTGTGTCAAAATCCTCAACGGAGGAATTGGTGTTTTCGTTTTCTTTCTCCAAATCGGCAATGTCCACTCTGCCGTCATTGATCTCCACTTTTTCGCACAGCAGGTAGGCACCGCGATACTCACCGTCATAGAACAGGTTAATCGGACGGCACTCGATGCCGGGCTGCATCTGCATTGCCACGGAGAGATCAAAAACGATGTTGTTGCGCAGGAGAGAGGTGTCTGCCGCATTTGCAAGCAGAACCCATGTCTTTGCGCGGTTTTCGCTCTTGCCGCTCTCCAACAGATCCGTTTTCTTGTCAAGCTTGATCTGATACGGCTTTTTTTCCTGCAGCCATGTGGAGTTGCCGCGCCCCTTGATCTGGGTGAGCTTGTTCTCATAAACAACTGAGCCTGTTTCTGTAGTCATCAGCATCGAGCCTGTTGCCTTGTTGGACTTGTCAGGGCTGGATTCAACCCACTCGCGTCCGTGGTTCACGGGATCGTCGCTGACGAGGAACATCGATGCGATATCGCCCGTCGGGACGATCGTGAGCGTCAGCTCAGCGGAGGCAGCTCCGGAGCTTGCAGACAGCGTCACGGTATACGCACTGCCCTCGCCGCAGAGAGCAACCAAATCAATGCTCTGACCGTTGCGTACCCCCACCGCTTTCAAAGCGCCTCGGACAGAGAACGCAGGATTCGTTCCGTTCAGCTCAAAATAGAGCGGGACGGCTTCAGCCGAGACGTTAGAGGGGAGGAAGAGATAATTCTCGCCGTCTACCGTTTGCATGACGGCGCGGTAATTCGGGGAATCAGGATCTGCGAGCGTGTAAACACCCTTCCATTGCGGCGCTTCACTCTCCGGTGCGGCGAAAACCGCAACGGAAAGGGAGAGAAGAAGCACGAAGACAAGCAGAATAGACAGACATCTCTTCATAATTGTGGCACTCATTGGTGCGCGCTCAACTCCTTTAATCTCTTTATAATAGTAAGCACAGTTTCTGCGCTTATCTTGGGAACCTCTGAACAAATCAGCTGTGGCGCTCAGCGGATCTTTTACCACAACTTATCGGTTCGAAAACCTTGAAATACACAAAGTATTCCTGTGGTTTTCAAACCTCAATTTGCGGTAAAATCTCGCGCTGACCGCTCTTGCGGATTTATTCAGAGCTTCCCTTACATTATAGCAGAGTAGCCTGTAAAAGGCAACCGATTTTTCAAGGCGTCGCAAGCCGCTCTTGAAAAAAGCCCTGCGCCGCAGATGCGGCGCAGGGGAATGATCATTCGCTCAGCAGAGGCCGCAGTACGGCTTGATTTTCAAAACGGGTATCGCGTGAGGTGGCAAGAAAAACAAGCTCCGCCAGCGTTCCGCCTTTCCCGTAGAGCTGCACGAAGCGCTCGACCTGTGAGCCGTCCACGTTCGGGATATAGAGCCTGCCTGTGCAGACATCGGCGGGGAAGTCCGCAGCCTCCGTTTCAAAGGAGATCATGAGATTGCTTCCCGTAAAATAGCTCGTCAACTCGCCTGCCGTCTCGCGGAGAATCTCCGTGCTCGACTTGTCGGCGGGATAGACGATGCTGCTGCTTTCGGGGAAGCGGAATTCCGAGAACACGACTTCGCGGACACCGAGTCCCGAAAGCTCGCGGGCGATCTGCATCAGATAGGATTTGACTGTCTCGTTGGCAGGATCGAGCCAATAGCAGCCGTAATCGTCCATCCACAAGGCACCGCTCGAAAGCGGAAGCCCGCAGTACTGGTTCTCCAAGGCAAACGCGCGGTCACTGAAGGCGGGAATCACGGCAATCAGATAAAAATCGTGATCGACCAGATATGTAAGCAGCTTGTCAATCTGTGCGATATCCACATCTGCCGTCTGTGCGCCGCCGATGGAGGTCGAGTAATAAAAATTGCCGAAAATGCTTTTCAACTCGATCATCACGGCGCACGGCGCATCGAGCTTTTTGACCGCCTCCAACACGGCGGCGGGGTCCTGCAGCATGGCGGTCGTGATATAATAACCGCCCGTTTCGGCAAGCTTTTTCTGTGCGGGCGCGTTTGTGTCATAAATGATCAGCGGATTTTCCACCGTCGGGCGCGGCGAAAGCGCCTCGGGAGAGGCCGCCGGTACGTCGTCTGCGGATAGATTCAGATGCGCTCCGTTGCGGTCATAAATGATATAAGGCTCAACGTAAATGAGCACCACGATGCTCAGCGCCAGCACAACAGCCAAAACAATGAGCGCGATGCGCAGTATTTTTTTCAGCAGCAGCTTATTGCGATAAGGAATTCGCAGCATAGGCTGTCCTCCTTTCGGGAATTATTGTGCCAACAGGCAGCACCATTCGTCCGTCTGTTCGCGGCCGACGACATGCAGACCTGCCTGCGCAATCGCCTGCCGCACCTCCTCCTCGCGCGAAACAAGGATGCCTGAGCAGAGAAAGATGCCGCTCTCCTTAAGCAGACGCGGTACGACGGGCAGAAGCTGCACGATTACGCCTGCGACGATGTTGGCACACACAATATCATAACGCGCGGCGCACAGCGATTCCATCAACGCTGTATCGGTAACAACATTACCCGTGCAGGCGCGGAAGCGGTCTGCGCCGAAGCCGTTGCGCGCGGCGTTTTCGCGGGCAATATGCTCTGCGGCAGGGTCCACGTCCACGCCGACGGCGCTCTGCGCCCCGAGGCGGAGCGCACAGACGGACAGAATTCCGCTGCCGCTGCCCAGATCGGCAATGCGTTCGCCGCCGCTGATCAGCGATTCAAGAGCGCGCATACACATCTGCGTTGAGGCGTGCTCGCCCGTGCCGAAGGTCAGCCCGAGGTCAAGAATAACGGGCAGGCGTCCGCCGAGATCGTCTACAGTCATCCACTGCGGCACGACCAAAAGACGCTCCCCGACGGGCAGAGGACGGTAGTTCTGCTTCCATGAATTCTCCCAATCCTCCTGCGGTATGTTTTCAAGCGCAATGGTGAGCGCGCCGAAATCGCAGGTGGGATAACGCGCGGGCAGCTCCCGCAAAAGCGCACGCAGCTCGGCAAGCGCCTCCTGTGCGGTGTCCTCGGGAAGATAGAGCCTTACCTGAGAACAATCCTGCATTTTCTTTGCCAGTGCGTCATCTACATAGTCCCAATAGTCCTTTGATTCCTCTAAAAAATTCGCAAATTCCGCGCTGTCATCGATCACAAGACTGTCAAAGCCGGCGTCCGTCAGTTCTGCGCACAGCAGCTCGATTCCCGCCGAGGCGGTGCGGACGGTTACTTCGATCCATTGCATTTTCAAAAATCTCCTGTCTCCGTTTTGCTTATATTCTACAGGATTCCGCAGAGAATAACAAGCAGAAATTTTTAAGTAATACTGATGAAATCGCAAGAGCAGGCGTCGGGAGATTTTGTCGCAAGGAAAAGTTCGGAAAATGCAGGAATACTTTGTGCTTTTTAAGCTTTTCGAACTGAAGAATTGCGGTAGAATACTCGGCGGCTGCCGCAGCCTATTGAATCGGTTTCATGCGGCCGCGAGAAAAGCCGCCTGCTTGAGCCACTGTGGCTTCGCGGTTTTTCGCTTCGAATTTCCTCTTTTCTTTTTTGGAAAATGGTGTATAATGAATGAAACGAAAGGATGAAGACGATGATAAATCAGATCGAGCTTGCGGCGGGTGTGACCCTCCGCGCGATCCAAACGGATAAATTCAAAACGGCGTGCTTCAGCGTGAATTTCCTGCGTCCGCATACGAAGGAGGACGCAGCTTTGGACGCGCTCCTGCCGAGTGTTTTGCTCCGCGCAACGGAAAAGTATCCCGATATCCGCAGCATTTCGGTGCACTTGGACGAGCTGTACGGCGCAACCTTCGGCACACTGGTGCGGCGTAAAGGGGAAGTTAAGCTGCTCGGCTTCTACGCGGACTTTGTCGAGGATGCGTTTTTGCCGGAGGGTGAAAGCGTGTTTGCACCGATGACTGCGTTCCTGAAAGAGGTGCTGTACCACCCGCTGACCGAGAACGGCGTATTCTGCGCTGCATGCGTGGAGGGGGAAAAGCAAAACCTGATCAACGCGATAGAATCGAGCATGAACGACAAGCGGAGCTATGCCGTGACAAAAATGCTGGAGGCAATGTGTCAGGGAGAGGCTTACGGCGTCCCGCGCCTCGGCACAACAGAGGCCGCGCGCGCCATTACACCGCAGACGCTTTGGGCGCATTATCAAAAGGTGCTCAAATCCTCCCGCATCGAAATTTTCTATGCGGGAAGATATACCGCGCAGGAGGCTGCAGAGCTGTTTGCGCCTGTGTTCGCGGGCAGAGAGCCGGAGCAGCTTGTCTCTTTCGGCACGGAGGTTGTGCGCCGCGCGGCGGGGATTCGTGAAATTTCCGAGACGATGGAGGTCACACAGGGCAAGCTGGTCATGGGCTTGCGCACGGGCATCACCGTGTCCGATCCCGACTATCCCGCCCTGCTGCTGTTTAATGCGGTACTCGGCGCGGGTATGACGAGCAAGCTCTTTGTCAATGTGCGCGAAAAGCTGTCTCTGTGCTATTATGCCGGCTCAAGCCTTGAAAAATACAAGGGCGTGATGCTGATCTCGTCGGGCATCGCGTTTGAAAACTACGATACGGCAAAAGCGGCGATTCTGCAAGAGCTGGAGAATTGCAGGCAGGGCATCATCTCAGATGAGGAGATAGAGTCAGCCCGCAGGCAGGTGCTTTCCGCCCTCAGCGCGGCAATGGATTCTCCCGCGCAGATGGATGAGTTTTACTGCGGCATGGCGGTCGGCGCGGGCGACGACTATCCCGTGCTGGCGGAAAAGGTCGCAAGCCTGACGGTGGAAGACCTCAGCCGTGCGGCGCAGAAGCTTTCGCTTGATACGATCTATTTCTTAAAGGGGGAAACGGCATGAGATACTTGGAATACCCCAAGATCGGCGAGGCATATTACGAGGAGCGCTTGCCGGACGGACTGCTTGTTCGTGTCGTCAGAAAACCGGGCTTCGCGCGAAAATACGCCTTTCTCGCGGTGAATTTCGGCTCGATTGACACAAGCTTTACGCTTGACGGCGGGAAAATGCGGGTTCCCGATGGCATTGCACACTATTTAGAGCACAAAATGTTCGATCTGCCCGAGGATAACGCGATGAATCTCTTCGCGGCTTACGGCGGGAGCCCGAACGCCTTTACGAGCTATGCCATGACCGCCTATTACTTTTCCTGCACAGAGCAATTCGCGGAAAATCTGCGTGTGCTACTGCGCATGGTGTATACGCCCTATTTTACGGACGAGAGCGTGGAAAAGGAGCGCGGCATTATCGCGCAGGAGATTCGGATGTATGAGGACAGCGCGGAGTCGCGTGTCGGAGAGGACTTGTTCGGCGCACTGTTTGCCGAGCATCCGATCCGTGTGCCGATTGCCGGCAGTGTCGAGAGTATCGGGGAGATCACAACTGAGATGCTCTATGCCTGCCACCGCGCGTTTTACTGTCCTGCCAATATGGTCTTGTGCGTTGTGGGCGATGTGGATGTGGAGGAGGTCTGCACTCTTGCCCGTGAGATGACGCAGGCAGAGCGGCAGATGCCGCCCGCGCGGGATTACGGCGCTGTGGAGACGATGCTTCCCCTGCGCGCAAAGACCGTGCGGCGCATGGAGGTTTCCATGCCGACCTTCTCCGTCGGCTTCAAGTGCGCCCCGCCCGCGCAGGGGATGGAGGCGATGCGGCGCGAGATCATCGGCGACCTTGCGGCGGAAATTTTAGTGGGTGAATCCTCTCCGCTGTATCAGCGGCTTTATGAGGGAGGACTGATCGACGCCGACTTTTCCGCAGGCTACGAGAGCGTCAAAAATGCCTGTCTCTTTTCCGCGGGCGGCGACAGCAAGGCTCCCGAGGCGGTACTCGCCGCCATACTCGACGAGGCGAAACGCATCGAGCGCGAGGGCTTTGACGAGACGCTGTTCGAGCGATTGAAAAAATCTGCACTCGGCAGACGTACGAGAGATCTTGACAGCTTTGAAAGTATCTGCTATCGTATTTGTGCATACCACTTTGACGGAGCAGATTATTTCCGCTTCCCCGAGGCATACGCATCGGTCACGCCCGAGGATGTGCAGGCGTTCCTGTGCGAGACGATCCGCCCCGAGCGTGCGGCAATTTCGATCATCAGACCAAAGGAACAGGAGAAAACAGCATGATTCATTTTGACACCTCGCCGATCAGCTTCCCGGGGCTTGGCATTGAGGTCAATCCGAGTGAGGGCTTCTTTATCGGCAACTTTGAGATTAAATGGTACGCCGTAATCATCGCCTGCGGGATTCTGCTGGCGGTGCTATACGCGTTGCACCGCTGCAAGGAATTCGGCTTAACGAGCGACGACATTTATAATATTGTCTTGCTCGGGATTCCGAGCGCTATCATCGGCGCGCGCGCCTATTATGTTATCTTTGAATGGAAGTACTATTTCGGTGCGGGTATTCCGTGGTATAAATGTCTGATGATCCGCGACGGCGGTCTTGCGATTTACGGCGGCGTGATCGGCGCGGTGCTTGCGGCAACGATCTACTGCCTGACGAGTAAGCGCAGGAGGGCAAAGCTCCTGCCCTATTTGGATATCGCAGGCTTGGGACTCCTGATCGGACAGGCGGTCGGACGCTGGGGCAATTTCTTTAACCGTGAGGCACACGGCGGCGAGACGACGAGCTTCCTGCGCATGGGCCTGATCGAGAGCGGACAGCAGATTTTTGTTCACCCGACCTTCCTGTACGAGTCCGTTTGGAATTTCGTAGGTCTGATCCTGCTGCACTTTTTGTCGAAGAAGCGGAAATTCGACGGGCAAGTCTTTTTATACTATCTTGCGTGGTACGGGCTTGGCAGGGCATTTATCGAGGGGCTGCGAACAGACAGCCTTTACATCGGCACATTCCGCGTCAGTCAACTTTTGGCGGCGGTCACCTGCATCGTATCCGTCGGTGTTCTGATTTATGTGCTTGCGTTTAAGCGCCCCGATCCGCAAAAAATGTTGGTCAACCGCGTTGCCGCAGAAAGAAAAGCGGCAAGCGAGGAAAAAACGGAAGAATAAGGAGGTATCCCTATGGCAACGATCGACGATCTGAAGAATAAGGCGAGCGGCGCCGCGCAGACTGCCGCCAAGACGGCAAAGTATGTTGCGTCGGTGTCGAAAAAACGCCTTGCAATCCTGAACGAGCAGGAGAAAATTCGCCGCAATTATACGAAACTCGGCAAGGTCTACTACAAGGATTATGTGACCGACGAGGAGGCGGATGAAGCCGAATACCGTCCGCTGTGCGAGAGCATTTCCGATTCTTTCCGCCGCATCAATGCGCTGCGTGAGGAGATCGCGCAGGCGCGCGACGAATACAGCGGAGAAGCGGACGGCGAGGAAAGCACGGAGGAATATGACTTCGTGCCGTTCACCGAAGAAGCGCCGGCAGCGGAAGAGCCGAAAGCAGAGGAACCAAGCGAAGAATAGAAAAGCAAGCTGCCTGCCGCGAAAAGCGGCAGGCAGCTTTTTGCATTTATCCGAGTTGTGCGACCTGATAGAGCAGGCTTGCCGTGTCGGCGCGCGTGAGCGGTTGATCGGAAACGCTGAAACGGATGCCTGCGTCTTGCAGTGCCTGCGCGGAGGGTGCATACCATGCCTCCTCGGCAGGCCGGAAGGCAGCGGCGGAGATGGGGAGGTTTAACATATTTTGCAGCAGAACGGCTGCTTCCTTCCCTGTGATCGCGTCGTTTGGACGGAAAACCGTGCCGACTTCGCTCGCTTCGCCGTGGATCAGCCCGCGCCGCATGGCAGAAGCAAGGTAAGGCTGCAACCAAGCGGGTGAATCCGCCGCGTCCGCAAAGCCCGAGACGGTAAGTGCAGGGTCAATGGGAATCTCCTTCAGCTCCATTGCCGTGACCAAAAACTCAGCGCGGCTGACTGTCTCGTTCGGGCAGAAACAGAGCGTTCTGCCGATGTTTCTTCCGCTTGCAAGATCCTCGTTGCAAAGCCACACGGCTTCATACAGATCAAGGCGGTTTTCCATGTCGGCAAAGGTCATGCTCTGCGAAGGCTTCAGGATTTTGATTTTTACGGTGGCAGGCTTTGAGACATTGCCCGCATCGTCGGTTACGGTGAAGGTGAAGCTGTCCTCACCAACCTTGTTTTTATCGGGCGTGTAGACATAAGCGCCATCCTCTTTCAGCTTCACCGTGCCACGCTTTGGCTTTTCCACAAGCTGGAAGGTCAGGGGAGACTCCTCAGGATCGAAGCCTGTCAGCTTACCGTCATTTGCGATATTTTTGTAGGTTTCAAATTCCGTGTCCGTCGCTTTCGGCGTCTCATTTTTGCCTGACTGGATGCGGACGGTTACCTCAGCAGGCGCGCCGAGTACCGTGCCGCAGATGGGCTGATAGGAAAGCGCGGCGTTGCAGCTATCGCCGCAGGCGGGGACAAGACGAAGACGCTCCAGCGACGCAGCGGGCAGAACGTCGCCTGCGCGGATGGTGCGTTCGCCCAGCTTGACAGCAGCGATGTCGGCCTCCGGCACGGCGGTGACGAAGATGCCGCTGAGGTCAAGGGTATCGGCTGCAAAATCCGATTCGCTGAAGCAGTATTCGGCGTTATAGAGTGTCTCGCCGTCTGCGGCAAAGACTGCTGCGCCGAGTGTTACGGCGAAAAGGACTGCAAGGGTAAGAATGCGGGTGATGGATTTCATTCAGGTTCCCTCCTATGAATTGCTTCGCAGATAGGATGAACCGAAATTTACAATCTATGCAAAATTGTGCCAAAAAATCCGCCGCAAAAATGCGGCGGATCATCAGTAAGGTCGGATATAATGTGCGCGGATGTCGCGAGAGGGTCGCATCTTGATGCCGGAGACGATACCCATTGCCATGAACGAGGTCAAGATCGAGCTGCCGCCGTAGCTGATAAAGGGCAGCGCAAGACCGATGACGGGCAGCAAACCCAAGCACATACCGACATTGATCAGGATTTGGAACAACAGCATTGAGGCAATGCCGATGCAGATCAGGCGATTCATATAGTCGGGGGACTTCATGCCGACATAGATAATGCGCCCGACAATGGCAAGCAGCAAAAGCAGGAGAATCAGACAGCCAACCATGCCGAGCTGCTCGCCGATGGAGGAGAAGATAGAGTCTGTATGCTGTGCGGGTAAGGCACCGCTGGAGGTCATATTGCCGTGAAACAACCCCTGTCCCGAAAGCCCGCCGTTGCGCAACGCCTTGAGGTTCTGATTGGTCTGCCAAAGCTCGTCCAAGCCGCTGGGGTCGATAGAGGAGTCATATAGAACAAGAATACGATTCTTTTGGTCCTGACGCAGAACGGTCTGCCAAAGTGTCGGCGCAGCGACCGCGAGGGCGCCCGCGCCGCCGAGGAACCACCAGCCGCTCACACCGCCGGCATACGCCATGGCGAGAAAGATGAACACGAAAATCAGCGCAACGCCGGTATCGCGCGAAATGCCAATAATCAGCGCGACGATAAAGAGCATATGGAAGACGAGCTGCCCGACAGAGCGCACGGACGAGATACGCGTCTGATGAAGGCTCATCGTTTTGGCAAGAATAATGATATAGGAGATTTTGCAAACCTCGGCAGGCTGGATGTTAAAGGGGAGAAAGGGGAAAGAGAGCCAGCTCTTGTTGCCCGACGTACCCTCAACGCCCCAAATCAGCAGCATTCCGATAAAAAGCAAGTTAAAGAGAAAAAGCAAGGTTCGTTGTCCTGCAAGGATATCAATGTCAAAGGCGGTCAGCGCAAAATAGATTACGATGCCTGCGATCAGTGCGCCGGTCTGCACGACGATGTAGCGCGTGCTGCCCTCCCACGCGGTCGCGGCATAGATCATGACAATGCCGAAGAGCGTGGCGACAACGCAAAGCGACAGCAGAATCATATCGCCCTTTTTGAGAATCTCGGTTATTCTACTTGCCAGCTTTTTCATGCGCGCACCTCCTTCTGCGTTATTCTATCATTAAACGGTAAATCTGTAAACAATAAAAGTTGTTTTTGCAAAAAATGTAATTCTGTGGTACAATCACAAGCAAAGGAAGTGACGCGATGCAATTCATCACAAAAAGCCCCGAGGAGACGGAGCGTTTGGGCGAACGGCTCGGGAGAACGCTGCACGGCGGCGAGGTTATTGCATATCTTGGCGATCTCGGCGCAGGGAAAACTGCGTTTACGCGCGGGCTTGCCAGAGGCTTAGATATCCCAATGCGGGTTACCAGCCCGACCTATACCATCGTCAACGAATACACGGGCGGCAGACTGCCCCTGTTTCACTTTGATATGTACCGCCTCGGTTCGAGCGATGAACTGTTTGATATCGGGTGGGAGGACTATCTTTTGCGCGGCGGCGTGTGCGCCGTGGAGTGGAGCGAGAACGTCCGCGACGCGATGGAGAACGCCATCACCGTCGCGATTGAAAAAACGGATGATGAGACGCGGCGGATCACGATCGAAGGGAGGACGGACGATGCGGATCTTAGCCTTTGAGACGTCCGCGAAAGCGGCGTCGGTTGCGATTTTAGAGGAGGACAAGCTCCTTGGAGAGAGCTACTTAAACTGCGGCCAAACGCACAGCCGCACGCTGATGAAGCTGGCGGAGGAGCTGCTTTCCGTGTGTGAGCTGACCGCGGAGGATATTACCGCCGTCGCCTGCGCCGCAGGCCCGGGCAGCTTTACGGGCGTGCGCATCGGTACGGCGGCGGCAAAGGGCTTTGCATGGGGGCGCGAGCTTCCGTGCGTCGGTGTTTCCACATTGGAGGCAATGGCGCAGCAGGCACGGCTGTTTGAGGGCATTGTGTGCTGCGCGATGGATGCCCGCCGTGCACAGGTCTATAACGCGATCTTCTCCTGCGAGGGAGGCATTTTGACGCGGCTGACGGAAGATCGGGCGATTTCACTCGAAGAATTGACCGAATCGCTGAAAAATGAAAAAAAGCCGAAAATAATGGTTGGAGATGGAGCACAATTGTGCTATAATACCATCGGTAAGACTGTATCCGGCTGCATACTCGCGCCGGAGCATATCGTAATGCAGCGCGCCTCGGGCGTGGCGTTGGCAGCACGTCGGTTGCTTCTGACGGGAGCGGACTTTGACGGCGCGGCGCTTGTTCCGAATTACCTGCGTCTTTCACAGGCGGAGCGCGAGCGCAACGAGCGGCTGCAAAAGAGCAAAGGAGAAGCATAATGGGAAAAGTACAGGTTTTGGAACATCCTCTGCTTCAGCACAAGCTGTCGATCCTTCGCGACAAGAACAC
>SFIL01000060.1 GCA_004556205.1 Clostridiales bacterium | reverse complement strand
TGTGCCGCTCGCGGGCTTCAACCGCGAATTTCAAAAGCGTTCGCTCGCCTGGCTCACGGAGATGAGCCGCGAGAAGGACTGCGCCGCCGTCCTCTTCGGGCATGACCCGGAGGAGACGTCGCGCACGATCGAATTTTGAGGTGAGAAAGTGAACGAAAAGCTGAAAGCTCTCTATGAGAAATACAAGGATCTCGTCCCCTACGTGATCTTCGGCGTGCTCACGACGGCGGTAAACTATGTCTCCTACTGGCTGTTCGCGCATCCTCTCGGCTGCGGTACGGTATTCAGCACCGCCATCGCATGGGTTTTGAGCGTGCTGTTTGCGTATGTGACGAATCGCCGCTGGGTGTTCCACAGCGAGGCGAAGGGCGCAAAGGAGATCGGCAGGGAGTTCGCCGCGTTTCTCGGCGCGCGCGTCGGTACGGGACTTCTGGATATGCTCCTTATGTACCTGTGCGTCGATCTGCTCGGGTGGAACGATATGGTGATGAAGCTCGCGTCCAACGTCATCGTCGTGATCCTCAACTATGTTTTGAGCAAGTTCTTCATCTTTAAGAAAAAAGAAACATGAGGCGCAAAGCCCAAAAGTCCCGCCGGTCAAAAAACTAACCGGCGGGACGTAAGTTTGTCAAAAGGGTGTTTTTGACAAGTCCTCGAGAGCCGATTCACTGGACTCTCGTTTGATAAGGGAGCCGCGAGCGGAGAGGTATTTTCTCCGACGTACACGCTGCCGGAGAAAATGATTTCCTTTTCCTTTGCGCCGGCGGGCGCAAACTCTGCGAGGCATCTTTGACAAGCTGAAAAGGCACCGTTCCTGCGAACGGTGCCTTTTGAGCTTCTTTGATAAACGGAGATCCGCTGTATGGGCTTCCGTACAGCGGATCCTTGGTGCGCGAAGAGAGGGGAAATCACAGCTTCAATGCGTTTCACTTCTTTGTTATATCGATTGATCCAGTTCTTGATTTGAATTTTGTCCAGTCCGAAGTGTTCTGCTATTTCTTGCTGTGTTTTTCCTGCTTCCCGCATGGCATTGATCTCAGGTCCAAGAATTTTGATATATACCCATTTCCTTTTTGACAAGATAATACCCCCTGATGTAGTACTTCTATTTCCCTACATCAGGGGGCTCTTTGTCTGTTGTCCGTTTTTTTTGGACCTGTTCAATGTCCGTGTGAGGCTTCTTTATCGCTGAACTCTTCCGGTGCCGTCGCCGCCCATGAGCTTTTCCACCTCGGCACAGCTGACGCGGTTGAAGTCCCCGAGGATGCTGTGCTTCAGGCAGGAGGCGGCCACGGCAAATTCCAGCGCCTGCTGCAGATCGTCATAACGGCTGAGCCCATAGATCAGCCCGCCGGCGAAGCTGTCGCCGCCGCCGACACGGTCCACAATATCCCGGATCTCATAGCGGCGGGAAACATAGAAGTTCTCCCTGTCGTTCAAGCATGCCGCCCAGCCGTTCCAGTCGGCGCTGCGGCTTTCGCGCAGCGTGATAGCGATCATTTTCATATTGGGATAGGCCTGAAGCACACGGTTTCCGAGATCTCGGTACTTTTCGCGGCTCAGCTCACCGGACTCCACGACCACGTCGGTCGTGATCTCCAGGGATTTCTGCACGTCCTCTTCGTTGGCGATCGCCACATCGACATAGTTTGCCATTTCGCGCATGACCTCCGCAGCGCGCTTTCCGTATTTCCAGAGGTTTTTCCGGAAATTGAGATCGCAGCTGACCGTAATGCCCAGCTGCTTTGCCGCTTTTACGCCCTCCAAACTCAGTTCCATCGCCGTTTTGGAAATGGCGGGCGTGATGCCGGAGATATGGAACCAGCTCACGCCTTCCAGCGCTTTTTCCCAATCAATATCGCCGGACGCCGCTTCGGCGATAGCCGATCCGGCGCGGTCGTAAACGACCTTGGACGGGCGCTGGTTGGCCCCGCTTTCCAGATAATAGATCCCCAAACGTCCGTCGGAACGAACAATGCGGGACGTGTCCACGCCGAAGGAGCGAAGCTCGCGAAGGCACGCTTCCCCAACGTCGTTGGACGGCAGCACCGTCAGAAACGCCGCGTCCAGCCCGTAGTTTGCCAGCGACACCGCCACATTCGCTTCGCCGCCGCCGAACGTCGCCTCAAGCACCGGACTTTGAAAAAGGCGTTCATGTCCCGGGCTTTTCAGCCGGAGCATGATCTCTCCGAAAGTAAGATATTTCATCGTTCCGCCCCCGTTATTTCTGCATCAGATGTACGGCAAAGCCGCCAATCTCATTTTTCAGATACACCGCCTTTATCCGCTCGCCGCTGTATTTCGCCGTGCTCATATCCAGCGAGAACCCGCGCCTTTCCATGTCGTCGATTGCCCGTTCCATAGAGCGCGTAGCAATTCCGATGTGGCCGTTTTCTCCCAGATAGCGGCGGTTCATGACCTCGATCTCTGTTCCGGCGAAGCAGGAGGAATTGCCCTCCGCCGCCGGGAATCCGAACGTTTTTTCCCATTCGCCGCTGATCTCCAGCGCCGACGCCCGGCCGTCGGTATTGACACCGACGTGTGCAAGCTCATACCCCAGCGCGATCTTCCGCGCCTCCCGGCACAGCGCCGTGATTTTGTCAAAGTTGTGCGCGGCAATGTCCGCCCTGCTGCACAGCCACGTGCCGCCGACCGCGTGGATGAACGGCGCCGACAGATATTCTGCCAGATTCTTTGCGTTGATCCCGCCGGTCGGCATGAACTTCACGCCGACGAACGCCGAGGCCAGCGCCTTCATCGCGTCAAGTCCGCCGTACACGTTCGCCGGGAAGAACTTGACGATCTTCAGCCCAGCGTCCAGCGCGTCCATGATCTCCGAGGGCGTAGCGCACCCCGGAAGCGCCGGGATCCCCTGCGCGGCGCAATCGTCGATCAGCGCGCGGCTGAAGCCGGGAGAGACGATAAATTTTGCCCCCGCCCCGATCGCCTCGCGGCCCTGCGCACAGTTGAGCACCGTTCCCGCGCCGACCAGCATTTCCGGGCACTCCCTTGCCACGGCGGCAATAGCGTCGCGGCCGGCCGCCGTGCGGAATGTGATCTCCATTACGTCGATCCCGCCCGCCAGAAGCGCCCGCGCCGTGGGCACGGCGTCCTCCGCGCGGTCTAAAACGACCACGGGGACAACGGCCGCGCTGCCGATTCGTTTAAGAACATCCATGGTTTTCGTCCTTTCTGATAGGCTGTGATCCGGATAACCCGGATCACAGCTTTCTCTACTTATATATGGGATTGTACCGTACCGGCCGGAGCTCAGCCTCGGACCATCTCCTCGGCGCGCTCGGCGATCTCCTCTGCCGTGGGGATCTCTTCTCCGGACGCATAATTGATATCCGCCTTGACATCGTACACCTGCCGGTGCTCTAAGAACGCCACCGGAGTGTTCAAACGGGGCTGGCCCTTCGGCTCAGATTAAGCCAGACCGAACAGCCGCGGGAGGAAAAGAGAAAGCTCGGGAATGTAGGTAGTCGCGATGGTGACCGGCAGATAGGCGAAAACGATCAGCTTTATGACTGGCGGCATGATTTCCTCAAAGGAAACGTCGCATACGCGCATACCAAGATATAAGATGCTGGCATAAGGAGGCGTGAGTCCGCCGATGCTGAGATTCATGACCATCAGCGCAGCCAATTGCACGCCGCCGATACCATATGCCTGGCAGAGCGGCAACAGAATAGGGGCGCAGAGAACAACAGCCGTTCCATCGTTGACTATCATTCCCAGAAACAGCAGGAACACGTTAATGCAAAGCAGAACGACGATCTTACTGTCTGTGAAGCTCATAAACATGGCAATAAGTTGCTCGGGCAGTTTCAGAAGAACGAAGCACTGGGAGAGAAGCAGACAGAAGAAGATCATCAGCATAATTGAGCCGATGGAAGATGAGGACTCCCGCAGAGCGCTCATGAAGCTTTTAAAATTGAGATTCCGATAGACTAAGAGACCAATGATGATGCAGACGCACACAGCAACGGCGGCAGCCTCACTGGCGGTAAAGATACCTCCGTAAATGCCGCCGAGAATGATCACTGGCATCATCAGGGCAGGAATACTGGAGACCCACAGCTTCGCCTTAGACTTCTTGGGGGCATCCGCCTCGACAATCGTCCCTGTATCAAATTTGCGGGCGTCCCTGATATTGATAACAGCCAGGAGGAACATCAGCAAAAGAGCCGGAATGACAGTGGAGAGGAAGCAGGCGAGCACGGACTCCCCAGTAATCCAACCGTAGGTGATCATGGTAAGAGAAGGAGGGATCAGAACACCGAGAATGGTTGAGCTGCTAATCAGTGCGGCCGCATAGCCGCGCGGGTATCCCTGCTTGACCATTTTTGGAAAGAGGGACGGACCGACAGCTGCGAGGCCGGTAAAGGCGCTGCCGGAAATAGCTCCAAGAAAGCCGCAGGTCACGATCGAAATAATGCCGATTCCGCCCTTGATCTTGTTTGTAAAGCTCTCGACAAGATCAAGGAGTCTGTCCGCAATTTTGGTATGGTTGATAAATGCTCCGGAAAGGATGAACATGGGCCCTGCGAGGAGCGTAAAACTGATCATCTGACTTAAGCCCCATACCAGGAGACTCTTGATATTCAGGCCTCCTAGTATCACAAACAGACTGAGCGCCCCACCGAAACAAAGGGGGAGCGGGACACCGAGGAACATCAACACGACAAGCACAATAACGGCATAAACCATCAGCTGCATGAATCATAACCTCCCAGAAATTTTTCTCTTCTGGCCTTGAAGTCAAAGACATCTCGCAGACAGAAAATGGAAATAAATACCATAGCTACAAAAAATGTTCCCTGTGACAGGATCATGGGAATATTCAGAAGTGCGCTTGTCTGTCCCTTTTTTAGACTGTAAGCAAAGAAATCGTACATCCAGTAAGTAAGCAACAGAGAAAGAAGGCTGGACACAATATCCTTGATCAGATCCACGCAGTAAAGAACTTTTCCGTTCTTCGTGACTACCGACGCTATACCGCATTGGATATGAGTTTTTTCATAAGATGCCATGGCGCCGCCGATAAAATAGACCCAGATCAT
>SFIL01000014.1 GCA_004556205.1 Clostridiales bacterium | reverse complement strand
CTCCACTCGGGCTACGCCCTCCCTCCGTCAGCAAAACCGCCTTCCTAATCTCGCAACTCTTTCGCGTTTTTCCAGTCTCACATCATTGACAAATGAACAAAATGTGCGTTCAGAGAAAATTTCCTCGGATTTTACAAAAAATTCATGCCGACACAGACAGTATGAATTGCGAATGCGCAAAAAATATGATATGATTCAGAAAACAAAATGACAGCTTTGAGAGACTGTCCGAAAAGGGAGAGTGACAAAATGGCAAACCGAGGTCCCGATAATCAGCAACGAAACGGCAATAAGCCGAAATTTTCCATCATCGCGTTAATTCTTTTGGTCATCGTATTCACCTTCTTCGGCAATCAGATTTTCAGGCTTTTCACCGCCTCGAAGCAGGAGCAGGTAAGCTATGACCGTTTCCTGACCGCTGCAAACGACAATCTCATTCAAGAAGCGGAGATCAGCACAGATCAGATTGCCTATACGCTCCGCGAGGATGTGGAGAACGACGAAAAAATACTCTACTATACAACACGTCTGCCGGATGTAGAACTGACCGATGTGGTGAATACGATGCAGGCAAACGGCGTTGAATTCGCAGGCGTGCAGCCCGAGGATGACACCTTCTCCTTTCTCTTCTCTTGGGTCATCTTCCCGATCCTTCTGTTTTTGATCTTTTCGCTCATCATGCGCATCGTCGCCAACCGCACCGGCGGCGGCATCGGCGGTGGTATCGGCGGTATCGGCAGCATCGGCAAGAGCAAAGCAAAGGTATATATGGAAAAGGAGACGGGCGTCACCTTCCGCGATGTTGCCGGACAGGACGAGGCGAAGGAATCCCTCGTGGAGATCATCGACTTCCTGCACAATCCGAAGAAATACACCGCTATCGGCGCAAAGCTGCCGAAGGGTGCGCTTTTGGTCGGCTCGCCCGGCACGGGCAAAACCCTGCTCGCCAAGGCGGTCGCAGGCGAGGCGCATGTTCCCTTCTTCTCCATCTCCGGCTCCGACTTTGTGGAGATGTTCGTCGGCGTCGGCGCAAGCCGCGTGCGCGATCTGTTCCAGGAGGCGTCCAAGGTTGCTCCCGCCATCATCTTTATTGATGAAATCGACGCTATCGGCAGAAGCCGTGACAGCAAGTTCGGCGGCAATGACGAACGCGAACAGACACTCAACCAGCTCCTTGCGGAGATTGACGGCTTTGATTCGTCCAAGGGCGTCGTTATTCTCGCCGCAACTAACCGCCCCGAGGTTTTGGACAAGGCACTGCTCCGCGCGGGACGCTTCGACCGCCGCATTATCGTAGACCGTCCGAATTTAGAGGGACGCTATCAGACGCTGCTCGTCCACACGCGCAACATCCGCCTTGCCGAAGACGTCGATCTTCGCAAGCTGGCGCAGGCAACGGCAGGTGCGGTCGGTGCAGATCTCGCAAATCTCGTCAACGAAGCCGCCCTGCGCGCCGTGCGTATGGGCAGGCAGGCGGTCAATCAGCAGGATCTCCTCGTCTCCTTTGAGACGGTCATTGCAGGTACTGAAAAAAAAGGCACGGTGCTGACGGACATGGAAAAGCGCATCGTCGCCTATCACGAGGTCGGTCACGCCCTTGTCGCCGCCCTGCGCAAGCATTCGCAGCCTGTTTCGAAGATCACCATCGTCCCGCACACCTCAGGTGCACTCGGTTACACGATGCAAATGCCTGAAGAGGAAAAATACCTCAATTCCAAAGAGGAGCTGCTCATTCAGCTTCAAACGCTTTTGGGCGGACGCGCCGCTGAGCAGACCGTTTTCGGCATTCAGACGACGGGCGCGGCGAACGACATCCAACGTGCAACCGAACTGGCGCGCCGTATGGTCACGCAGTTCGGCATGAGCGACAAGATCGGTCTGATGGCACTCGCCGCCACGCAGAGCGAATACCTCGACGGGCAGGCATATATGGACTGCGCACAGACCACCGCCGCCACGGCGGATGACGAAGTGCGCACTCTGCTGAGCAGCTGCTATGAAAGCGCCAAGCAGCTTCTGCGCGACAACCGCGCCCTGCTGGATGAGATCTCGCTCTATCTGCTGCAAAAGGAAACCATCACGGGCGACGAACTGATGGCGTATGTCAACGCCGATTCGAACCGTCTGCCCGCTGCGGAAACGGAGGGCGAGCAATGAGCTGGGAAGAAATCCGAAGCTTTTTCGCTTCCTTGACACTGGAAAAGCTTCTGCCTGTCGTACTGATCTTGGTGGTCGGCACGATTGCCGTCAAGCTGCTGCTGAAGCTTTTTGACCGCGCGCTCAGCCGTTCCAAGCTCGATAGGACGATGTTCGCCTTCCTCAAGGCGATCATGCGCGTGCT
The DNA here is from genome assembly GCA_004556205.1 of Clostridiales bacterium. GTDB lineage: Bacteria > Bacillota > Clostridia > Oscillospirales > Oscillospiraceae > JAZOXB01. The sequence goes on along the minus strand of SFIL01000014.1, from coordinate 31,109 downwards.
GTTGTACGCCATTGTGCTGCTGATTGCGGCAGGGAGTCTCGGCGTTGATGTGACCTCACTGGTTGCAATCCTGAGCGTTGTCTCTTTGGCAGTTTCGCTGGCGGTGCAGAACGCACTGGCAAACGTGGTGGGCAGCGTCACGCTGCTTGCCACGCACCCGTTCCGCGTCGGCGATTTCGTCCAAATCGGCTCGGACAGCGGTACGGTCGAGCAGATCGGCATGAGCTACACGCAGATTCTCACTGCCGACGGCAAGCGCATCTATATCCCCAACAGCGATGCCGCCTCCGCCCGCATCTATAATTACACGGTCGAAGGCAAGCGCCGCGTGGAGCTGACCTTCTCCGCCTCCTACAATGACGATATTGACCGCGTCAAGGCGGTGCTCCTCGCGGCGGCGCAGCATCCGAAGCTCTGCGCAGACATACCGCCCGAGGTACATATCAGCGAATATGCCGACAGCAGTGTAAACTACCTTTTGCTGCTTTGGACGGCGCCGGAGGATTATTTCGAGGTCAAGTTTGACGTGACGGAGGCAGTGAAGAAAGCTTTCGATGCGGAGGGTATCTCGATTCCCTATCCGCAGGTTGATGTCCATATGGCAAAATAAAACTGTGCCGCGTTTTCCGTATCGGAAAACGCGGCGTTCTTATCTATGAGACAAGCTCCTTTTGCATAAGCTGTAGCGTCAGCAGCCGCAGGTCTGATACGGTGGCCGCGGCTCCTTTCCTTCCTCCTTACGGCTTCCGGGGAAGAACTCACGCATCGGAAAGTCAATACGGCTGAACATCTCGCAGGGGTCCTCCTCGCAGCACTCCTCGTCACAGCACTCGCGCGTCGGCGCACAGTATTCACGCGGCTCAACGGAAATCTGCGTCTCGCGCTCGAGGCGGACGGTGGAGAACTGCCCAATGGTGACATACAGCCGCTTGCTCTCGCCGGAGAGCACGAGCTGCTCGCCGAAGCTCTCGACGATATTGGCAGGAATGTCCGCAAGCTCCGTTTCGCAGCGGCGGCATTCGCAGACCTCCCGCACCTTTGCCGACAGAATCATCGGGTCAAGCGCCTCAACGACCGCCAGCGGAAGCTCACTGTGCAGCAGCTCGTCAGCGCACGGCAGTTCATCGGTGCTGCGGAAGGTCTTCGCGCCGCACTTGCCGCCGTAGAGCACAACGCGCTTGGCAAAGACCGCCAATCCCGTGATCGTCGTCGGGCGCGTCCCGCCCAAGATCGCATCGCCGATGATGCGGTAATAGAAGGTCAGGTCAATCGCATAATGTCCGTGTTTGTACGCCAGCGGCTCAACGCCGACATCGACAAATAACAGCTCCGCACAGCGGGTCTTTGCCGTGGTCGCGCCGTCGAGCGCCGCTTGGGACTGCGTTGTGAGGTAAACGCGCAGCTCCTCCACACAGTCTTTGTCCAAGCAGCTATCCATGATCTGATGCGTATGAATGCAGATCGGCTGCCTCGCTTCGACGCCGCCTGCTGCTTCATGGGTGTTTTCCGGCATAATCAAAATACCTCCCAAAAAACAATTTAAGTAATCGCGGACGCGTCTCCGCGCTTACACAAGCAGAAACCTGCTTTCACAACATTGTATGCTGCAGCGGGCAGAATGTGAAATAATAGAATAGACAAAGCGAGAATTTTGTGATAAAATGGCTTGGTTCTCCTGGGGCAAATACGGCATGTCCATTCTGCGCGGCTGCAACGATGATGACGCGGTAGATGAATACGTCCCCGGCGGCACCATCACAAAGGCGCAGTTCCGTGCCGTGCTGAACGCTGCGGCGCTCGTCCTGCCCGACGGTGCAGGCGTCGTCCTCGGCGCAAAAATTCTCAAAACACCGCTCAAGCAGAAGGTCGCAGGCATCGAGTTTGCGCAGAATCTGCTGCCGATCTTAGAGGAGACGGGAAAACGGCTGTTCCTTTTGGGCAGCAAGCCCGGCATTGCGGAGGCAGCTGCGGAAAAAATGCTTCAAAAGCATCCGAAGCTCTGTATCTGCGGCACAATGGACGGCTATTTCAAAGAGGACAGCGAGGCGGTGCGCCGCATCAACGAGGCGCAGGCGGATGTCGTCTATGTCTGTCTCGGCGCGCCGAAGCAGGAGAATTTTATGCACGCACATACTGCCGACCTGAAGGTTAAACTGATGATCGGCTTGGGCGGCACGCTCGACGGCATTGCCGGCACAGTCAAGCGCGCTCCGCGCTGGATGATCCGTTTGCAGCTCGAATGGCTCTATCGGCTCATCAAGGAGCCGCGCCGCCTCGGACGGATGATGCGTTTGCCGAAATTTGTTTTCGCAGCGATCAAAATGAGAATGAAAGGATAATGAACATGGGAAAGCTGATTGTGTTTGAAGGAACGGACGGCTCCGGTAAGACCACGCAGTTCACGCTTCTGACTAAACGTCTGAAAGCACTCGGCATTGACTTCCGAACCATGGATTACCCGCAGTATTCCGAGCCCTCCTCCGCGCTCATCCGCATGTATCTCGGCGGCGAATTCGGCAGCAAACCCTCCGATGTCAATGCCTACGCCGCCTCCACCTTCTACGCCGTTGACCGCTACGCCTCTTATCGCAAGGTCTGGGGCGAATACTATAAAAACGGCGGTCTGATGCTCGCCAACCGCTACACCACCTCCAACGCCGTCCATCAGGCGTCGAAGGAGCCTGCCGAGAGCCGCGAGGAGTTTTTCCGCTGGCTGTACGACTTTGAATACCGGCATATGGAACTTCCGAAGCCGGACATCGTCATATACTTGGATGTACCGACCGAGCTGACGGGGCAGATGCTCCGCAAACGCGAGGAAAAGACCCATACACACGCGGATATTCACGAGCAGAATATGGATTATCTGCGCCTGTGCCGCGATACCGGCCTGCAAGCGGCGCATTTTTACGGCTGGACAATCATCAACTGCGCCAAGGACGGCAAAATGCGCACCATTGATGATATTCACAATGAAATCTTCCACCTTGTACAAAAGTGTTTGGAGGCATAGCACATGGTCTATATTATTCTCGGCAAGGGATTTGAGGAAGCGGAGGCGCTCGTCCCATGTGACCTCCTGCGCCGCGCAGGAATTGACGTCCGCTTTGCGGGCATCGGCGGCACAGAGATCACGGGCAGCCGCGGTATCACGCTCCGCGCCGACTGTGTTGCGGAGGAGACAGCGCTTTCCGACGCGGAAATGCTCGTCCTGCCCGGCGGCTTGGGCGGCGTTGCCTCCATCCGTGCCAGCAAGGCGGTTCTCTCCGCCGTCCGCAAGGTCTATGACCAAGGGCGCTTTGTTGCCGCAATCTGCGCTGCGCCGACCGTGCTCGCACAGCTCGGCATTACAGACGGCAAAAACGCGACCTGTTATCCCGGCATGGAAGACGAGATGGGAAGCGCGAAGATGCAGGACGCTCCCGCCGTGCGCGACGGCAAGATCATTACTGGCAGAGCAGCAGGCGCAGCCTTTGACTTTGCCCTTGCGCTGATCACCGCACTTCGCGGGCAGGATGCGGCACAGAAGGTTGCCGCAGATATCGTATATTGCGGGTAAGCCCGCGCTTCCGAAAGGAGGACAGCAATGTCTGATAAATTTGACGATCTTTTTGATTCCGACGAGGCGCTGTCGTTTGACGAGCTGCTCGCTGAAACAAAGCAGCAGCTTGACGAAGAGCAGCCTGCTTTCTCCGATTTGCCGACAGAGGACGGCTTTGCCGCGCCTGCAGAGGACGAATTCACCGCGCCTGCAGAAGAAGCGTCTTTCACGCCCGATTTCGGAGACGCTTTTGACGACTACGGCGAATATGAAAACGAAGCGCCACTCACTCCGCTGGGCGATTATCAAAACGATGAATATGAGGAAGACGGCGAAGAAGCGCCCCCGCCCGAAAAGCCGAAGCGCAAGGCAAAGCGCCGCATTGTTCCGCTCTTTGTCAAGGTAATCCTCTATCTTGTCATTGTCGGCATCACCGCCATCGGCCTTGGCTACGGCATATGGGAATGCGCGCAGGACGTACTGGCGTTCGGCCGCTCCGACGAAATGCTCACCGTTACGATCAAGGAAAGCGATACCCTCGACGATATTGCCCAAATGCTTGCGGACAAGGGCGTCATCAAATATCCTTGGCTGTTTAAGTTCTACTGCAATTTCACGGATTCGGGCGACACAATGGATCCCGGGACGTATGAGATTTACTATAACTACGACTATCATGCGCTCGTCAACGGCATGATTGCCAGCAGTCCCAACCGCACCACTGTCCGCGTGATGATTCCCGAGGGAATGACTGCTGCGCAGATCTTCGCGCTGATGGAGAAAAACGGTGTCTGCACCGTCGATGAACTCGCAAAATGTGCCGCGGAAACGGAATTCGACTACTGGTTCTTGGAGGGAATCCCTTACGGCGAGGAAAATCGCCTTGAGGGCTTCCTCTTCCCCGACACCTACGATTTCTACGAGGATGACGATCCCGAGCGCGTGTTGGACAAGCTTCTGACGAATTTTGACCGCAAGTTCTCCGACAACGCAAAAGAGCAGCTTGTTACACTCAACGAAGCCTTTGCTGAGCGACTGAGCGCAGCAGGCTACGACGAGGACTATATCGCCGCACATCAATTCTCGGTCTATGAGCTGATCACCGTCGCCTCCATGATCGAACGTGAGACGGCAGGCGTCACCGAAAGCGGCAATATTGCCTCGGTCATCTACAACCGCCTGTGTGATCCCGCAAACTGGCCGTATATCAACATCGACGCGACCGTAGTCTACGCCCTCGGCGGCATCAACCGTCCGCTGACCTACGAGGACACGCAGGTGGACAGCCCCTATAACACCTATAAGCACGCAGGTCTGCCCGTCGGCCCGATCTCCAACCCCGGTCTTTCGAGCATCACCGCCGCATTGAATCCCGCAGATACGGATTACTATTTCTACGCCTTGGACAAGTCCACCGGCTTCCATCACTTCTCCAAAACCTATGACGAACACAATGCATTCTTACAGGAGCAGGAAAATGCGGAATAAGCCTGAATTATTAGCGCCCGCCGGCGATATGGAACGGCTGAAAATGTCCGTTCTCTACGGCGCGGACGCGGTCTATCTGGCAGGGACAAGCTTCGGTATGCGCTCCTTTGCGGGGAACTTCCCCGCAGAGGAGCTGCCAGAGGCAGTCCGTTATGCCCATGAGCACGGCGTGAAGGTTCACGTCACCGTCAACACCATGCCCCGCAGCGATGAGCTTGCGGGGCTTCCCGCACATTTGGAGCTGCTTGATCAAAGCGGCGTCGATGCGCTGATTATTGCAGATCTCGGTGTCTTCCGCGCAGCCGAAAAATACGCGCCTCACTGCGAACGCCATATCTCCACGCAAGTCAGCATCGCCAACTATGCCTGTGCAAACGCATGGTATGACCTCGGCGCAAAACGCGTTGTCCTTGCGCGTGAGCTGTCGCTTGAGGAGATTCGCACAATTCGGCAAAACACGCCGAAGGAGCTGGAAATCGAGACGTTCGCCCACGGTGCAATGTGTGTGTCCTATTCGGGCAGATGCCTGCTTTCAAACTATATGACGGGCAGAGACAGCAATCGCGGTGCCTGCGCCCAGCCCTGCCGCTATCAGTACGCGCTGATGGAGGAAAAGCGCCCGGGCGAGTATTTCCCCGTGTTTGAGGATGAAAAGGGCACTTACATCATGAATTCCCGCGATATGTGCATGATCGACCATATCGACGACCTGATAGAGGTCGGTGTAGACTGTCTGAAGATTGAAGGCCGCGCGAAATCCGCCTATTACGCCGCTATCGTCACAGGTGCTTACCGCCATGTGATCGACGATGTCGCCGCAGGCAGACCTGTTGATCCCGTCTGGCGCGGCGAGGTCGAGCGTGTCTCACACCGCCGCTATTCCACCGGTTTTTTCTACGGCGAACCGGGACAGTACACGCAGAATTCCCGCTACATCCGCGATTGGCAGGTCTGCGCCATCGTGACGGACTGCGACAAAAACGGGCTTGCGACCCTCTCCCTTCGCAATAAATTCGCGGCAGGAGATACCGTCGAGCTGGTCGGACCCGATCTGCGCCCCTTCGCGTTCACCGCGCCGAGCATGGCGGACGCAGACGGTGCACTCTTGACCGAGCCTCGCACTCCGCAAATGACCTTCACCATGCAGCTCCCACACCCCGTCCCGCCCTACAGCATTCTCCGCCGCGCCGTAGAGCTAAGCCCGAAATAGCACCCGCAGCTCCCAGGCGTACCCGCAGGGGGCGGCTGTCAGCCGTCTGCGCCTATTCCGAGATGTTAACGCCGGTGAAATCCGCGTGGTTGAACAGTTACTGATCCGGCGTTTGTTTTTCCTGCCGAAGCTTGATCATGCTCTCATAGGGTGCTGCTCAATGGGATATATCCCCCTTCATTATCGTAGTTATATTATACTGATCCCTGATTAAAGTGCTATATCAAGAATTAGGGAAGTTCTGAACCAATTAGCAGCGGCGTTCAGCGGATCGATTCATACTAGAATTTGACAAAAAGCTTACATAGCTTTTTATAGCACCGAATAGCTTTTTATAGCACCGAAGGTGCGTCAAATTCTGCACGAGACGGCGCAGCGTGCGTTAGCACGATGCGAGTGTGCGTAGCACACGGGATTCTTGATTAAAGAATTTAATCAAGAATCAGTATCAGAGCTTCCATAGTTTTATGCACGGCGTGTGCAGTGCTCCTCACGGAATGCAAGTTTCCTTGCCCGCGACGGTAAGGAGACTTGCCTTAAGGCAAGAAATATGGTTGACCGTAATCATAATCATTTACACATTTGACTAAGGTTATAAACAGTTTGCACAGGTTTTTGCACAGGGTCAAACCCTTTTGAATATACTGTTTTTCATTTTTCCTATTTTTTCGACAATGTCGCAAACGGACTTCTTTCGTATTCGAAAGCGATTTTTAGTTTACATAAGAACATTTCTTCGTCAGAATTACTATCGACTTATTTTGACAAAAATTGCAGGATGTGATAGCACATCCTGCAATTTTACTCTGTTATATTGTTTCTCCCTCCATGGATTTGGTGGCGTAAGCGTTAAGGGTTTGATCGGCAAGATTCCCCGCGAGGTACTCGTAATAGCCCTGTGCGCCGATCATAGCGGCATTATCTCCGCAGAGGGACAAGGGCGGCAGGCACAGGCGCACACCGCGCTTTTCGCATTCCCGCGTCAGGTCGCCTCGGATGCGGGAATTCGCCGCCACGCCGCCCGCAACGGCAAGGGTCGTTCTGCCCGTCTGTTCGAGTGCCGCGATCGTGCGCGGAATGAGCATTGCGCTGACCGAGGCGGAGAAACTTGCGCACAGGTCAGGGATACAGATTTCCTCGCCCTTTTGGCGCGTATTATGGATCAGGTTGACCGCTGCCGTCTTCAGCCCCGAGAAGGACATATCCAAGGGATTACCCGAGAGCTTCGGATGCGGCATCGGATAGCGCGTCTCGTCGCCGCCGCGCGCCGCTTTATCCAGCGCTGCCCCGCCGGGATACGGCATATCCAGCATTCGCGCAACCTTGTCAAAGCACTCGCCTGCCGCGTCGTCGCGCGTGCCGCCGAGAATCTCCATTTCGCAGTAGTCCTTAACATCGACCAGCATCGTGTGTCCGCCCGAGACAACGAGGCACAGAAACGGCGGTTTTAGATCAGGATAGGCGATGTAATTTGCGGCGATATGCCCACGGATGTGGTGTACGGGAATGAGCGGCTTGCCGAGCGCCAGCGCCGCCGCCTTCGCAAAATTCACGCCGACGAGCAGTGCGCCGATCAGCCCCGGTGCATAGGTCACGGCAACCGCATCGATCTCGCTGCGCGTGATTTTCGCCTCCTTGAGCGCCTGCTCGGCAAGCCCGTAAATCGCCTCAATGTGCTTTCTCGACGCGATCTCCGGCACAACGCCGCCGTAAATGCGGTGCAGCGGTACCTGCGAGGCGATGCAGTCCGTCAGCACCTCGCGCCCGTCGCGCACGAGGGCGACCGCCGTCTCATCGCAGGAGGACTCAATCGACAGTATCAGCATCAGTTAGCTCCTTTCTGAGGATCAGCGCGTCCTCGATTGGGTTAACATAATATTTTGGACGCCGTCCGACCTCGACGAAGCCGAGGCTTTGGTAGAGGCTCTGCGCGGGTAGATTGCCGACGCGCACCTCCAAAAACAGAGCGGTCACACCTCGGCTGCGCAGTTGTGCAATCAGCGCGGTCATCAGCGCCCGCCCGATCCCCTTTTTTCGACAGTCGGGCGCGACGGCAAGATTCATCACATCCGCCTCGGGAGGAACCGACTGTGAGCCGACATAGCCGATCACCCTGTCGTCCTCCTCGGCGACGAGCCAAAGGCTGAGCGGATTGGATAGCTCCGAACGGACGGAATTCTCGCTCCACGGGTCGGAGAAACAGAGCTGTTCCAGCGCTGCGATCTGTGCGATATGCGATTCATGCATCGGAACGATCATTTTGCGTCATACCAGCTTTCGCCCATTTTTGCCTCGGCAACGAGCGGCACGGAGAGCTTGACGGCGTTCTCCATCTCGCGCGTCACGATATCCATGACGCTCTGCGCCTCAAACGCAGGGCATTCGACGATCAGCTCGTCGTGCACCTGCAGGATCAGCCGCGCCTGTAACGCTTGCTGCTCCAGCGCGTCAAACACGCGCACCATTGCCAGCTTGATGATATCCGCCGCCGTGCCCTGAATGGGCGTGTTCAGTGCGATACGCTCTGCGCCGGAGCGGACATTGAAATTGCTGCTCGTGATCTCAGGAATTCTGCGGCGGCGTCCGAACATTGTCTCGACATAGCCCTGTTTGCGGGCAGTCTCGACGATATCGTGCATATAGTCGCGCACGCCGCTGTACTTGGTCAAATAGCGGTCGATATAGTCCTTCGCCTCTCTGCGCGTGACGCCGATGTCCTGCGCAAGGGAGAACTCCGAGATGCCGTAGACGATGCCGAAATTGACCGCCTTAGCGTGGCGGCGCATAAGGGGCGTCACTTCCTCGAGCGGCACATTAAACACCTGCGACGCGGTAACCGAATGGAAGTCCTCGCCCGACAAAAATGCCTCCTGCATCCGCTTGTCATCCGCGATATGCGCCAAAACGCGCAGCTCGATCTGACTGTAGTCCGCGTCCACAAAGACCCAGCCCTCACGCGGGACAAACATTTTGCGAATTTCACTGCCCAGCTCCGTACGCACGGGGATGTTTTGCAGATTCGGCTCGGTGGAGGACAGGCGTCCCGTCGCCGTAACAAGGTTTTGGAAGGTCGTGTGGATACGCCCGTCGGGGGCGATCTCCTTTTGCAGACCGTCGGCATAGGTGGATTTGAGCTTGGTCAGCATCCGATAATCCATGATTGCCTGCACGACGGGGTGCTTGTCCTTCAGCGCCTCCAAGACCTCCACATTGGTCGAGTAGCCGCTCTTGGTCTTTTTGACCGGCGGCAAGCCGAGCTTTTCAAATAACAACTCTCCGAGCTGTTTGGTCGAATTGATGTTAAATTTCTCTCCTGCCGTCTCAAAGATCAGCGCTTCGCAAGCCGCGATTCTGTCGGCAAGCATTGCGCCGAACGTAGAGAGCGCGTCCTTATCCGCCTGCACGCCGTCATGCTCCATCTCAGCAAGCACGCGGCACAGCGGCAGCTCGATCTCAAAATAGAGCTTGTCCGTCCCCTGCTCCTTCAGCTTCTTCAAAAGCGTCTCATACAGCGCCTCGACGGAAGCCGCTTCGCTCATCAAGACACCGTAAGCCGTTGTATCCTGCGCGGTCGGCGGCGTAACATGCAGATAGTCCTCCGTGAGTACCGAGAGCGAATACTTCCCCCTCGTCGCGTCGAGGAGATAGGCGGCAACGGCGGTGTCAAACACAAAGCCGTCAATGGGAAGTCCCTTTGCAAGCAGTGCACGCATGAGCGGCTTGCAGTCATGGGTCACCTTTCGGATCTTCGCCGTCAACAGCTCCCGCAGAACGCCTTCATACGCTGCGCCGAGCCGCTCCTGCGTGTAGAGATACATCACACCCTCCGTCTGCGGCGCGTAGACCGCGAAGGCGGAGAAGTCCTCCGTGAAATGCAGCACCACATACTCTTGCTCGGCAAACTGCGCCGCAAGCTCCCGCGCCCGCGCCTCGGTCTCCACCAATTCGCTGCGGCACTCGCCCACAACCTCGGCAGGCACCTCCGCAGGCTCGTCCTCCTCAAACGCCGCCGAACGCAGGTTGTATTTGTCGATCAGCTTCTGAAATTCGAGCTTCGTAAACAGGTCATACAGTGCGCGGCGTTTGGGCGGCTGAATTAAATTCTCCTGTGGAGAGAATTCGATCGGCGCGTCGCAGCGGATAGTCGCCAGCTCGTAAGAGAGATATGCCGTCTCCCTGCCGTTTTGCAGCTTTTCAAAGAGCTTCCCCTTCATATTCTGCGGCGTCAGATTCTCATAAACGCCGTCCAGCGTGCCGTATTTTTGCAGCAGCTCCTTCGCCGTCTTGGGCCCGACGCCCGCGACGCCGGGGATATTGTCCGAGCTGTCACCCATGAGCGCCTTGAGGTCAACGAGGCGGATCGGCTCCATGCCGTATTCCTCGAAAAAGACCTCCGGCGTATAGTTCTGCGCCAGCGTCTGTCCGCCCTGCGTCCTCACAAGGCGGACGGTCACGCAGTCGTTCACAAGCTGCAGGCTGTCGCGGTCGCCCGTGAGGACAACGCACTTCCAATTCTGCCCGCAGCAAATGCGCGCGACTGTGCCGATTACATCATCCGCCTCCCAGCCCTGACATTCGTAGATCGGGATATTCATCGCGGTAAGCACCTGCTTCATCACGGGCATCTGCATGGCAAGCTCCTCGGGCATACCGTGCCGCGTCGCCTTATAGCCGTCATAGCGGACATGGCGGAAGGTCGGGCCGTGCAGATCGAAGGCGACGCAGAGGGCGTCCGGCGCTTCGTTTTTGACCTCGCGCTGCAAAATGTTCAAAAAACCGAAGATCGCATTGGTATAAAAGCCCTCGCGGGTCGTCAGCGGCCGCACGCCGTAAAAGGCACGGTTGATCACGCTGTTGCCGTCCAGGATCATCAGTTTCATTTCATTCCTCCCAATCAGATGCGCTTCCACTTTGCGCCCTGCGGCGTGTCGATGATCTCGATGCCGCGCGCCTTCAATTCGTCGCGGATACGGTCCGCCTCCGCCCAGTTCTTCGCCTTTTTCGCCTCGGCGCGGGCCAGGAGCATCGCGTCGATCTCGGGGTCGGATTCCTCCTTCGGCTGCGCGTCGCGCACCTTCTGCGCCGCAGCGAGAAGATTCAGTCCAAGCACCTGATCAAAGTCCGCAAAGGCAGCGAGCTTTGTCGCGTCGTTGGTCTTGGCTTTGAGGACGTCATAAAGCGCCGTAACCGCAAGCGAGGTGTTGAGGTCGCCGTTCAGGGCGGTGACAAAGCGCTCCTTCAGCTTGGAAAGCGCCTCCGTCTCGATCTCGCCGCCGTTCGGATCGAGGGCGGCGATCTTGGCAATCAGCTTTTCATAGGTCACAGCCGCGTTGTCCAAATTCTCCCACGAGAAAACGAGATTGCGGCGGTAATGGCTCTGCAGGCAGAACAGACGGTAGACAATCGGGTCATAGCCCTTCTCCTCAAGCAGCGAGACGGTCAAGAATTCGCCCTTGGACTTGGACATCTTGCCGCTCTCGGTGTTGAGGTGGTGGACATGGAACCAGTAATTGCACCATTTGTGCCCGAGGTACGCCTCAGACTGCGCGATCTCATTCGTGTGGTGCGGGAAGGCGTTGTCGATGCCGCCGCAATGGATATCCATATCCTCCCCCAAATGCTTCATGCTGATGCACGAGCATTCGATGTGCCAGCCGGGATAGCCAACACCCCACGGGGAATCCCACTTGAGCGCCTGATCTTCAAACTTGGACTTGGTGAACCAGAGAACAAAGTCGTTCTTATTGCGCTTGTTTGTGTCCTCCTCGACGCCCTCGCGCACACCGACAGCTAAGTCCTCCTCATTGTGGTCGTTGAAGACATAGTATTTTTCGAGCTTCGAGGTGTCAAAATAGATGTTGCCGCCGGCTTGATACGCATAGCCCTTATCCAGCAAGGTCGTGACCATGTGGATATATTCGTCGATGCAGTTCGTCGCAGGCTCCACGACATCCGGCGTCTTGATGTTCAGCTTCGCGCAGTCGGTAAAGAACGCGTCGGTGTAGAATTTCGCGATCTCCATGACGCTCTTGTGCTCGCGCTTGGCGCCCTTGAGCATCTTGTCCTCACCCGTGTCCGCATCCGAGGCAAGATGCCCGACATCGGTAATGTTCATCACGCGCTTGACATTGTAGCCAAGGTAGCGCAGACTCTTTTCCAGCACATCCTCCATGATATAGCTGCGCAGATTGCCGATATGGGCATAGTGATAGACCGTCGGGCCGCAGGTGTACATTTTCACGATGTCGGGATGGTTCGGGACAAACAGCTCTTTTTTATGGGTCAGTGAATTGTACAGATACATATTATTTCTCCTCCGTTTGCGTTTGTTTTTCCAGCAATTCCACGCGTTCATGCAGATAATCCAGCTCCGCGCGGACAGGGTCGGGCGTGTGGATATGGTCGAGCTTTTCACCATTCAAGCGCACCACACGTCCGGGCACGCCAACCACCGTCGAATTGGCAGGTACCTCCTCCAACACAACGGAATTCGCAGCGATGCGCGCGTTGTCTCCGACCTTGAAGGGGCCTAAGACCTTTGCGCCGCAGCCGACCATGACATTGTTGCCGAGGGTCGGATGGCGTTTTTCCCTTGCAGCGCCCGTGCCGCCGAGGGTCACGCCCTGATAGAGCAGGCAGTCGTCCCCGATCTCCGCCGTCGCGCCGATGACCGTACCCGTGCCGTGGTCAATGACAAGCCGCCGCCCGATCTTTGCCGCCGGATGAATTTCAATCCCCGTCCTGCGGCGGGCAAACTGCGATATCCAGCGCCCAATGAATTTCATTCTGTGGGTATAAAACCAGTGCGCGACGCGATAATACATCACAGCGTGCAGCCCGTTATACAGGAAGAACACCTCAAGATTGCTCCGCGCCGCAGGGTCATTGCGCCGATAAGCCTCTATGGTTTCTTTTAACCGCATTCTCTCGCCTCCAAACACATAAAAAGCCCGCCTCGGAATTGCTCCAGAGGCGGGCATAGCTCGCGGTTCCACTCTGATTTCTCACTTCTGCCTTAACGCGGCAAACGGGGTCTCCCCTCGCTCCCGAACGCACTTCCCCCGCACAGCGCCGCGACCGCTTTCAGCCAATGACAGTCACTCTCTGCCGCACCCATTGCGGAGTACTCTTTTCGATCAACACGATATTTTCATTGCCATTATATTAGCATCTCCGCAGAAATGTGTCAAGCAAAAAAGTGCATTTCGCAAAGGCTCGCCCCTGTAGGGCGCGACGACCTCGGCGCGCCGCGTGCAGTCAGTTGCAGCGGATTACTTTTTCTCCTTCAGCACATCAAAATTCTTGATGAAGTACTCCACGCCGGAGTAGAGGGTGGTCACGGAGATCAGACCGACGATAACCCAGTTGACGATCTCCAAAAAGCAGACGCCGAGCAGATCTGCAAACACGGAGGTGTCGAGAAACAGCATCAGGCAAATACCCGCCATTGTAACAGCGGTTTTAAGCTTGCCCGACCAGCCCGCGGCAATCACGCGACCCTTCCCTGCGGCAATCAGGCGCAGGCCAGTCACGGCGAATTCACGCGTTAAGACGATCATCAGCGCCCACGCGGGGAAAATGCCCCATTCGCAGAACATCGCCATTGCCGCAATGACCAGCACCTTATCCGCCAGCGGGTCAAGGAATTTCCCGAGATCGGTCACCTGATTGCAGCGGCGGGCGATCTGACCGTCGATCAAGTCCGTCAAGCTTGCAATGGCGAACACCGCCAAAGCCACATACTGCATGACCGTGCCATATGCCTCGGCAAGGTACATACAAACAAGAAAAACGGGAATCAGAAGCACGCGCACCAGCGTGAACTTGGTTGCAGTCGTCATAGTTCAGTCCTCCTCGGTAAATCCAACAAGGTCGCCGTCACAGACGCCCGTGATTTTGACCTGCACAAAGCTGCCGACGCGTACGGGCTTTTCGCTGTCAAAGACAACTCTGCCGTCGATGTCGGGCGAATCGGCGTAGGTTCTGCCGAAATACTGTTCTGCCTCGGGTTCATAGCCCTCGCAGAGCACCTCTAATGTCGTGCCGACGCGCGCTTCGTTGTACTCGTCCATGATACGCGATTGCAGCTCACTGACAATTTCTGCGCGGCGGACAGCGGTTTCCTCATCAGGATGCTCCATTCTTGCCGCAGCCGTACCCTCCTCCGGAGAGAAAGCAAACGCGCCGACGCGCTCCAATTTCTGCTCGCGCAGCCAGTCGCAAAGCTCCTCGAACTCCGCTTCGCTTTCACCGGGCAGTCCCGTAATAAGGCTGGTGCGGATGACTGCGGTGGGAATTCTCTGCCGTATTTTGGCAAACAGCGCGCTGATCTCCGCCTTTGTGCCGCGACGGTTCATCTTTTTGAGGATCGTATCGTTGACGTGCTGGATGGGAATGTCCATATACTTGACGATTTTCGGCTCGGTGGCAATGACCTCAAGCAGTTCGTCGGTCATTTCGTCGGGATAGAGATAATGCACACGCACCCAGTGCAGCTTTTCAATTTTGCAAAGCTCTCGCAGAAGCTCCGGCAGCTTCCGTTCGCCATACAGGTCAATGCCGTAGCGGCTCGTGTCCTGCGCGACAACGATCAGCTCCTTCACGCCGTCCTCCGCCAGCATCCGCGCTTCATAGAGGCAATCGTCCATCGTGCGGCTGCGGTATCTGCCGCGCAGAGACGGAATGACGCAGTAAGAGCAGTGGTTGTCGCACCCCTCTGCGATCTTTAAGTAAGCATAGTATTCCGGCGTGGTCAGGATGCGTCCCGCCTCGCTCATCGGCGCGTGAATGTCCCCGAACTCGCTGACAGTCTCGCCGCCAAGCAGCCTCTCCACAACCGAAACAATGTCGTCATAGCTGCCTGTGCCGAGCACACCGTCTACCTCGGGCATCTCGGTCAGGATCTCATCCTGATAGCGTTGTGACAGGCAGCCTGTTACAAGGATCTTCCCGATCACACCTGCCGCTTTCAATTCGCCCATCGCAAGAATGTTGTCAATTGCCTCGCTCTTGGCGGAGTCAATAAAGCCGCAGGTGTTGATGATCACAACATCCGCATCCTCGACAGAGGGCAGAATCTCATAGCCTGCCTCACGCAGGAGGAACATCATCTGTTCCGCGTTGACCTGATTTTTCGCACATCCGAGAGAAATCATCCCGATGCGTTTGCTCATAAGCCGTTACCTTCCTTCATTCCTCGAAGAATTCTTCCTCAGACGCATAGCGCGAAAGCGCACGCCGTATATCCTCCCACGAATGTCCGCGCCGTAACAGCGCGTCCGTTGCCCGCTTGCACTCTAAGCGGTCGGGAGTTTTGCCGCGAAAGCGGCGCTGTAAAAACGTATCAATGGCATCATCCTGCGGCGGTATTTCCGCAAGCGCCTCGTCCCACAATTCCCTCGGGACACGCTTTTCATAGAGCATCTGCCGGATGCGCGCCGCGCCGTAGCCTCTTGCCACGCCGCTTTGAACGATCTGCGCGGCAGTGTTTCTGTCGTCAAGGAGGTGCAGCTCGTCAAGCCACTGCACCGCCTGCGCGGCGTGCTCCTCCGTCTCGCCCTTTTGCACAAGGCGGTGCTGCAGCTCGCGCTTCGTGACCGATGCCGCAGAGACGATGCGCACAGCGCGTTCCTTTGCCGAAGCCGCGCCGCAAGTCTCTTTGATCGAGTCCATTGCAGCAGCGGGCAGTTCCATGCCGACATACAAACCCAATTCCGCAATAGCGGCGGGCAGCATCAGCAGGCTTTCGCCGCTGTCAAAGCGCACGCGCAGCTTTCCCTGCGGCGAGCGCGTCTGCTCAATCGCCTCAACCCTCATCAAAATCCTCGGCGGAGATATCTACCGCCTTAGTCGCGGGCGCAGTAGGTCGCTTTGTGCGGGCGCTCTGCAACTCCGCAAGATGCTCACGTACTTTTTTCTCCAATTCTTCTGCAAGCTCGGGATGATCTGCGATATACTGCTTGGCATTGTCGCGTCCCTGTCCGATGCGCTCGTCGCCGATGGAGAACCAGCTGCCGCTCTTATTGACCAGCTCCAGCTCCACCGCCATATCCAAAAGCTCACCGAATTTGGAGATGCCCTCGCCGTACATAATGTCAAACACCGCTTCACGGAAGGGAGGCGCGACCTTATTCTTGATAACTTTGACGCGTGTACGGTTGCCGATAATCGTGGCACCGTCCTTGATTGCCTCGATTTTGCGGACATCAAGACGGACGGATGCGTAAAACTTCAGCGCGTTACCGCCGGTTGTCGTCTCGGGGTTGCCGTACATCACGCCAATCTTCATACGAAGCTGGTTGATGAAAATGACGATACAGTTGGTCTTTGCGATTGTGCCCGCCAGCTTGCGCAGCGCCTGCGACATCAAACGTGCCTGCAGTCCGACAAATGCATCGCCCATCTCGCCCTCGATCTCCTGCCGCGGCACAAGGGCTGCGACAGAGTCCACAACAACAACGTCGATCGCGCCGGAGCGTACGAGGGCGTCCGTAATTTCCAAAGCCTGCTCGCCCGTATCCGGCTGAGAGACAAGCATGGAGTCAATGTCCACACCGATTGCCTCGGCATAGGTCGGGTCGAGCGCGTGCTCAGCGTCCACAAAGGCGACCTCACCGCCGCGCTTCTGCGCCTCAGCGACAACGTGCAATGCCAGCGTCGTCTTGCCGGAGGATTCCGGTCCGTAAATCTCAATAATTCTGCCCTTGGGAAGACCGCCGATGCCGAGGGCGGCGTCCAGTGCCAAAGAGCCTGTCGGAATCGCGTCGATGTTCATCTCGGGACGGTCGCCTAAACGCATGACGGAGCCTTTGCCGAAATTCTTCTCGATCTGATGCAGGGCGGTTTCCAACGCTTTTTTCTTATCCTCTGCAGGCGCGGGCGCTTCATAATTCGTTTTTTTCTGTGCCATAGTCAGTCTTCCTCTCTTTTTCGGGCAAGTACCGCCCTTGTAATATCCGCAGTGTCCTTTCTAAGCTCCAGGATCTCATAGCCGCCACGCTCCAAAAGCATACAGACGGCATTCTCCTGTCCCATGCCGAATTCAAAGCACAGATAGCCGTTTGCACGCAGAGCGGGCGTAAAGTTTTCAATGATCGCGCGGTAAAAATCAAGCCCGTCTTCGCCGCCGTCAAGTGCAAGGTGCGGCTCGAAATCCCGCACGGAGGGGTCGAGCATCTTCATCTCCGCACTCGTCACATAGGGCGGGTTGGCAACAATTAAATCAAACACGCCCAAAAACTCCTGCGCAGGCTTTTTCACATCAATCGGCAGACACTTGACCCGCGCAGCAAGCTTTAAGTCCTGCGCGTTGCGCCGTGCCACGCGCAGCGCCCCCTGCGAGATATCGCCGAGCGTCACGCGGGCGTCCTTAACGCGCTTTGCGATGGCAAGTCCGATACAGCCGCTGCCCGTGCAGAGATCCAAAATACGCGGATTCTGCTCCAAAAACAGCGCCTTTTTGATGGCAAGCTCGGTCACGACGGTGGTATCGTCGCGCGGGATCAGCACATCAGGCGTGACGGTTAAGGTCATGTCGTAAAAATCCCACTGCCCGAGGATATAGGGCATCGGCTCTCCCTTGACATACCGTTTTACAAAGGACTCGGCAAGCTCACAGACCTCTTCCGAGGCATACAGCTCACGGTCTGCGATCATCTGCTCCGCTGTCTTACCTGAGGCGGCGCAGATCAGCTCACGGGCGATGTTCGAGGCAAACTGCCCTTCCTTCGGCAGCAGCGCCTTGCGCGCATCCAAATATAGATCCGCGTATTTTTTTACCATCTGTCACTGCCCTCCTGTTCCGGCAGTACCAACGTCAGCGCCTCGATGCCGACCTCGATCATCGAGTCGTCCGGCTCATTGGTCGTTAAGTATTGCAGCCACATGCCCGGCGCGGACAGCGCGTGCGTCAGCCAGTTGTCATAACGTCCGACCAAGCGGTTGAATTCATAGCTAATGCCGACCACGATGGGCAGGAGCAGCAGCTTTAGTACCACGCGCACGAGCGCGTTCAAAATGCCGGAGTCAAATTCGGGCGTGATCGGCTGAAGCAGCACAGAGGCGACCGAAAACACCAAAATCGAAATTATGATCACGACAAAGAGGAAGCTCGTGCCGCAGCGCGGGTGCAGACGGGTCTGCGCGCGCACGTTTTCGACCGTCAGCGGCAGCTTTGCCTCATAGCAGCGGATGGTCTTATGCTCCGCACCGTGATAGGAGAACACGCGCTTCATATCCTTCATCCGCGAGATGAGGAACATGTAAAGCAGTAATATCGCGATACGGATGGCGCCCTCGATCAAATTGCGCACAATCACTTGATTGGGAAGCCAACGGTTGATGAACGAGCCGATCAGCGACGGCAGGACAATGAACAGCCCGACAGAGAGCGCAATACCCAGCACCACAGCAACCGTGATAAGGACGCTCTGCGTTTTTTCAGAAGAGAGCTTTTTTTCCAGCCATGCGTCAAATTTTGATTGCTTTTCCGTACTTTCTTCGTCCTCCTCTGTGAAAAAGTCCGCCGAGTACATCAGCGCGCTCACGCCTGTTTTCATTGAAGCGCAGAAGTTAAACACGCCGCGCACAAAGGGGAGCTTCTTGACGCTGAATTTTTTGGTCTGCTTGCGCGGCTCGACCTTCGTATGGATGCCGTCCTTTGCGCGTACGACGGTTGCGCATTTTTCCGGTCCCATCATCATAATGCCTTCGATCAGCGCCTGTCCGCCGATCATCGTCTTAAATTTTTCGGTTGTCGTTTTCTTTGCCATGATTGTCCTTTCTATTGCTCGGATATGGGCAGACGGATGGTCACGAGCGTGCCGCCGCCCTCTGCATTCGACAGCTCCAAAGAGCCGTTGTGCATCGTGACGATCTCCTCGCAGACGGCAAGACCGATGCCGCTGCCGCGCGCCTTGCTCGTACCTTTATAAAACTTCTTTTTGACAAGAGGAAGCTCCTCTTCGGGAATGCCCGGACCGAAGTCACGGATTCGCACGACGACGAAGCCCTCCTCGCAGCACATCTCCGCCGTGATCTTTCCGCCTTCGCCGCCGTGCTTGGCGGCGTTGTCAAGGATGTTTAAGAAAACCTGCCGCATACGAGCGGTATCACACGGAATCTCAGGAATCTCCTCGTCATTTTCCAAATAGATCAGCTCGATATTCTCCTGCTTCAGCCGCGAGCCGTACATAAACACCGTGTCCTCAAACTCGGCGCGGATATCACTCAGCGCGACATTCAGCGTAAAGCGTCCGTCCTGCATCCGCGTGAATTCCAGCAGTTCCTCAACCATGCCGGTCAGCCGTTTCGATTCGCGCAGGATGATGTTCAGTCCGCGCTTTGCCTCGGCGGAATCCACACTGCCACCCGCCGAAAGGAGGGTTTCGCTCCAGCCGCTGATCGCCGTCAGCGGCGTGCGCAGCTCGTGCGAAACGGAGGAGACAAATTCCGACTGCATCTTCTCCGAACGGCTGATCTTGTTCGACATATCGTTGATCGTATCGGCAAGCTCACCGATCTCATCATCAAACTGCCGCTGAATCTGCACGCCGTAGCCGCCCGCTGCAATGCGCTTTGCCGTCGCGGTGATCTCAGAAACGGGTACGAGAATGGACTTGAGATAATACCTGCCGCTGATATAGACGATCAGCAGAATCAGCATACCGACCAGTACGACAATCAGGCTGAACACCATGATCTGACGGTCAACACGGGAAAGGCTTGTCACATAGCGAAGCACGCCGATAACCTCGCCGTTGGAGTAAATCAGCGGGCTGGAGACTGCCAAAATACGCTCGCCCGTGGCGGGATTCTCCCCTGTAAAGGAGCTGATCTCCTTCGTCTCGATCGCCTCGGTAATATCGCTCGTCACGGTCGCCTTGGTCGAAAGCGGGCCGTAGGACGACGCCACGATGCGGTAATTCGTGTTAATGAATTGCAGCTCCATAACGTCCTTTGCCTCAAAGGTCTGCGTAAACTTGGCGCAGGACTGGTAATACTCATTATAGCTCTTGCCGATGTAGGTTTCAAAAAAGCTCGTACTCGCGCGCGCCTTTGCCTCCATGCCGGCCTGCATATTGGAGTAGTAATACGCCGCGACAGTGACAGACAGCGCTGTCACGCATAAAAGCACCAGTGCCAGCACAATACTCAGGGTATTGCGCAGCCAGCGTTTTTGCAGACCCTTCACCTTTTTCATACCTGCCGCCTCCGGCATTACAGTCCCCACTTATAGCCAAAGCCCCAAACCGTCGTGATATAGGTCGGGTTTGCGGTGTTGTCCTCAATCTTGATGCGCAAACGGCGGATGTTGACATCGACAATTTTCAGTTCACCGTCGTAGTCTCTGCCCCAAACGGACGTAAGAATATCCTCTCGGGAGAGCGCACGACCGGGATTCTGCATGAAGAGCTGAATGATGGCGTATTCCACCTGCGTCAGTTTGATGCGGCGGCCGTCCTTTTCCAGCGTGCGGTTGCGGATATTGAGCGTAAACGGCTCATGTACGATAATTTCAGGGTCGGACTCCACACCGCCGCCGACTCTGCGGTAGAGCGCGTCAATGCGCGCCGTCAGCTCCGCAGGCGAAAAGGGCTTTGTCACATAGTCGTCCGCACCGGTCATCAAACCCGTCACCTTGTCCATTTCCTGCGTCCGCGCTGTCAGCATAATGATGCCGATGGTCTTATTGGTCGCGCGGATATTGCGGCAGACCTCAAAGCCGTCAATATCGGGCAGCATGATGTCCAAAATTGCAACGCAGACATCGGGATTCTCCTTCAGCCGTTCGAGCGCCTCCATACCCGTGCCCGCTTCGATCGGGTCATAGCCCGCGCGCTTGAGGTTGATTACCACAAAGCTGCGAATGCTGACCTCATCCTCCAATATCAGTACCTTTTTCATCCTCATATCCTCCTCGGCGTTCTCCGCCGTTAACCACAAAGTAAACGCTGATGAAACTGCAAGCGCAGGCAGCGAGAGATTTTGCGCAGAATTGCAGCAAAAGCGCTGCCGAGCGCCGGAGTCGATTTGTTCAGAGGTTCTCTAATCTGTTTCCCCTGTTTTCCAGTCCACACGGATAAAGCGGAACATCCTTTGCAGCGCTTCAAAGTTGAAGCCGATGTCCGCCGCGCCGTCTCCCAAGCTGCACAGGTAGACCATATCACCCTTCTCCGTGAGCTTCTGCCATCCGCTCTGCTCCAGCAGCTTTTTTGCATCGTCTCCGCCGACTGCGGCAATGGAGAACAGCTCCGCCGTCTCGTCCTTCCCGACGAGCAGGAAGCGATAACCCAACTCCGTGCCGTAGACCGCGACACGGGAAACTGCGAGGGTGTTTTCCCACTGCTGCGGGATCTCCAAATACCAGCCTGCGGAATAGTTATGGTAGGTCAGGCATTTCACGCGTTCCGTGCCGTCCGGAAGTAAGTTATACCAGCAGATCAGCGAACGGTTTTTCGAAGTCTCATCATCCTTCAATTCACGCATAGCAATCAGACGAGGCAGCTCAATCAGTCCGTCCGCATCAATATCGGTGCTGTAAACATAGTAATCACGGACGGTTTCCACGCCCGTAGCGTTCTCCTCCGAACGGGTCAGATTGACGAAGTCGCCGTTGCGCAGACCGAAAATATCGGTGACGATCGTCCCCTCGCCGAATTCCGAGGCGACAAAAACGGCGGGAAAATCCTCGCACATTTTTCCTGTAATGATGCGCTTGACTGCGGTGACCGCCGTCGTCATGCTCGCTTCGCGCTCGCGCAGGAGCTGATCGTCCTTCCAACGGTAGTATTCCGCAACGCCAAGCTGCTCGGCATCCGCGCGGAGCAGCACCAAATCGCGGTTGCCGTCCGCGTCAAGATCCGTTGTGATAAATTCGGAATAATTGGCAGTCAGAAGCTCCTGCATTGTATCTCCGCGCATGGTGTAGACGCTGAGCGTCTGTGTCACCTGATCGCTGATCTGTCTGCCGAAGATCATCTCGTAACCCGCTGCACCGTCAATCTGCACATATTCCACATGGTCGAAGCTGCTGCCGGCGCACTCGATCTTTGCAATCAAGGCATACTTGTCCGCCCGTTTCCCGAAAACGCACACGGAAAGCGGACTGCTGCCCGACGTTTTGAGGTAGACCACAGCCTCATCCTCTCCGTCGCCGTCGAGGTCGGCAAGCTGCACCGCCTGCTGATTGTCTCCCGCCGTGGGAGGACTGTAGGACGCACCCTCGGGCATTGCCTTTTCGATGGCGCTTTGCAGCTCGTAATAATCCTCCGGCTGCTTTGGGATCTCGTAAAGATACTCGGCAGGGTCAAGGAAGCAGCCGCACAGCGAAACGACCAACGCCGCCAAAAGTCCGACCAATATGATGCGTTTCAAAACAGCGCCTCCTCTCCGATTTTATCTTTATTATTATCATTACGGTATTATATCATAAGCCGTTACAAAAGTGTAGTCTTTTTGTTACAAAAGAAGAGATTATTTCAAAACAACGCTGTTTTCGCCCAGCAGCGCGCGCAGCTCCGTCAGCATATCCTGCCGCACGGAGCAGGTCGTCCCGCGCCGCACGCCGCTGTCGGCGAAATACAGAACCGCCTGCAGGCTCCCGGGGAACATATTTAAGATAGCGCGGGTCTTGCGATCCTGCACACAGCCCTCGCTCGGCAGCTTCAGGTAGAGCTTTTGCGGTGCTTTCTGCGCAACATCGCTCAGCAGGCGCGCTTCGTTCAGAACCATTTGCGGCGCCTTTTCGTCACGCACGGAGAGCCTGCCCTCTGCAACGATGGGTGTGTTCTCCTTTAGGTAGCTGCCGCTCTTTGCGATCACGTTGGAAAAGGCGAGCAGTTCGATAGAGGCGGTGTCGTCCTCAATCGTCACATACGCCATCATCGAGTTATTGCGTGTTGTCTTCATGCGAACCGTCTCAACAATGCCCGCGATGCGGACAATCTGCTCGTCGCGATAAACACCGTCCTCGTTCTCAAACGATTGCAGGATGCGCAGAATCGGCACAACGCCGCTGCCCTTGAGCTGCTTGCGGTACTCGTCCATCGGGTGACCCGAAAGATAGAGTCCGATCGTCTCCTTTTCCATCTGCATTCGGTCGTTTTTCGGAAGCTCCGCGAGCTTCGGCACGTCGATCGTACTCTTGCGCTCGTCCTCATCCCCGAGCATATCGAAGAGCTGGAGCTGACCCGCAATGTTGCGTTTTTTACTGTTCGCGGCGGTGTCCATGACCGACTCGTAGCAATAGAGCATCTGCGCGCGGTTCAGTCCGAGCCCGTCCATTGCGCCGCACTTAATGAGGTTTTCGACCGCGCGCTTGTTAAGGTCGGAGTCCAGCATCCGCTCGACAAAATTCTCGAGTGAGGTAAATTTCCCGTTTTTCTCGCGCTCTGCGACCATCTGCCGCAAAAGCCCGCGTCCGATGTTCTTGACTGCGCCGAGTCCGAAGCGAATCCCTTCCGGCTCAACGGTAAACTTATCCTCGGACATATTAATGTCGGGATGCAGCAGAGTAATGCCCATTTCGCGGCACTCGGCGATATAACCGACCGCTTTGGCGGTGTTGTCGAGCACGCTTGTCAGCAGCGCCGCCATATATTCCTTCGGAAAATGGCATTTTAAGTATGCCGTTTCATAGGTCACCTTCGCATAGCACACCGCGTGTGCCTTGTTGAAGGCGTAGTTCGCAAAATCGAGGATATCCTTATAAATGGTCTGCGCCGCTGCCTCGCTCACACCGTTTGCGATCGCGCCGGGGATGCCGCGCTCGCTGTCGCCGTAAACGAACGCCTTCTGCTCGGCAAGGATGACCTTTTCCTTTTTCTTGGAAATGGCGCGGCGCATATTGTCCGCCTGTCCCAAGCTGTAGCCGCCGAGCTTGCGGAAAATCTCGATGACCTGCTCCTGATAGACGATACAGCCGTAAGTGACGGAGAGGATCGGCTCCAGCTGCGGGCAGAGGTAGGTGATCTTCTCCGGGTGCAGCTTGTTGTCAATAAAGCGTGGGATGGAATCCATCGGGCCGGGGCGGTAGAGTGCAACAATTGCCGTCAGATCCTCGATGGACTGCGGCTTCATATTCACGCAGACATTCGTGATGCCCGCCGATTCGAGCTGGAAGACGCCTGCCGTCCTGCCCTCGGAGAGCATGGCAAAGCTCTCCGCATCATCCTCGCAGACATTTTTCAGGTTGAATTCGGGGTGATGCTTTCGGATCTCCTGCTCTGCGTCCTCGATGATCGTCAAATTGCGCAGACCGAGGAAGTCCATTTTGAGCAGCCCCAGCTCCTCGATGGTCGTCATCGTAAACTGTGTGACGATGGTATCGTCATTGCGCGCCAAGGGCACATAGTCACAGACGGGATCCTTGGTAATGACCACGCCCGCAGCGTGCGTCGAAGTGTTGCGCGGCATGCCCTCGAGGGCGCGCGCAGTATCGACAAGCTTTTTCACGCGTTCGTCGCCGTCGTACATTTCTTTTAACTGCGGCGAAACCTTCAGCGCCTCGTCGAGCGTCATATGGAGTGTCGTGGGGATGAGCTTTGCCACGGCATCCGTCTCGGCATAGGTAAAATTGAGTGCTCTGCCGACGTCGCGGATGGCGGCGCGCGCCGCCATCGTGCCGAAGGTGACAATCTGCGCCACGCGATCCTTGCCGTATTTGCGCATAACATAATCAATAACCTCACCGCGCCGCGCCTGACAGAAATCCGTATCGAAATCGGGCATACTGACGCGCTCGGGGTTCAAAAAGCGCTCGAAAATAAGACTGTATTTCATCGGATCCATCTCGGTGATGTGCATACAGTACGCCGCAATGGATGCCGCGCCCGAACCTCTGCCGGGTCCAACGGGAATGCCCTCATGCTTTGCCCAAAGGATAAAGTCCGCCACGATGAGGTAATAATCCACATAGCCCATCGTCTCGATGACATTCATCTCATAGCCCAAGCGTTTGCGATATTCGGGCGGCTGCTCCGGATAGCGCTCACAGAAGCCCTCCTCGCAAAGCCTGCGGAAATAGGTCAGAGAATCCGAGCCATCCGGTGGCACGAATTCAGGCAGATGATAGTGATTAAACTCAAAATCCACGTTGCAGCGGTCGGCAATGCGCTGCGTATTTTCGATTGCCTCAGGCTGATTGGGGAACAAGGCGCGCATCTCGTCCTCGGACTTGATATAAAATTCCTGCGTCTCAAAGCGCATCCGATTCGGATCATCGACAGTCTTGCCCATTTGGATGCACATCAGGACGTCCTGAATATAGCTGTCCTCCCGCGTCAAATAGTGCGCGTCGTTCGTCGCAACGAGCGGCAGCCCCGTATCCTCCGCCAGCTTGAGAATGCCTCGATTGACCTCTGTCTGTTCGGGGATGCCGTGATCCTGCAATTCCAAAAAAAAGTTGTTCTCTCCGAAAATCTCGGAAAACTCCAGCGCGAGCTGTTTTGCGCCATTATAGTCGTTCATGCGAAGTCTGCGCGGGATGCCGCCGGCGAGGCACGCTGAAAGCGCGATAATACCCTCGGCGTGCTGCCGCAGCAACGCCATATCCACGCGCGGCTTGATATAAAAGCCGTCCAAAAACGCTTTGGACACCAAATAACTCAGATTTTTATAGCCCGTCTCATTTTCGCACAGCAAAACAAGATGCTGCGCCTCACCGTCGATGCCGTGAACGCGATCCGTCATCGAACGCGGCGCAACGTAGACCTCACAGCCGATGATCGGCTTGACGCCCGCTGCCTTCGCCGCACGGTAAAAGTCGATCACGCCGTACATGACACCGTGATCGGTGATCGCCACGGCGTTCTGTCCCAATTCAGCCGCCCGCTTGACGAGTTTCCCGATGCGGCACGCACCGTCGAGCAGGCTGTATTCCGTATGTACATGCAGATGTACGAATGCCATAGCGCTTCCTCCTATTCCGTCTCCTTTGCCGTCGCGACCAGTTTTCGCATCCGATGGTTAACCGCTGATTTCGTCGCAGGCGGGTCATGCAGCGCCGCAAGCTCGCTCAAAGTGGACTCCGGATGTTCGATACGTAAAGCGGCAGTCTCGCGCAGCTTTTCCGGCAGCGTTTGCAGGATGCCACATTCCTCGAGCGTTCTGATCGCGGCAAGCTGTTCCTGTGCCGCCTCCACGGTCTTGTCCACATTGGCGGAGTCGCAGTTGACGCGGCGGTTTGCCTTGTTGCGCCACTCCTTCTCGATCTTTGCGGACATCACGGCCATTGCGCTGATCGGTGCACCGATGGCAGTCAAAAAGTCCTCAATGGACTCACTCTGCTTATAGTAAAGCACCGAGCTTCCCTTGCGCTCGGTTTCCTTCGCCGCAAGCTCCATTTCGAGCAGCAGCGTCCCCGTCTCGCGGCTCGCCTTGAGATGGGTCGTCGAAAGCTCCAAATGGTAGCGCTTTTCAGGGTCGGTCACGGAGCCGCCCGCCAAAAACGCCCCGCGCAGAAAAGCGCGGCGGCAGCATTCCTTCTCCAAAAGCGCAAAATTGACGTGCAGAGAGATGCTGTTCTCCGCAGAAAAGCCGCATTGCTCAAACACGCGGCGAATCTTCTCCGCGTCCGTGATCAGGTAAGTCAGCTTTCCCGCTGCGTCCTGCTCCGGCAGCACATCAAACCGTACGCCAAGTCCCTTGCGGAACAGGCGCGGCAGCCGAAGCCCAAAGTCGCGGCTCTCGGTCACAATGCGGATACAGTCAGGCGCAAAGGTATTCGCATAAAGCAGCGTTCCCATGCACTCCGCCAGTGCGCAGCAGCTTTTCTCAATTTCATTTCTGCACAGTTCACTTTTCACATTGCCGGAAAACGACATTCCGCATCCTCCTTTTCTCTGTTCAGCCGCGTTCAATATCGCGGTGGGTCAGATGCACCGTATGCCCCTGTTCGCCCAGCCTTTGCGCAAGCAGCACGGCCGCCGTCACCGAACGGTGACGCCCGCCTGTGCAGCCGACGGCAATGCGCAGGCATTCGCACCCGCGCCGTGCTGCCAACTTCGCCTGCATTTCCATCAACAATAACATCGTCCGAAGATACGCCGCGCTGTCCTTGTCCTGCAAAATATACTCTCTTACGGGCGCATCCAAACCACTCAGTTCCCGCAGAGCGGGAACCCAATAGGGATTCCCCAAGCAGCGCATATCCAACACAATATCCGCCGCGATCTCACCGTACTTATGCCCGAACGAGGTGATCTCAATCCGCATCTTCCGTACCCCAGAGCCGCACCTCCGGCTCTAAACGGACACCCGTCGCGTCAAACACGCGCTCCTGTACAAGTCTGACGAGTGCCAGCACATCGGCGGCGGAGGCGCCTGCCCTGTTCACGATGAATCCCGCATGCTTTTCCGAGACGGCAGCGCCGCCGACGGAAAGCCCCTTCAGTCCCGCCTGCTCAATGAGCGCGGCGGCATAGCCGATTTGCGGACGCTTGAAAGTACTGCCCGCAGAGGGCAGTTCCAGCGGCTGTGAAGCGCGGCGCTTCTCCGAAAGCTCCTTCATCCGCGCGTAAATCTCCGTCTCCTCCGCAGGCTGCAAGGCAAATTCCGTCCGCACGATCACACCCTTCCGCTTCTGAAATGCGCTCATGCGGTAGGCAAAGCCCTGCGCATCGCCTTCGAAAATCTCGGTCGTGCCGTCGAGGTACATAAACTCCGTGCGGACAGCCACATCGCGCATTTCACCGCCGTAGGCACCCGCGTTCATGTAAATGCCGCCGCCAACCGTTCCGGGAATGCCGTGAGCAAATTCCAGTCCCGAAAGGCGGTTCCTCGCCGCAAAATTCGCCGCCTGCGCCAGCGTCATACCCGCCATCGCGGCAATATGTGTCGGCGAGATCAGCTCCAATCCCATCAAAGTATCGCGCGTCACGATCACAAGTCCGCGCACGCCCTCATCGGGAGCAAGAACATTCGTCCCCGCGCCGAGGATGCGCGGCGCAATCTCCAGCTTCTTTGCAAGGCGCAGAATTGCGGCAAGCTCCTCCCGCGTACGCGGGAAGACCATCAGTTCGGCAGGTCCGCCGATGCGGAAGGAGGTATGCTTCGCGAGCAGCTCCTCCTCTGCAATCTCAAACGCAGGCAAAACACGCGAAAGTTGTTCCTTCAGTTCCAAAATGCGTTTCATATCCAACCTCCTGTGAAATCATGCGCCTACTCTTCCATTTTATCTTATGCTAGAATTTGATAAAAAGCTTTCATAGCTTTTTATAGCACCGAAGGTGCGTCAAATTCTGCACAAGACGGCGCAGCGTGCGTTAGCACGATGCGCGTGTGCGTAGCACACGGGATTCTTGATGAAAGAATTTAATCAAGAATCAGTATTAGGGAATCTCTGAATAAATCGCAAGAACGGTCGGCGAGAGATTTTGTCGCAAATTGAGATTGGAAAACCACAGGAATACTTTGTATATTTCAAGGTTTTCTAACCGAAAAGTTGCGGCAAAAGATCCACCGAGCGCCGCCGCTGATTTGTTCATAGATTGCCTTATATAGTATAACACAGCTCTCCCGCCCGTGGCAACGAAAAACACAAAAAAATCGCGGTGAGCCGCTTTCTATTCCGCGCGTTCTCCGCGAATGCGACAAAAAACCGACGCGGGATATTGTTTTTCGCACCGACACATGATATAATAAAAAAAATGTTGAAATTGGCAAGCCGATTTCACGGATTGTGAGGGGACAATCATGGCTGCAAATATCGAGAATTTCCGCAGTGCGCTGCATGGCTTCAACCGCACCGATGTGGTGCAGTTTATTCAGGCGCAGACGACCGAGCACGAAAAGGCGCTGCGCCTGCTCCGCGAGGAAAACGCCCGCTTGCAGGAGGCGCTGGAGGCAGCACGTGCAGAAGCGGAAGAGGCGCAAGCGCAGTTGGAAGCTTTGACCGCTGCGCAGGAGACAGCCGTGGCGTCCGCTGAAGCCGTTCCTGCTCCTGACGAAGCGGCACTGAACGCACCGATGCCGCCCGCAGCAAGTGTTGTCGCAGCCGCGCCTTCAAATTTCAATGAAATGGAGCTTGCCGCCTACCGTCGCGCCGAAATGACCGAGCGTATGGCAAGAGAACGCGCCGCCGCTTCCGCTGAGCGGATGAAGACCGTCTTTGCGCAGGCAGACGAGAAGCTGACCCTCACCTCGCAGGATTTCGCGACACTGCTCGATGCCTTCCGCAACGATTTTGACAAGGTGGAGCAGTTGCTTACCACCGCGCAGGGCATCGTAGACGAATCCTCCGCCGGTCTGAAAGCCGCCGCCGAAATCGCGGGCGAGGTCTGAGATGGATTTTGCAGAGCTTGCAAGGATCGAGGACGAATTGGAGCAGATCGCAAAAACCTATGAGATTTTCAACGAAAACATCCGCTTGAATCGTTCGAAGGCCGCCCGCGTGGAGTTTCTCACGACGGTGCATTTCATCGAGCAATACTTGAAAACGGGCGACCGCATTTTGGACATCGGTGCCGGCGCGGGCGAATACAGTCTCTATTTTGCGAGAAACGGCTATTCGGTCAGCGCTGTGGAGCTTGCAGAGCGCAATATCGAAGCCTTTCGAAAGAAGCTGACCGCCGAAGACCGCGTAGAACTGCGGCAGGGCAACGCGGTTGACCTCTCCTGCTATCAAGACGCTTCCTTCGATATCGTTCTTCTTTTCGGTCCGCTCTATCATTTGCATAGCGAGGAGGATTGTCAAAAGTGCATCGCCGAGGCAAAGCGCGTCTGCAAGCCTGACGGCACGCTCTTCTTCGCCTTTATCTCCCATGACATGGTCTTTTTCACCGAGCTGCAGAATAATCCGAATTACTTCCGTACAGGGGACTATAACCACGCCACGCTTCGGCTGCACGATTTTCCGTTTGTGTTCCACACAGTCGATGAGTGCCGTCATATTTTGAAAGACGGCGGCATCCGCATCCTGCGCGAGATCGCCTCAGACGGTCTGAGCGAGCTGATGGAGGATCGCATCAATTCGCTCGACGCGGAGAACTACGCGCAATATCTGCGCTATCACCTTCACACCTGCGAAAAGCCGGAGATGCTCGGCCACAGCAATCATCTGCTTTTTGTCGGAAAGCAATTATAATAGGAGCATCGTTATGGTAACGGTTCGGGAAACAACAGGAACTGACCTTTCTGATATTCAGAGGCTTTGGGCTGACGGCGATGTCATGAAATTCGTCGGCTTCCCCGATGGCCTGCAAGAAACAGACGAAGCAATGGAGCGCTGGTATCAGTGGATCGCTTCCGCAAGGCCGCGGGTCGATCACTATTCCGTGTTCGATGACGGTGTCTATTGCGGAGAGAGCTTTTATGAAATCGACCCCGACCACGGGAATACCGCCGCGTTGGACATCAAGCTGTTCTCTTTTGCGCGCGGCAAAGGGATCGCAGCCAAAGCGCTGTCCTACGCCATCGAGCAGGCGTTTCAAAACGGCGCTTCTAAGGTTTGGGTTGATCCGAATCCCGCCAACGCAAAGGCGCTCGCCCTGTATACCCGCTTAGGCTTCGAACGAAAGCCCATGCCGGAGTACCTGCTTCAGTGCGAGGCCCCTGTCTCGGTCTATATGGAGCTTTCGCACAAATAATCCTCTATCAAAAATCAGCGAGCTGACACTTTTATCAGCCCGCTGATTCTTTTATTTCTTCACAATGTTTTCAATGTAGCGCATCAAAATCGTTGCGACCTGTGCGCGTGTTGCATTGCCCTGCGGCAGGAGATAGCCTTCCGAGCCGCCGATGATCTTTTCTGCAACCGTCCACTGCACAGCGTCATTCGCCCAGCTTTCGACCTTGCCGCCGTCGGGGAAGCCGCTTAAATCGCCGCGCTTGCTCGTGTCGATGCCCTTCTTCTTCGCGTAGCGGTAAAGGATC
>SFIL01000059.1 GCA_004556205.1 Clostridiales bacterium | reverse complement strand
AGTCTTGTCATTGCGAGACCCCGCAGGGGTCGTGGCAATCTCGCAGAATAATTTCGCTTCTTGTATGTTTTCCGGCGAATACGAAATTTTTCTAATTAGGGAAGCTCTGTGGCGGCGTCGTAATTTCCGTTGTAGAAATCCGCCTTGCTGATGCGGTAGTAGTTGTATTTGTCCAAATAGCCCTGACAGATAAAGTCGTCGTCCGTCTCCGTGAGCAAGTAAAAGGGTCTGCGCCGTACCTCCTGCCAGTATTGATGGGTCACGCCCGTGGCAATCTCGTACCAGAAATAGCCCTCGTCCGTCTCATAGAATATGCGCCCGTCCAAACAGGTCATATAGGTGATATCGCTCTGCTCAAAGAGGAATTCACCGGTCTGCGTCGCGGGATCATAGACCTTGACATATTTTCTGTCATAGAAGTAATAGAGCTTCCCGCCGTAGAACTGATTGAAATTGTAAAGATGCAGCTCATGCTGCCAATCATTGTAGGCAAAGGCTTTTCCGCGGTCGGGGGACTCCGCCAAGGGATACTCCAGCATCCTCCAGCCATGCAGATTGCGGGAATAGGTGTCGTAATTCCAGCCATAGTCGGCGAAGTTCACAAAGGCGGGATACTCCTGCCCGGAGGTCGGGAGATGGTAAGCGACGATGAGGGAGGTCTCGTCCATGCCCCAGAGATTATATACCCCGCCATACTCCATCTCGCGCTCTAACACGGTAACCATTGTGCCCTCCGCGAGGTCAAAGGCGAGAATGCGCTGCTGCTTTGCCGCAATGGATTCCTCAGAGGCAGCGGAAGGCGCAAGCGTATAGCAGAGGACGGCTTTCTCCCCGCACAGCATAACGCCGCCGAGGGAGGCAATCCTGTCCCCCATGTCCGCCGCGTAGATCGTCTCCCGCTCGCCCGTGGTCAGGTCGAGGGAGAAAAAGGAGAGCGTGACCCATTCACTGTAGTCGTTTTGCGCGCCGCCTGCAAAATAGGCCTTGCCGTTGTGAATGCCGAAAACGATTCCGTTCATATCTTCGGCAATGTAGGCGCCGCAGTTTTCGTCATAGTGCGGGCAGTTTTTCTTGTTGCAGCAGACGGTGAGCTTGCTGTCTGCCATGTCGTAGCGTTGGAGGAATGCGCCATTCAGCACATAGATCGCGTCACCGGCGCGCGCGGAATCCCTTCCGAGCCGCACGGCGGTCAGGTCGGCGGGATAGGTGGTAAGCTCTGTCGGGTCGGAGAGGGAGGGGGTGGGGACTGCCTCCGTGCTCTCCGTCGTCGGCTCCGTCAAGGTCGATTCCTCGGACGGCACATCCGCCTCCCCCGTCGGCGCGGAATAGGCGGGAACGGACTCCCCGCAGGCGGTCAGAAGCAGAAGGATCACCAAGAACAGAGGAATCACGCGTTTCATAAAAAAGACCTCCTTTGAGATAGTATGTTTTTTCAGTGAAAAGTGAATAGAGAACAGTGAATCGTGAACAACGAAGGGGCGCTCCGCAAGGATTCCAAACGCGGGCGGCTAATAGCCGCCCCTACGAGAAATTCCGCAGTTCACGCTGTAGGGGCGGCTATCAGCCGCCCGGTGCAGGAACTACCCCAACCAAAACAGACTACCTACAGGCGCGTCAGGGAGGCCGTGGGCTACAGCGTTCTACGGCAGCAGCTCGTCGAGGATGGGGGTGATCAGAGTCAAGGGCGGTGTGTTGGTCTTGGAGCTTGTGTGTACCTCGACATAATAGCCGATGCCGTTTTCGCACCACGCGGCGCAGCCGAAGCCGTCATAGCCCTTCTGCGGGGCATTTTCCAGCAGGAGAATGCTCTTTCCCGCGGCGGTCAGCAGTCCGCTTTCGTGCAGCGCCCCCTCTTTTTCATAGGAATACACCCGCTGCACGCCCTCCTGTTGGGCAAACTCCGGCGTGAGGGCAAGATAGACCGTCAAGCCGCCCTCCCGCACCACGGCGGCATTCAGGGCGTCCTCTCCGTCGCCGCGCCGGAACGGGAAATACAGCTCCACGCCGTCGGGCGTCACGCTGCCCGTCTCGGCAAATTCCTTCTCCGCGCGGCCGATATCGGACACGACGAGCGTCGCATACGCCCCGCAGATCAGCTCGTCCATCGGCGCGCTGTGCATCAGCCGGATGCCGAAATACGCCTCCGCGCCTGCGACAGAGCCGAGATCAAGGCGTTTCCCCGCCGCGTCCGTGAGCTTCGCGCCCGTAAAATAGCTGTAATCGTAGGTAAAGCCGCGCCACGCGTCGGTCAGAGCCGCAACCGCCTCGGGGGGGACGGAAAGCCCCGCGCTCCGCATGGAAAATTCGATGTCGGCGGTGTAGTATTCCATCGTCTCGACGCGCTTATCCTGCGGCAGCGACAGCCCGATCTCCTCTAATCTGACCGTTTGACTTCCGTGGCGCACGCTTACGCCGAACGAGACGGCAAGCACCGTCCCTGCCAAAAGCATAACAACCGCTGCAAGCAGTCCGATCCGCAGCAGACGGAGGGGCTTTTTTCTGTGCGGCGCATCGCATAGGAATTCGTCCTCCAATTCGCTCATCGCCTTGAAAATATCCCATTCGTTCACGGAGATAATCCCTCCTTTTCCAGCCTTTTTTTCAGCTTTTTCCGCAGCCGCGACAGGACGGCGGACACGCGGTTTTCCTGCCAGCCGCGCTTGGCGGCAAGCTCACCGACGCTGTAGCCGTACCAGTAGCGTTCAACGAACAACGACCGCTCGTCGGGCTTCAGACCGCGCACGAACGCGTTTAATACCTCGCGGAGGAATTCCGTCTCCGCCGCGTGTTCACGCAGGGGATCGGGAATGCACTCGGCAAGCTCGTCGAGCAGCACGGTCACGCCGCTTCGCTTCTGCGCCGCGCCGCGTTCAAGGAGGTGCAGGGCGGTGTTGCGCGTGACGCGGGCAAGGTAGGCGCGCAGGTCGCGCGGGACGGTGTCGCTCTGCCAAACCGCGAGCCATACGTCGTTAACGCACTCCTCCGCCGCCTGCGGATCGCGCAGGAGCCGCTGTGCTACGGTGAGGCAGTAGCTTTCGTAGCGGTCGCGCAGATGCAGCAGCGCCTCTTCGTCCTTCCGCGCAAGCTGCGCGAGGATCTGCGTCTCGGTCACGAAGCCACCCCCTTTTTGAATGAAAAGCGCTTTCACCCTAATAGACCGATTTGATACCGAAAATCTGACAGGTTGTTGCAAAAAAATCCGCACCCTGTTTCGGGTGCGGATGATCGGGTCTGCGGAAACTCGGAATAAATCCGCGGATTTGTTCAGAGCGTCCCTAATCCTGTACGGTGAGCGCCGCCTGCCGTCTGCGGTGGAACGACGCCAGTGCGCCGAGCCAGCCCAGCGGCGTCAATATCGCGCCGGCCGTGCAGGGAATGCGCACGAGGAGACTGCCGAAGCTGACGCCGCAGATCGCAAAAAGCAGCGACGAGAGCAGACAGACGGCGCCGCCGCGCCAAATCCACGCGAAAATCAAATGGACACGGCGCATCTTTATCGACGGCGCGGGAGCTCCGTCCAGTCGAAGCTGCCGTTCGCGCACGCGGATAACCGCGAGATTCAGCGTCTGCAAGCCGAAGGCGATATACAGTGCCTCCTTGCCGACGAAGGTATGCACGCCGAAGCCGATCAGAACGCACATAATAAACGCCGCGCCGACGCCGCCGAAGGCGAGACAGACCGTGGCAAGGATTGCCCAATCGTGCGGCGGGAGCTTTGATTTCATGTTCCTCACCTCTTTTGGAGCATTATAGCAGAAGCGCCGAAGAATTGCAAGGGAAGCGGAGCTTCCCCGGACTGTCAAAAACGATAGTCTTGTCATTGCGAGACCCCGCAGGGGTCGCGGCAATCTCAAGCTATAGAACTGTACGCACCTGCCGCTTCCTGCACGAGATTGCCGCGTCGCCGCGCTCCTCGCAATGACACGTCGGGGCCTTGTTCGACGCGCATGGGAAACGGAGCTTCCCATGCTTTATTGACAATCGGGGCACGGCTTGTAGCCCTGCGAGATTGCCAAATTTGTGCTGTACGCCCAGTAGCTCTGCTTTTTGAAGCGGGAACAGGAATAGCTGTGGTAATAGCCCGTGCCGTCGTTTTCGATAAAGACAACGTGACGGTCAACGAAATCCGATTTTGTTTCCAATGCGTCGTTCTTGCTTTCCAGCTCGGAAACCTTAGATTTGAGGGTGCTGAGCTGCTGCTCGAGCGACTTGACCTGTGCGTCGAGCGCCTCCTTTTCTTCGGTCAGACGCAGATTGTCGTCCTGCATCTCGCGCAGAGATTGATCGACCTCCGAGCCTTGCATTTTGTAGGCGTTGATCTGCTGCTCGAGATGCGTAATCTCCGACGCCAGCTCGTCGAGCTGCGCCGAGAGCTGGGAGACCTTATCCTTTTGCACGTCGATTTCGTCGTCCTTCGCGGAAATCTGGGCGGTAAGACGGCCGTTTTCCTCCTGCGCGGTGAGCAGGAGCCGATGCTCGCGCCGTCCGTCAAGCCAGAGCTTCACGCCGTAGCCGCAGGCGGCGGTGAGCAGAGCGCACAGAAGAGAGAGCAGCACGACCGCCGTAATCAGACGCTTCGACTTTACGCGCTCTTGTTCCTTCTTTTTCTTTATCTCGGGCATGGGCTTCACGGGCGACTTCGCCGCGACACGCGCGGGCAGGACGATACGCGTGCTGAGGAAGGGAGACTCCTCCAGCGGCTGACTGACCGTCTCCTTGCACGCGTCACAGAAGGACGTGCCCTCGGGAATCTGACGCCCGCAGCGCAAACAATACATAAAACCCACCTCCGAAAATGAAACACTGCTGTCAGAGTGTCAAAAAACCACAGTTTTGTCATTGCGAGATCCCGCAGGGGTCGTGGCAATCTTGCAGGAACACTTTGTGTATTTCAAGATTTTCAAACCGATAAGTTGCGGTAAAAGATCCGCTGAGCGCCGCAGCTGATTTGTTCAGAGATTCCTTAGATTGCCGCGTCGAGTTTTTTCTACACACTGAAACAGGGCCGGTATCCGCAGATACCGACCCTATTTTACAACATTTATTGACGGATGTAAAGAGATTCGGACTTACTTCGCCAAATCCTTTGTAGGTATACAATTGATGTGAGACCAAAGGGATAGACAAAGGCGATTGAGTTCATTAGAATAAAGCTACCATACCTCAAGACTAATGAAAGGTCT
>SFIL01000058.1 GCA_004556205.1 Clostridiales bacterium | reverse complement strand
AAGGTGCAAAGGTTTTGGGCAGTTTTGCCCGAAATCCTTGCACCCGAACAAAGCCAATTCGCCTTGAAAGCCAAGGCTTTCAAGGCTTCCGGCTTTGTTCAGTACGCATTATAATAGGGAGAAGATTGCCGCGTCGCTGCGCTCCTCGCAATGACATGTCGTGGGTTCTGTCCCGTCACTGCGCTCCTCGCAATGACATGTCGGGGGTCTTGTCATTGCGAGGGCGCTCCGCGCCCGTGGCAATCTTTTGTTGGCACTGATAAGCTTGTACGCAGTCGTACTTCCTGCACGGGCGGACAGAGTCGTCCGCCCCTACGCATCCAACGCGGAGAAGCTTTTTGTGTGTTCGATACTGAGGAGCTTTACGTGTTGACACGGCGCAAAAAAATGGTACAATAAAAAATAGTAAGACTCCCTGCCTGCGCATAAGGTTGTGTGGGGGGTGTTCGGATGTCATACTTCAAAAAAACTGTCGGTTTTTATCTGTTCGTCTGCGCTGCTGCCATTTTGGGCGCAATGCTGCTCTCCCGCGCCGGTTCAGCGGTTGCGGTGTTCTCCTCGGAGACGAGCACGGCGCCGATCGTTGTCATTGACGCAGGGCACGGCGGCGAGGACGGCGGCGCGATTTCCGTCACGGGCGCTCGGGAAAGTATGCTGAATTTAGAGATTTCGCAGCGTTTGAACGATCTTCTGCATTTTCTCGGCGTACACACGCAGATGATTCGCACCGAGGACATTTCAGTCTATACGGAAGGGGACACCATTGCGCAAAAGAAGGTGTCCGACATTCACAACCGCGTGAAGGCCGTCGAGCAGACGCCGCACGCGCTGCTTGTCAGCATCCATCAGAATCAGTTTTCCGAATCACAGTACCGCGGCGCGCAGGTGTTTTACGCGCAGGGAAGTCAGGAATTAGCGGAATTGCTGCAAAGCGATTTGGCAGCGCAGGTCGATCCGAGAAATCATCGGCAGTGCAAGCAGGCGCAAGGAATCTACCTCTTGGAGCATATCTCCTGTCCCGCCGTACTGATCGAATGCGGTTTTTTGTCAAACCCCGCCGAGGAAGCGCTCCTGCGCGACGCGTCATATCAAAAAAAGCTCGCCTCGGTCATTGCCTGTACACTTGCGAGTTATTTGGAGGAAACCCATGAAGTCTAAAACCGTCTTTCTTTGCACGAACTGCGGCAACGAAACGCCCAAATGGGCGGGTCGCTGCCCTTCGTGCGGTCAGTGGAACACCTTAGAGGAATACACGCCCGCGCCGAGCGGAAAGATAAACGCAGCACCCGCTGCGCGTACGACCTCCGCCGTGGCGAAACGGCTTTCCGAGGCAAAGACAGACGAGGCGCTGCGCTTTACCACGGGACTTTCGGAGCTTGACCGCGTACTCGGCGGCGGCGCAGTCAAAGGATCGCTTGTCTTGGTCAGCGGTGCGCCCGGCATCGGCAAATCGACCCTGTTATTGCAAATCTGCGAGCAGATTGCCCGCGAGCAGACAGTTTTATACGTCTCGGGTGAGGAGAGCGAAGGTCAACTTAAACTCCGAGCGGAGCGCTTGGGCGTCAAGAGCGAACGTCTGTTTATTCTGTGCGAAACGAGCTTGGACGAGATTCTCGGCGCAAGCGAACGCATCAAGCCCGATCTTTTGATCGTTGACTCCGTGCAGACCCTCTATGCGGAGGACAAGCCCGCTTCGCCCGGCAGCGTCACGCAGGTCAAGGAATGTACCCTGCGGCTGATGCAGTATTGTAAGCGCAGCGGCGTGACGGTCTTCGTCGTCGGG
Organism: Clostridiales bacterium; assembly: GCA_004556205.1. Classification (GTDB taxonomy): domain Bacteria; phylum Bacillota; class Clostridia; order Oscillospirales; family Oscillospiraceae; genus JAZOXB01. The sequence continues at coordinate 3,516 of SFIL01000058.1, read as the reverse complement.
CATATCAATAAAGAGGGCGCAATTGCCGGACCTAAGGTTTTAGAGCATATGGTGGACTGCGTGCTGTATTTTGAGGGCGAGTCACACACCGCGCACCGCCTGCTCCGTGCGGCAAAGAACCGCTTTGGCTCAACAAACGAGATCGGTGTGTTTGAAATGCACGACAGCGGACTCAGAGAAGTACCGAATCCGTCCGAAATGCTGTTGGCGGGCAGACCGCACGGCACGCCCGGCACCTGCGTCGCCTGCGTAATGGAGGGCACGCGCCCTGTATTAGCGGAGGTGCAGGCGCTTGTCTGCCCAACCACGCTTGCCGTTCCGCGCCGCTCGGGAAACGGTCTGGACTACAACCGCACCGCGATGCTCCTCGCCGTCTTGGAAAAACGCGGCGGTCTGCGATTCTCCAATGCCGATGTCTATCTAAACGTTATCGGCGGTCTGCGGCTGGACGAGCCTGCCTCCGATCTTGCAGTCGTCATTGCCGCTGCCTCGGCAGCGATGGACAAGCCTGTCTCGGATACCCTTGCCGCAGTCGGTGAAGTCGGCTTGACCGGTGAGATTCGCGCCGTCGGGCAGCTTTCACAGCGGCTTTCCGAGATTCGAAGGCTTGGTTTTACGCAGTGCGTCGTGCCGAGGAACGCAAAAGAGCTGTATGCACCGGAGGGCTTGGAGCTTCTTCGCGTGCGCAATGTCCGCGAGGCGATTGCAGTCTCGTTATAACACGAAAGAAAGTGAGAATCAAATATGTCCGTCAGAGGCTGGATGCTCAGAAAATTCAAAACAATCAACCGTGACCGTATGAAGCAGCACGTGGAGGTCATTCACAAAAACAGCGGCAAGTCAAAGCCCTATATCTATCTGTCTATGATCGGCGCAATGCTCAAACGCGGTGCGGGTTACACGGACTATTTCCGCGGCGACTATATCCACCTGAACAGCGCCGAACGTGATACCTTTGTCACGGCAAAAAAGTTTTATAAGCTCATTCATTATCTTAACGACGATTACTACAAGGTCATTTTGGACGACAAGCTTGTATTCAACCGCTATTTCAAGGATTTCCTTCACCGCGGCTATCTCAATCTGCGCGAAGCCGACTTCGAAGAATTTCTCGTATTCTTAGACGGAAAGCAGGTCGTTTTCGCAAAAAAGCCGATCGGCGAAGGTGGACACGGCGTAAAGAAAATTGACTTGGCTGCTGCTGCGGACAAGCAAGCGCTTTACGAGGAATTGATTTCTCAGGGCTATCTCCTGTTGGAGGAGGCAATTGTCCAATGCGAGGCTGTCAACCGTCTCAATCCCTGCGTCGTCAACTCCTTCCGTGTTGTCACCCTGCGCAAGCAGAACGGCGAGGTGGTAATCCTCCGCAACGCCTTCCGTATCAATCAGGACACTGCGACGGTCATCGGCTGCACAAATGACCTGTATTTCAGCATGGGTGAGGACGGCAGGATCGACAGCAATGTGATTGACGACTACGGAAATGTCTACGAAACACACCCTCTAACCGGAACGAAGTTCAAAGATGTTGTAATTTCCGACGTAAAAGAGGCATTTGAAATGTGCCGCGCGGCGGCAAAGCGCATCCCGCAGGAGCGTTATATCGGCTGGGACGTCGCATTTTCAGTCAACGGTCCCGTTATCGTCGAGGGCAACCAGTACCCGGGCTACGGTATTTTACAGCACTATAAGCTGAAAAATCAGCGCACGGGGCATTTGAAGGAGATCGCAGACGTTCTTGGCGATGAGATGCGGAAAGTCAAATTATAAGCGATGCAAACGCCCTCTTTGCCGAAGCAAAGGGGGCGTTCTCTTTATACGTCAATGATATCATCATCGTTGTCTCTGTGCTTGCCGCCGAGGGCAATGGCAATGATGTCAAATACAGCCTCAACAATCAGGACAGCTCCCGTGAAGCTCCAAAGCACAGCCGTGGTTTCAAAGGGGTTAAAGAGGATGACTGCAGCGAAGCACAGCGAAAGCACCGCGCTAATGGCAGGCAGATACCAGCGTTTTCTGCCGAAGCGGAGCATATCCGCAGTCCACTGAATTTTTCCGACGCCGCTGATGAGAATGCCAATGCCGTAAAGGATCGTCAGCAGCGGGAAGGTCGCAACGAACCATTTCGAACGCAGCACGCAAAACAGTCCCGCCAGCAGCAGGAGCAGTCCCTTAGACAGTCCGTGTGTCAGTGCGCCCTCCGCTGCATCGGTGCGGAAATATCGCACGGCAAACACCACGCCTGCAACGATCAGCACTGCGCCGAGTGCAATGATGATTGAAGAGGTGAATCCCAAAGGATCAACGAGTAACAGCACGCCGATAAGAATTTCAAGGACGCACATCAAAATACTCCCGCCGTTTTTTTGAATCGCTCTCATATATAAGCGCCTCCTGTATGAATTTTCCTACTTGGAATAATTGGATAGGACTATTATAATATACTTGATTTGATCTTGCAAGAATGTGAGGCAGCCGAGAATGAGAAAAATTCTGATCGTAGACGATGATCTCGACATTGGGAATCTTTTGGAAGAAACGCTTACACAGGCGGGCTACCAAACTGTCCGTGCATATTCCGGCACGGAGGCACTTTTGTCGATTGCGACCGCTCGACCTGATCTAAAGTCTGCACGGGAAATCTCCGATGGCATCAACGAACGCCTGACGGACGAGACAAACACACTCATCGGCATATCCTCCCGTGACCGTGCGATGCGAACCCTTGCAAAAACGATCAACACGCAGCTTGCTGCACTGCGCGATGAGCGCCACCAATACCAGCGGGGAAACGCCGAGCTGAAAAACGCCGTAACGAATATCTCCCACGATATCCGCACGCCGTTGACCGCAATCTGCGGCTATTTGGAGCTGTTGGAAAATGAGGAAAAATCGGACACGGCAGAACGGCATATTGCAATCATTAAGGAACGCACAGAGACCTTAAAGCCGCTCACCGAAGAGCTGTTCCGCTATTCCGTTATTCTCTCGGTGCGGGAATATAAGGAGGAAGCGGTCGATATCAACAGCGTTTTGGAGGAGAGTCTCGCGTCGTTTTATACCGCCCTGACCGAACGCGGCATTGCGCCAAGCGTCCAAATGCCGGAAGAAAGGGTCGTGCGCCTGCTTGACCGTTCGGCGCTGTCGCGCGTGTTTTCCAACCTCCTGCAAAACGCGATCAGGTATTCGGACGGTGACCTGAACGTCGTCCTAACCACAACGGGTGAGATCGAGTTTTCCAATTCCGCCGCAGCACTGAACGAGGTGCAGGTCGGCCGCCTTTTTGAGCGGTTTTATACGGTGGAGGCCGCAAGAAACTCCACCGGTTTGGGACTTTCGATTGCGCGGACGCTTGTCGGGCAGATGCACGGCACGATCAGTGCGAAATATGACAGCGGTAAACTCTGTATTCGGATTATTTTGGTTCAATGAAAAAAGTTGTGTGGTAGATCAAAAGAAGTAGTGACAAAAAGTGGAATCACGCGCATAATTGTGTTACATCTTGGCGGATGAATA
>SFIL01000057.1 GCA_004556205.1 Clostridiales bacterium | reverse complement strand
GCCCCCGCCGCCCCTTGCGTGCGGAGCGGAGCGGAGCACGCGCGGTAACTTCTTTAGGAGCATCAAGAGGAGGGAAAAGGGCGCACCTCCTGCGATACCTGTTCAGTCAGTGCCGCCAACTCGTGCAGTTGGTTTGCGAGGGTTACGAGCTCGTCATTTGATAACGATTTACCTTGCAATTGGCGTCGGCATTGCGTTAGCCTGCTTGGTTCCATTCCCGACCGACGAGCTAACTCTGACCAATTAAGACGGTTGTCTAACTTGTCCAGGACATCCAGAGGGGGGAGAGATGGGCGTAATTTGGGCGTTTTGAGTTCCATTATTTAGTATCTTTGCGTTCAGTAATTAAGATAAGATTTGATAAGGCGGGTCGGACGCTGTGACAGCGTCCGACCATTATTAGAACTCGTACATTCGGAAATATTCGCCCTCTTGCCAATCTTCTACGGCTTCGCGAAGCTCGTAATATGACGGTTCGGTATCATCATCTTCTACGTCTATTTCCGCAGTTCCAACCATTTCAATAACACCGTATTCGTGGTGCTCGAATGGATTGGCTTTACCGTGGTTTTCCCACTTGGATCGCCGCCACCTTTCGCGCCTTTCGTCGTCATCCGTTTCTATTTCGCTTTCTGCCTCTTCGATGGTCTTGCAGTATTCCGAACAAACGGGGCATTCTCTCGTGTAGTCATAGGCATCGAAAGCAGTTACGGTAAATGTCTTTTTCATGGTGTTGTATGTTTTTAGTTATTAATTCGTTGTGTGGATATTATGCCTTTCGCCATTTCTCGCCATCCTTGATTAGCTTCCTTTGTCGCACCCAATTTGCTAACCATCTGTAGCGCGTCGTCTGCGGCAGTTGCGTAGGCATCGCGGTAATGTCGAATTCTTGCGGCAGAGCGTCAAAAATCCTCTCACGCTCGCTTTCCTTGCTCGTTGTCCCTTGAGCCATTGGTAGGTATCGTATAACTTGGGCTCCTGCTTCTGCCGCCATCTCGCATAACTGTAGCGCGAACTCGAAGCACTGCGCCGAACATACTACATCAGGCTGAGACACGCGCCCCGATAACATTACGTCAAGGATAGACAGAGCAGCCGCCCATCGTAGTGAGATGAGACCGAGGCGGCGCACCATAGGAAACGCATCATCGCCCATTATTTCCCTATAATCAGACTGTAACGCCGAAAAATATTCTTGGTGGCGTCTCTCAATCTTGGGCGAGAAAGTTACATTATAGTGAACTGTTGCGGCATAGTTGGCTATCGTCTGAATGTATTCTTGTAGTTCCAACTGCAAACCGTCTTGTCGCTTCGAGTGAAATTTATTTATCCACTCGTCGAGCTCGGGTAACGTACAGAAGACGTAACGAGAGAACAAGCCATTTTCAGCAGAGCCGAAAAAGCGCGGTATCTGTTGCGGCGTGCCGCTTACCACAATGCCAAAATGTGGGTTGTTTATCTCTACGAACTCACGATTTTGTTTCCTACTATAGCTTATCGTCTCTGCGTGGAAGTTGGTACGCATTGCGTCAGAGAAATTACCATAATCACTCTTGAAGCTTCGCGTAATAGTATCTAATTCAGCTTCCCACATCAATCCGTTTCCCTCGTTGTCGCTCAATGTTTTGAGGAGGGCGGCGGCTGAACTGTTGGCAGGTAAAAAGAAAGAGAATTGTGGAGGCGGCTTGAGTAGTTCCCTGTCTGCGGCAGGAGTATTTTTGCGTGTTTCCTCGTAGTTGCGTGCTAACATCTCCGTCCGTTCCATCTTATCGGCTTGGACTTTAGAAAAGAGCGTACGAATATCACTGATGATACTTTTGCCACTTCCTGCTGGTGCGCAACAACAAAAATACGTGTTGAGGTACTGGCGTCGGCTGTCGTACTCGAATACAGGATACGCAAAGAGGGAACAAATGCCAGTGACGTAGGCAAGAACACCCGCCAATCTTACGCTGTCTGTACAGTCCGCCAGGTAGGGCAAAATCAAAGAAATACCCTTGCAACCGAGGTCGTAATTAATGGGCCCGACTTCTTTGTATTGTCCAGTCTTGGGTGTCGTAGTGCGTGGTGTCGCTCGTCTCTGCTGTAGCAAATCTCGCAACATAAGCCGATAACGGGCACAGAGTGTGAGCAGTGGCGCGTAGTTCTCATCGCATTTCGCAGACTTCAAACACGCATCGAACTGTCTGTTTGTCGCTCCCTCTGTGTACTTATCTCGACAAGTTGCGGAAATCTTATGATAGGCAAGCCGCCCGCGTTCGCCAAATGAAGCGCACACAAAGCCGCATATTAGCCAGTCTTGATAGCTATCAGCCACTGGCACGCACCGCTGATTGATGCTATCGGCGAGTAGTTCTAATATTTCAAACTTCGATAACATAGCAGTGTATCATATTTATTTTATCAATTGCGGATTAATCCAAGAGTAATAACAACGGCACAGATAACACGCTCTCGCCATGTCTGAGCCGCTCAAATCTATAGGGAAGTTTTGCAAAATGGGGTCTCGCGCGAGCCATTGAACGACTGCGGCGAACTCCTGCTTATATGCCGCCGCCCATCCGTCTGCCTGCTGATGGTTAGTTATGGCGTGCGGCTCAGACCATCGGCGAATAACTTTGACCCCTTGACCGCTCGGAGAAACGAAAATAAGGAAGGGGTCCAAGGATTTTATCAGCGGAGCATAAAGGGAAAGCGGATCGTCTACGTGGTCAATATCAATCACCATTAGACCGCTCGCGGCGGTCATTCCGTGAGTTCCTCGCTTAGAGCAAATGCACGCAGGAGTAACGTAATCAAGCGTGTTTCGCTTCAGTTTTCGCCGTTCTTCGGGGTCGGCAGTCTCTGCAATTGCGGCGGTTGTATCGTCAGCGTAGCCACTTACGAGGTAGCGAAACACTGCCGTACAGTCCACAGTCAGGCAAGGGGTGGAATTCCGAACTGGTCTGCGGAAGAATGAAAACTCGTACATAACGTCAGTAATTAAGATTGATTTTAAATTATTTCCCCTCCTCTGTGGAGTGCTCCAGAGGGGCACTACAAAAGTAATAATTTATTTACTGGAATGCAAATAGAAATTTCCATTTCCATTTTTCCCATTTCCATTTCGAGTATAAGGGGGGGGAGTTATCCCTCCTTTATATTAGAATTTGGGAATGGGAATAATGGGAATGGAAATAGATTGAAAGCGCATATAAGCGGCTTATTTCGCTCCCCTTAGTTCTACTTCAAATAAGTTGAGGGGGAGGAAATAATACCCGTAGTTGCGAAGTACCAAATTGAAATGTCATCGTCTTCGCCCGTTACCAGTTTGCTATAATCAAAAGACGCAGAAGAAGCAGTAAGGGAAGCAATGAATACAATACTCTTAGCGTTGGCTGAATTATATGCGCATGCGCACATTCTGCCATCTTGGTAAAAGAGCTCTGTAGGGCGTGGAGCCGTCCAGGTAAAATCAACGGTGTTGCCGCTCGGGTTCTTTATTGCAGATATAGAAAACTCGTCAACTCCGTTGCTCAGGGCAACATTGGCATATGTGAGTGCCCAAGAGCCCCCATTATCTTTCACAGCGTCCCAGTTCGCAGTAAATGCGACGTTCATGTAGGTTTTGCCGTCCGGCACCTTGACAAACCCAAGGCGTAGGGCAGGCGTGAATTTCTTCAAGAACTCCGAGAGTATAGTAAAACGTTGCTGTACGCTAATCTGTGCGGCGGTAGCGTTCGCGTTGCCGCGCTCAATCATTCTACCACGGACAAAACTTTTTCCGCGCCAGCGGTAGAAGTTGGCGCGTCCCGCGTTGCCTGTGGCTTCACCAAGAATTGAAGCGTTAAATCTTGCCATAATTATCCGACCTAAGCCGCCGCGGAGCGGCGGGAATTAAACTAAGCCGCCGCTTCGCGGCGGAAATCAAGAAGCCCGCCGCTTCGCGGCGGAAGTTAAGAAGTTCGCCGCTGTGCGGCGAAAGTTCAAGAAGGCCGCCGCAAGCGGCGGGAGTTCAAGAAGTCCGCCGCAAGCGGCGGGAGTAGTCCGAAATCAAGCGAGGTCGTCCGAAATCAAGCGAGGTCGTCCGAAATCAAGCGAGGTCGTCCGAAATCAAGCGAGGTCGTCCGAAATCAAGCGAGGTCGTCCGAGGTCAAGCGAGGTCGTCCGAGGTCAAGCGAGGTCGTCCGAGGTCAAGCGAGGTCGGCGGAGTTCGGCGGACTGCGTCCGAAATCAAGCGAAGTCGTCCGAGGTCAAGCGAGGTCGTCCGAAATCAAGCGAGGTCGTCCGAGGTCAAGCGAGGTCGTCCGAGGTCAAGCGAGGTCGGCGGAGTTCGGCGGACTGCGTCCGAAATCAAGCGAGGTCGTCCGAGGTCAGCCCACCCACTGGCAGGAATAAGGGGGGAGGGGGTCCCTCTCTTGATGCCCCTACTATTTTTTCATATTTCCGTCCCCTCCATCTTTTTTTTTTACGATTTGATACGGCGGGGTCGGAGTGTAGGCGTAGTGTAGCGTAGTGTAGCGGAGTGTAGCGTAGTGTAGCGGAGTGTAGCGGAGTGGAGGCGTAGTGGAGTGGAGCGAAGCCCGCCCCCCGCGCAATCTGCGTAGCGAAGCGTAGCAGTTTGCGCGGGGGGCGGGCGTGGGGCGGCGCACCCCCCGAAGTGAAACGGAGGGGGGTGGGGCGGGCGGGATGACGCGGGGTGCGGAGTGGAGCGGAGGGAGGGGGGGCGCGCCCCCCTTGGCGTGGAGTGGAGCGAGCGCGGCGGCGTAACGAGCAAAGCGAGTGTGTGCCGCCGCACTCGCGGAACGGAACGCCAAGGGGGGAGGGGGTAGGGCGGACGGCGGCGCAACGAGCAAAGCGAGTGTGTGCCGCCGCCCGCCCTACCCCCTGCGGGCGTAGTGGAGTGGAGCGAGCGCGGCGGCGTAACGAGCAAAGCGAGTGTGTGCCGCCGCACTCGCGGAACGGAACGGAGAACGCGCGCCCCCCCGACCGTAGCGGAACGGAGCACTCCGCGGCGGCCCGCCCGCCCCTGCGTGCGTAGTGTAGTGGAGCGAGCGCGGCGGCGTAACGAGCAAAGCGAGTGTGTGCCGCCGCACTCGCGGAACGGAACGGAGAACGCGCGCCGCCCCTCGCGTAACGTAACGGAGCCGGAACGGAGCGGAACGGAGCGGAACGGAGCGGAACGGAGCGGAACGGAGCGGAACGGAGCCGGAACGGAGACCCCGCCGTATCAAATAGTAAAAAAAAAAGATGGAGGGGACGGAAATATGAAAAAATAGTTAATTTAGGGGCATCAAGAGAGGGACCCCCTCCCCCCTTATTCCTGGCAGTGGGTGGGCTGACCTCGGACGACCTCGCTTGATTTCGGACGCAGTCCGCCGAACTC
>SFIL01000013.1 GCA_004556205.1 Clostridiales bacterium | reverse complement strand
CTGGTCAAATAATATGATTGAAAAACTCGAACGTATCCTGCCGACGGTGCAGAAGCCTGCGCGCTATGTCGGCGGGGAATACCATCAAATCGTCAAGAACAAGGCGGAGGTCGATCTGCGTGTTGCCTTCTGCTTCCCGGACACCTATGAGATCGGCATGTCCAACCTCGGTATGCGCATTCTCTACGCGGTGATGAACCGTATGGAAGGCGTTTGGTGCGAGCGCGTCTTTGCGCCGTGGGGCGACATGGAGGATGCCATGCGCGCTAACGGTATTCCGCTCTACGCCTTAGAGAGCGGCGACGCGCTGACCCGGTTTGACATGATCGCCTTTACGATCGGCTATGAGATGAGCTATACCAATGTGCTCAACATGCTCCGTCTCGGCAATATCCCGATGCGGGCGAGCGAACGCAAGGGCTTGGAGCATATGGTATTCGCGGGCGGCGCGTGCATGTACAACCCCGAACCGCTGGCGGATTTTATCGACTTCTTCTCCATTGGCGAGGGGGAGGAGGTGACGCCGGAGATTCTCGAGCTGTACCGTAAGGCAAAGCGCGAGGGCTGGTCGAAGGACGCCTTTTTGCATGAGGTCAGCAAGATCGAGGGCGTCTATGTGCCGTCGCTGTATGCCCACCATTACAACGAGGATGGCACACTTCGCGAGATCGTCCCCTTAGAGGGTGCGCCCTCCAGGGTGACGAAGCGGATCGTGCAGAATTTGGACGACGCGCTCTATCCGACGGATATCATTATCCCGAATACAGAGATCGTCCATGACCGCTCGAATTTGGAAGTCATGCGCGGCTGTATCCGCGGCTGCCGTTTCTGTCAGGCGGGCTTTACCTACCGTCCTGTGCGCCCCCGCTCTGCGGAGAAGCTGTTCCAACAATCCGTCGAGTCGCTGGAAAACTCCGGCTGCCACGAGATCACGCTTTCGAGCCTTTCCACCTCGGACTATCGCTATCTGCCGGAGCTTGCGGAGAAAATGCAGGACTACTGCACACCGCGCAAGATCAATCTTTCGCTGCCGTCTCTGCGGGCGGACAATTTTTCGCGCGACTTGATGCTGCGGCTGCAAAAGGTGCGCAAGAGCGGTCTGACCTTTGCGCCTGAGGCGGGAACGCAGCGCCTGCGGGACGCGATCAACAAGAATGTCACCGAGGAAGAAATTCTCGAGACCTGCGCGATCGCCTTTGAGGGCGGCTGGAACAATGTGAAGCTTTATTTCATGCTCGGTCTGCCGACGGAGACGGATGAGGACGTCCTGGGCATTGCGGAGCTGGTCTATAAAATCCTCAAGACATGGCGGGAGCGCGCAACGAACAAAAAGCGCGGTGTGCGCATTCATGTCGCAACGGCGTATTTTGTCCCGAAGCCCTTCACACCCTTCCAGTGGGAGAAGCAGATCACGCCGGAGGAATATCTGCGCCGTCAGCGTCTGCTGAAGGAGAATATGCCCGCAAAGGCGGTCAAGCGCGGCGCAAGATTGGACGGTTGGGACGAGTACTTCTCTTATCAGACTTGGCTGGACTGCTTCGACGCCTGCGGCATTGACCCGGATTTTTACACGGTGCGCGGATACGATACAGACGAGCTTCTGCCTTGGGAGACGATCTCCGACGGCATCAGCACGGCGTACCTCAAAAAAGAGCGTGAGCGCGCCTACCGCTCGGAGACAACGCCGGATTGCAGAAGCCATTGCAGCGCCTGCGGCGCAAGCTGCCTTTTGAAGGGAGGCAAGTGCGATGCGTAGGATGCTGTTTGAAAAGACCGGAACGGCGATCTGGATGTCGCATTTGGACACGATGCGCCTGATGCAGCGGGCTTTCCGTCGGGCAGGCGTGATCCTGCACCATTCCCAGGGCTTTACGCCGCATGCCTATGTCTCCATGCTGCTGCCCTTGAGCGTGGGCGTTGAGAGTGGGTGCGAGATCATGGAATATGAGTTGGATACCGACTTGCAGCTTACGCCTGAGGAGATGAACGCGGTGCTGCCGGAGGGCGTGCGTGTGTTGCGTGTTTACGAAAGCGCCCGAAAGGCGAAGGAGCTGACGCATTTACAGGCGGAGCTGACGCTCAGATACGACGCTGGAGTACCGGAGAACGCGGTAAAGCAGATTGCGGCATGTCTCTCCGCAAAGGAGCTGCTGGTGGAAAAGCGCACAAAGCGCGGCATGGAGGAGACGGATATCCGTCCGATGCTGAAAAACTGCGAGCTTATCGCGGGCAAGCGGGAGCTTCGGCTGCGCTGCGTCGTCTGCGCCCAGAATCCGGCGCTCAATCCGACGCTGCTCGTCTCTGCGATTGAGCGGTACGCGCCGGAAGCTATGCCGGACTTTGCCAAATGCCGCCGCGTCGAGGTATTGGATGCAGACGGGAATGTATTCCGTTAAGGAGATCGCTTATGCCGAACTGTGAGGATTGCTGGAATTATAACTACGACGAGGAGACGGACGAGTACTATTGCTCGCAGGACATTGACGAGGATGAATGGTACCGCATCCAAACCTATCGTAAGGGCGTTTGCCCGTATTTCCGCGAGGCGGATGACTATTATCTGCCGCGCAGACAATGAGGAAGAAAAAATGGGAACGATGTTTGAAAATAAAACCCTGCTGATCACGGGCGGCACCGGTTCGTTCGGGAACGCGGTGTTACACCGCTTCTTGAATACCGATATCGGTGAGATCCGCATTTTTTCCCGCGACGAGAAAAAGCAGGACGATATGCGCCATGAATTTCAGGCGAAGATGCCACAGGCCGCCGATAAGATAAAATTCTTCCTCGGGGATGTGCGGGAGCTGTCCTCTATCCGAAATGCCATGCACGGCGTGGATTACATCTTCCATGCTGCCGCGCTGAAGCAGGTGCCGTCGTGCGAGTTTTTCCCGATCGAGGCGGTGCGGACAAACGTCCTCGGTACGGAGAACCTGCTCTCCGCTGCCATAGACGAGGGCGTTAAAACAGTGATCTGTCTGTCCACGGACAAGGCGGCATATCCCGTCAATGCGATGGGGATTTCCAAAGCGATGATGGAAAAGGTGATCGTCGCAAAGAGCCGCACGGTCAGTCCGGAGCGGACAAAGATCTGCTGCACACGCTACGGCAATGTTATGTGTTCCCGCGGCAGTGTGATCCCGCTGTGGATCGAGCAGATTAGGGCGGGCGTGCCGATCACGATTACCGAGGCGACCATGACGCGGTTTATTATGTCACTGGATGAAGCCGTTGATTTGGTGCTGTTTGCGTTTGAACATGGTGTTTCGGGCGATATTCTCGTCCAGAAAGCACCTGCCTGCACCATCGAGACGCTGGCAAAGGCGGTGACGGGCTTGTTTGCACCGAACCATGAAATTCGTGTGATCGGCGTCAGACACGGCGAGAAGATGTATGAGACACTGCTGACAAACGAGGAGTGCGCGCACGCGATCGACCTCGGGAATTTTTACCGTGTCCCGTGTGATAAGCGTGATCTGAACTATGACAAGTATTTCAGCGAGGGGGAGCCGCATAGAAATTTACTGACGGAGTTTAACAGCAACAATACGGAACTGTTGGATGTCGCGCAGGTACAGGAACGGCTGCTCTCGCTTGCAGAGCTGCAAACAGAGCTGCACCGTTAGGAGGAATGGGCGGAACCATGGCTTTTTTCGACAAGCATAGTGGAGAGACGCGGGAGGAGAAAATGCGGACAGAGGAATATGCCTGGTGGCAGGAACATACGGTGATCCCGCGCCTGCGGATTGAGCTTTCTAACGAACCTGCAGGCAAGAGCCGTTTCGGCGGTCCCTCCTTGGGCGTGCCTCCGACGGACGGGCAGGGGAGACCCATGCGAATGCTCTGCGCTTTGTTTTGCGAGGAATTCGGCGGCTTTGCGGACTTTCCCACGCAGGGCGTTCTGCGGTTTTATATTTCCGGGGAAACGCTTTATGGAATGGATTATCAAAACCCGACGGAACAGAAAAATTTCCGTGTGCTTTATGACAAAAACCCCGAGAGCTTGCAGTGGCAAGAGGAACTATTAAATAGTGACGGCTTCCCCGTGAAGGACTGCTATTATTGCACCTTCCACCGCGAGGCGAAGCCAATGCCGCTGATGGACTATCGCTTCCGCGAATTCTTCGCAAGACGCGGAAACGACGAGCTGACAGCGGAGGAGGAGACGATTATTAACCGATGCTTCAGCGTGCGCGGTCATTCTGTGGGCGGCTACGCGGATTTTACGCAGGGCGACCCGCGCGCTGCAAAGGAGAGCTTGCGGAAATATGATACAACGCTGCTCAAAATCGACAGCGTCTATCGTGGTGACACACGCATCGAGTTCGGCGATGCCGGCATATGCAACTTTCTGATCCCGCACGAAAAATTGAAGGCGTGTGATTTCTCCGATGTCCTTTACTGGTGGGACTGCTATTGAGGAGAGCAACGAGTTTTTGCACTGCTCTTAGGGGGAAAGACTTGCATTTTGACGCAGAGCATGATATATTGAAATAAACAAACGGAACGGAGGGATAGAATGCGCATTCTTTCTTGCTAACGGTTTATACCGGCACACATCGGGCGGCTCGACTGTCAGCTTTGCTGTGCCCATGCAAGAAAGCGCATTCTCCTGAGGTTCTCTATATTGCAGCGGGATGACGGAAACAGCAGGTGTTGATCTGCGTCTGTTTCCGTGCGCCGCTACATGAAAATGAGACTGCAAGAGGGTTTCCTTGCAGTCTCATCTTTTTTATCTCTACCCCAACTATTGGCATAGAGCCGAATTACTGCCAATGATGCTGGGAAACAAAATACATTGGCGTTCGGGATTACGGCGTTTCGGAGGATTCGACCGGAGACTCGCCAGTCGCTGTGGAATCGTTGGTTTTATCTGTGGTGTCGGGCGATTCCGAGGACGGCTCGACGGGCGCGGCATCCGCGTAGGTCTTATCTGCATCGGCAAGCGTCCGTGCGGTAGCCGCGTTGCGGAACACATAGTCCACGCCGGGTGTAATCGACGTGAGCGCTCCACGCGAGACATAGAGCGCATAGCTCTTAAACACGACAGGGCAGATTGGCGCAAGCTGCATCACCTGCGCGCACAGCTCGGGGTAGCTGCCGGAATTCTCCAATGCAGCATTACAAAGTGCTGCGAGGCTGGCAGACGCGATCGCACCATATTGCAGATCGCCGTATTCCTCGAAAAACTCCGAGAGATCGAAGTTCGCCGTCAGGCGCACCTCTCCGTAATAGAGATCAAAGTCGCTGTTTTGCAGGGCGGTTTTATAGCTGTCATAATCGACCGCGCTGACGGTGATGTTCAGACCGGCCTTTTTCAAGACTTCAGCAATGTATTCCGCTGCGGCGACACGTTTCGGATCCTCCGAGCAGACAAGCAGCTTGCCCTCGTGACCGACATAGTTTTCCGAAGTTGTCACGCCGGCTTCCTTGACTGCAGCAGTAAAAACCGCAGGTGCGTAGTCATATTCCTCTGCAAGCTGATTGTCGTACAGATCCGAACACGGAGAGCAGGGGAGGACGCTTGCACGGGCGAAGCCGCCGTAAATTTTGTTAGAGATGTCCTCACGATTCAGCGCGTAGGTTACGGCGGTGCGAAGCTTGTCATTAACAAAATATCCGCTGTAGAGATTGAAGCCGAGATAGTGCATGACGGTTGTCGGTGCCTCCCAAACTTCGTAGTCACAGCGATAGCCGACCGCAGCAGCGGAGTTTGGATCGCAATAGACAAGATCAGTTGCACCGAACTCAAAATCATCACGCAATATCTGCGGATCGGCGCAAGCTGTCACAGTAACCGATTCGGCAGTGAGAATCGGAGAAGTCGTCAGTTTCCAATGAGGGTTCTTTTGCAGCTTCGAACCACGCAGATAGTAAGCACCGCTGCCGATGGGGGTAGTGCTGTCAACAGTGCTTGCCTTGACGATCGGCACATCCAGCATCAGGGCAAAATTCTCGTATGCCGTATCAAGGACGATTGTGAATGTGCCGTCATCGTTGACGGTATAGTAGGAGATGTCCGAAAGCCGACCTTCGTAGATGGGACTGGTTCTTGCAGCCTCAATGGAAGCGGCGACATCGGCGGCAGTCAGCGGTGCCCCGTCGGAGAAGGTCACGCCGCTGACCAGCGTAAAGGTATAGATTGTGCCTTCCCCCGAAACCTTGAAGCTCTCGCAGAGCACAGGCTCAGCGCGAAATTGATTGGAGACAACAAAGAGACTCTCATAGAGCAGGGAGAACAGCGCTCTGTTGGCGGTTACCATGCAGCTATAGGGATTCAGCCCGTATGCGGGTAGATAGGAAAGCCCAAAGTCGTCCGAGAGCGTCGGCAGCGAAGTTTCTTCTTGGGTCGGCACAACCTCGGTCGGTTCGGTCAGCTCCGAAGGTGTTCCCTGCGGCTGCGAGGAGCAGGCAGAGAGAAGCAGCAAGAGCACTAAGCAGAGAAGAAACGTTCGTTTCACTGCGCATCACCTCGCAAAAGAATCATGGCGGCAAGAGAGCCACGGGCGTTGCCAACTCTACGGTGCGACCAAAAGCGGTTTGGTTCGCAGGCGGTGCATTCCGTCGCAATGTCGATCTGCCGCACGCCCGCGCGGGTCAGGGCGAGCGCATTGAGCGCCTTTAAGTTTACATAATATTTACTGCCGGTTTCGCGGATCGCCTCTTTTGCGGCATCGCCGAAGGCGTTCAGCATCGCTTCGGGGACATCACGATCTGTTTCAAAGCAACACTGCGAAATGCACGGCCCGATAGCGGCGCGGATATTCTCCGGCTTTGAGCCGAATTCCGCCGCCATGCGCTCGACTGCCTTTGCCACGATTGCTGCAGCAGTTCCTCGCCAGCCTGCGTGGACAGCGCCGACCGCTTTCGCAACGGGGTCATAGAGCAAAACGGGTGTGCAGTCGGCGGAAAACACGGTCAGGACAACCTCAGGTTCGTTCGTGACCAGTCCGTCGCATCCGTTTTCTACGGGAACGATCAGACCTCTGCCGCAGTCAGATACGCCGACACGCTCGATGATGTCCGAATGGATCTGTTTGGTAAAGACCGTGCGCTTCGGATCAAAGCCGACCGCCTCGCTCAATCGCCGATAGTTTTCCAGTACGTTTGCCGGCTTGTCTCCGCGATGGACGCCCAAATTCAGCGAGGCGAGCGCGCCTTCGCTCACGCCGCCGAAGCGTGTGGAAAAGCAGTGCGGCGTGTCTATAATTAGGGGAGAGGTCAAGTATTCCAAATCGCCCGAGTGGTTCACATGAAAGCCCATCACTTCGCCTCGTCCTTATCGCGGCAGCAGTATTTGTACTTTTTACCGCTTCCGCAGGGGCAGGGATCGTTTGCGCCGATCTTGACTTTTTTGACTGGCTGCTTTTTCACGGTCTTATCTGCGCCGCCGGTGCCTGTGATCTTGGCGACCTGCTGACGGCGTACTTCCTCATTCGTCTTGAGTCGGAAGAGGAAGAGACGGCGGACGGTTTCCTCGCGGATGGCGTTAATCATGCCGTCAAACATGACAAAGCCCTCACGCTTATAGGCGATAACGGGGTCAGTCTGTCCATAAGCACGCAAGCGGATGCCCTGCTTGAGATCGTCCATCGCATCGATGTTGTCCATCCAGTATTCGTCTACGACACGCAGGAGGATAATGCGTTCGATCTCGCGCATCTGCTCCGCACCGAACATCTCCTCGCGCTTCGCGTAGGTCAGACGGAACAGCTTGTAAAGCTGCTCGGCGGCCTCTTCCTTTGTAATACCCTCTGCAGGTGCAAACGCGCCCTTCGGGAAGTAGATGCCTTCGAATTTTGCGTTGAGCTTCTCAATGGGGCTGCCCTCCTCGGCACCGAAGGCGTCCTCGACCTCGGTGTCGATAACGTGGTGCATCATCATCTCGATGGTCTGTGAGAGATCCTCTCCGTCGAGTACCTTTTGCCGCTGTTCGTAGATGACGGTGCGCTGTGTATTCATCACGTCGTCGTATTCCAGTACGTTCTTACGCGCTTGGAAGTTGCGGCTTTCGACAGTCTTCTGCGCGTTTTCAATTGCACCCGAGAGTATTTTTGCGTCGATCGGGGTATCTTCGTCTACGCCGAGGGAATTCATCATATTCATAATGCGTTCCGAACCGAACAGACGCATGACGTCGTCCTCCAACGAGAGGAAGAAGCGCGTTTCGCCGGGGTCTCCCTGTCTGCCGGAACGTCCACGAAGCTGATTGTCAATACGGCGCGATTCATGGCGCTCCGTGCCGACGATAAACAAACCGCCAGCGGCGCGGACACGCTCAGCCTCTGCATCAACATCAATCTTGTGGCGGGTATACGCTTCCTTAAAGGCGGCACGAACTTCGAGAACCTCTGGATTGTCTGTTTCCGCGAAGGAATTTGCCTCGGCAATCAGTTCGTCTGAAACACCCTGCTTGCGAAGGTCAGACAGCGCCATATATTCCGCGTTGCCGCCGAGCATGATGTCCGTGCCGCGGCCTGCCATGTTCGTGGAGATCGTGACCGCGCCGAACTTACCTGCCTGCGCGACAATCTCTGCCTCGCGTTCGTGATGCTTTGCGTTCAGAACGGTGTGCTGCACGCCCTCGCGCTTGAGCATTTTAGACAGCAGTTCGGATTTCTCGATGGAGATTGTGCCGACCAGTACGGGCTGTCCCTTCTCATGGCACTGCTTGATCTGCTCGATGACCGCGCGGAATTTACCGGCTTCGGTCTTATAGACAACGTCGTTGTGGTCGATACGGATCACGGGCTTGTTGGTCGGAATCTCCACAATATCAATTTTGTAGATTGCGGAGAATTCCTCCTCCTCGGTCAGCGCCGTGCCGGTCATGCCGGAGAGCTTGGAATACAGACGGAAGAAATTCTGGAAGGTGATGGTAGCGAGCGTCTTATTCTCGCTTGCGACGGAGACGCCCTCCTTCGCCTCGATCGCCTGATGCAGACCCTCGTTATAGCGCCTGCCGTACATCAGACGGCCTGTGAATTCATCGACGATGATGACTTGTCCGTCTTTAACGACATAGTCAATGTCGCGCTTCATAATGCCGCGCGCGCGCATTGCCTGATTAATATGGTGCAGGAGCGTGGTGTTTTCAATGTCCGCTAAGTTTTCTACGTTGAAATACTTCTCCGCCTTGGCAATGCCGCTTGCGGTCAAAGAAGCGGTACGCGCCTTCTCATCGACATAGTAGTCGCAGTCCAGATCGTCTTGCTCCTGCTTTTCGTCGGTGGTGGCAAAGACCTTCTTTTTCAGCGTCGAGACAAAGAAGTCTGCCATCTCGTAGAGCTTGGTCGATTCCTCGCCCTTGCCCGAGATGATCAGCGGGGTGCGCGCCTCGTCAATGAGAATGGAGTCCACCTCGTCCACGATGGCAAAGCTGTGACCTCGCTGCACCATGTCAGATTTATAAAGTGCCATATTGTCGCGCAGATAATCAAAGCCCAACTCATTGTTTGTGCAGTAGGTGATGTCGGCGTTATAGGCGGCACGGCGCTCGTTGGGCTTTAAGTCGTGGACGATCAGACCGACCGTCAGACCGAGGAAGCGGTAGACCTTGCCCATCCACTCCGAGTCACGCTTGGCGAGATAGTCGTTGACCGTGACAATATGCACGCCCCTGCCTGCCAATGCGTTCAAGTATGCAGGCAGGATGGCAACGAGTGTCTTGCCCTCGCCGGTCTTCATCTCGGCAATGCGCCCCTGATGCAGGACGATGCCGCCAATGAGCTGCACGCGGTACGGGCGCATTCCAAGCACGCGGTCAGCTGCCTCGCGGCAGACGGCAAAGGCTTCGGGGAGCAGATCGTCCAACGTCTCGCCGTTTTGATAGCGCTGCTTGAAGTCGTCTGTTTTGGCGCGGAGCTGTTCGTCAGTCAGCGCTTTCATCTCGTCCGCGAGGGCTTCAATGCGATCGACTGTCGGCAGGAGTTTCTTGACCTCGCGCTCGGAGCGCGTGCCGAAAAATTTCGTAAACAAACCCATAATTGTTTGCCCTTTCGTTTGAAATTCGATTGTATTAATTATAACACAGCTTCTGCATTAAAAAAAGCGGGAAGGAGCATTGCTTACAGAAAATTCAAAAATGCCGTGCAACCGACGGTTGAACAACAGACGGTTGCTTGACGCGGGAGGCTTTCACGCTTTAAGCTGATTGTGCGACGCTTCGTCAAAGGTGATGACGGTGTAATAACGTTTGTTTTCAAACTGAACGCGTTCGTCGATGCGGCGCTTCAACTCCGCTTTTTGATCCGCCATCGAGAACGGAATGACAAGGTCAAAGATCAGATTTGTGTGCGCGGGACCGCGCACCATGCGGAAATCGTGCATTCCGAGTGTGGGGTCGATGGCTTTGATCTCCTTTTCCACCAGTGCGTGCATCCGATTCAGCTCCTCGTCGTCCGTCACGATGGGATCGTAATGGATGACGAGATGGACGCGCAGCTCGCGAAGAGCGTCGCGCTCAATGTCGTCGAGGATGTCGTGGCAGGTCAGCGGGTCGTCTGTAGCTGCCATCTCCGCGTGAACGGAAGCAAAGCACTGCCCGGGTCCGTAGTCATGCACCATCAGATCGTGAATGCCGAGGACCTTTTCATGGGAGAGAATGAGGTCGGAAATGCGCCGGACCAGTTCGGGGTCTGCCTGCTTGCCCAAGAGTGGGCTGATAGTATCCTTCGCAATGCCGATGCCGGACCAGAGGATGAAAAGCGCGACGAGCAGACCGATATAGCCGTCGATCTTCAGATCGAAGAAATGCCCAAGCAGACAGCCAAGCAGGACGGCGGCGGTTGTGATCACATCATTGCGGCTGTCGGCGGCGGTTGCGGTGAGCGTCGTCGAGTCGATGCGCTTGCCGAGCGTGCGGCAGAACAGTGCCATCCAAAGCTTCACGAGAATGGAGGCGATCAGAATCCCGAGGGTCAGAAAGGAAAATGCGACCGTTTCGGGATGCAGTATTTTCGCAAAGGAGTTTTTTGCAAGCTCCACGCCGATGATGAGAATGAGCGCTGCGACAGCAAGACCGGATAGATACTCGATGCGGGCGTGTCCGTAGGGATGCTCCTCGTCGGCAGGACGCTCCGCAAGCTTAAAGCCGAGCAGTGTGACAAGGGAGGAGGATGCGTCGGACAAGTTGTTGACAGCGTCTGCAGTGATGGCGACGGAGCCGGAGAGAATACCCGCAAGGAGCTTGCCGGCAAAGAGCAGCAGATTGCAGACGATCCCGACAAAACCCGCAAGCTTACCGTAAGCCGTGCGCACCTTCGGGTCGCCCGTGTTGCTGTGATCCTTCACGAACAGACGCAATAAAAGCTGAGTCATGTTTTACCTCTTTTCCATATGTTGCTGATATCATTCTATTATACTAAAAAAGGATGCAAATGCCAATACTTTTTTATTGGTGATGTGATTTACCTACAAACATCATTTTTCTGTTGACTTTCCCAAAATATGGGAATATAATAAAAAAGCGTAAGCATGGGATATACATGGTATTTCGATTGATTTATGAAGGAGGAAAAAACATGACTCGTAAAGAATTCCACCCTGCCGAGATAAGTTTTACCGAGTTCGTCGTTGAGGATGTCCTCACAGCCAGCAGCAATCCGGGTATTATTGACGCTCCTCCGGATGATGGTAATGAGGATATGTTCTGATTCAACGCGTGTGCTGATCAACGGATCTTCAAGGCAGGTGACTTCGGTTGCCTGCCTTGTTTTGCCCTTGAGAAGGCTTGCAGGGATACATGCAGAGGCATGGCAGAAAAACAGCATTCTTTTTCAAAACTCTTCCATTTTCGATTTTTTATTGTAGAATACATGGTTGGAGGGATCGGAATGAAGGATTTTACCGCCGCGTTGCTATCGGCAATTGACGCTGCGCAGACCGAGTGTGGGGTTCGGCAGGCGCGGCTGCGGCAAAACGCGGAGACTTACGGTGGGGTTTCCGCAGCGAAGGACTATATCAAACGAAACCGCGCATCCGACGGCTTCGACGCGCTGAAGGCAGCCAAACGGCTCGACCTTTCGATGGAAGCGCTCGTCGTCTCGCCGCAGTATCACGCACAGTTTACTGACGAGGAGGTCAACGCCTGCTTTGCCTTGCTGTGCGGCGCGGACTACTATTAGTGTAAAGGAATCATGAAAAGAATATTAAAGTACTTAAAACCATATCTTGGCAAGCTCGTGCTCGCCGCGGTGATGATCTCGCTGTCTACGTTCTGCGATTTGATGCTTCCGACCCTGATGTCGGATATTCTGAACAACGGCATCAAGAACAAGGACTTCGCCTTCATCGCGCTGTGCTGTGCAAAGATGCTTGCCGTCGCCGCCGTCAGTCTCGGCGGCATTATCATCGGCACGAAGCTGTCAACCAACGTCGTTGCCGCCTTCTGCGCTGATCTGCGCGCGGATGTGTTTCGGAAAGTCAATACGCTTTCCTTTGAGGAATTCGGCTCACTGGGCACTGCGGCGCTTGTCACCCGCGCAACGCACGATGTTGAGACGGTTTCGTGGATCGCTTCTATGCTGGCAGGCACAGTTGCGACGATTCCGATGCTCTTTTTTGGCGGCGTCGTGCTGTCGATGCGCAAGGATATCGTACTTTCACTGATTCTGCTGGCATTTATTCCTATTATTTTGCTGGCGGTGATTCTCATCGGTAAGAAGGTTCTGCCGCTGTGGGATCGATCCGACGAATACATCGACAAGCAGAACGGCATCATGCGTGAGCGTCTGCGCGGCATCCGCGTGATCCGTGCGTTCAATTCCGAAGCGCACGAGCATGAACGCATCGCGAATGCGACGCACGTTATGGCGGAAGATATTATCAAGGCCAATGTCACAATGGGTATCATTACGCCGGTGTCTATGCTCCTGCTCAACATCTCCGCAGTGCTGATCGTTTATTTCGGCGGTCTGCGCATGGTGAGCGGTGCAAGCAGTGTCAGCGCGGGCGATGTTTTCGCCATCATTCAATATGTCACTATGGTGATGAACGGCGTGATTATGGCGTCGTTTGCCATCGTCATGTTCCCGCATGTGCAGGTTGCCTCAAAGCGTCTCGGACAGGTCTTTGATGCCGAGGGTACGGGCGATCCGACGGTCGGCAGGACTGCTGTGCTGACGGGCGAGATTGCCTTTGAGGATGTCAGCTTCTCCTACGGCGGCGCGGAGGACGCGGTCAGCCATATTTCGCTGACGATCCATAAGGGACAGAAAATTTCAATCATCGGCGGAACGGGCAGCGGTAAAAGTACGCTGATTTCCCTTTTGCTCGGCTTCCGTATGCCGACCGAGGGACGCGTGCTGTTTGACGGCATCTCTACGCAGGAGCTGAGCAAGCACACCCTGCGCAAAGCCATCAGCAGCGTTCTGCAGGGTGCGGCAATCTACTCCGGCACGATCGGGGAGAACATCCGCATGGGCAAGCCCGAGGCGACGCAGGCGGAGGTGGAGGAGGCAGCACAGATTGCGCAGCTTGCGGACTTTATTGCCTCCTGCGACGGCGGCTATGACTATGAGATCAAGCAAGCGGGCAAAAACCTCTCGGGCGGGCAGAAGCAGCGCCTTTCGATTGCCCGTGCCATCGTCAAGGATGCGCCGATCTATGTATTTGACGACAGCTTCTCCGCACTGGATTTCCTGACGGAGAAGAATCTGCGCACCGCGCTCAATCTAAAAATCGCGGGCAAAACGCAGATCGTGGTGACGCAGCGCATTACCTCCGCCATAAGCGCCGACTGCATCTTTGTCATGGATAAGGGACAACTTGTTGACGCGGGAACGCACGACAAACTGCTTGCACGTTGTAAGATTTACCAAGAGATCTTTGCCTCTCAGACGGGAGGTGGGTCGAAATGAAAAAACAGAAGAAAACAAAGGATAAGATCATCCGCCGCCTTTTGATGGAGGCGCGACCCATTTGGAAATGGCTGATCGTTGCTGCGCTGCTGTGCTGCGGCGTGATCGCCTGCTCTGTGGCAGGTCCGAAACTCCTCGGGGCGCTCATTGATCAACTCTACGCTTATTGGGACGGCTCGTTTACGGGCAACCTTATGGCGGCGATTCTTCCGGGGTTGGGCGTATTGCTTGCCGTCTATGTCGGCTACAGCCTTTTCTCCTATCTGAAAATGCTGCTGCTGAACAAAGTCGTCAGCCGCTATTTTACCTGCGGTCTTCGCATCCGCATCTCGGACAAAATCAAGCGTCTGCCGGTGCGCTATGTCGATCAGACGCCTGTCGGCGACATTCTCTCGCGCATGACCGATGATGTTTCGACAATGGGCAATTATGTGCATCAGATCGTCGATACCCTGATGAGCGGTTTTTTGATGATCATTGCGATTGCGGCAATGATGCTCGCGGAGGACTGGCGGCTTGCGCTGATCGTTTTGGCGCTGACGCCTGCGTCCATTTGGCTGTCGTCGGTTATCTCGTCAAAAAGCGAGAAGCATTACTATCAGATGTTCACAGAGGGCGGCAATCTCAACGCGGTCGTGGAGGAGTCGTTCACCAACTTCGCCACGACAAAGGCGTACAATTTGGAGGAATACACGCAGGAAAAGCACGCAAAGGTCAACAAGGCGCGCAAAAAGGCGGAGGCTAATGCAAATTTCATGTCCTCTATCGTCCGCCCGATCATTGCCTTCTCAAATGCGTTGGCGTATATCGCGATCTGCTTGCTCGGCGGCTGGCTGCTTGTCAGCGGCAGTGTGTCCTCTGTCGGTGTGATCGTAACGATCCTGCTCTACGCAAAGCAGTTTGCAGCACCCTTGGAGCAGATCGCGGGCGGCTTCGGCGATCTGCAGCACGCAAAGGCGGCTGCCAAACGTGTGTTCCGCATTTTGGACATGGAGGAGGAGCCTGCGCCGAGCGGAAAGCTCGGACATGAGGCGGAGGGCAACATCCGCTTTGAGGATGTCGATTTCTCCTATGAGAAGGACAGCCCGCTTATTGAGGGACTGAACATCGATGTCAAACGCGGGCAAAATGTCGCCATCGTCGGTCCGACGGGCGCCGGCAAGACGACTATCGTCAATCTGCTCATGCGCTTTTACGACATCGACGCGGGCCGCATTCTGCTCGACGGTGTGGATTGCGCGACGCTGTCTCGTGATGAGCTGCGCAGCCAGTTCGGTATGGTCTTGCAGGATACATGGCTTTTCCGCGGCACGATTGCGGAGAATGTTGCCTACGGCAAGCCCGACGCGACGCGCGAAGAGATCATTGCCGCCTGCGACCGCGCTTACTGTGATCACTTCATCCGCACGCTCCCCGACGGCTATGACACTGTGGTCGGAGACGACCTCTCGAATCTCTCGGGTGGGCAGAAGCAGCTTTTGACGATCGCACGCGCAATGCTGGCGAATCGCCGCCTGCTGATCCTTGACGAAGCGACCTCCAATGTCGATACCCGCACGGAGGTGCTGCTGCAAAAGGCGATGGATAATCTCATGCGTGAGCGCACCTGCTTTGTCATTGCGCACCGTCTCTCGACAATCGTTGATTCCGACCTGATTTTAGTCCTCAATCACGGCAGAATCGTCGAGCAGGGGACGCATAAGGAGCTTTTGGCAAAGCGCGGTTTCTACTACCAAATCTACACAAGCCAGTACGCAATCTGATTCTTAACCCCGATGCTGCTTGCGGCATCGGGGTAATTTGTGTAAAAAGATTTGCAAATAAGAGACGAACATGGTAGAATAAAACGGTAACCACATTGCGCACATTGGAGGCACAAAATGACCAAAGAAAATATGATCCGAATGGCAGCAGAGGAGGGCTTTGCAGCCGCTGCCGTCATCCGCACCGAGGAGATCCCGCTCGACGCGTCCTTCCGACCGCTCTGCGAGGAGAACCTCTGCGGAAAATTCGGTGTGAACTATTCCTGCCCGCCTGACTGCGGCTCGCCCGAGCAGATGCGTGAGCGTCTGCTTTCCAAGAAGCACGCTCTTGTTCTGCAAACGATTTGGGAAATTGCGGATTACGGAGACAACAAGGCGATCAAGGAGGCAAAGGGCGCACACAACGCGGCGACCATCCGCCTTGCCAAGCGCCTGCGCACCGAGGGCTGTGAGGGCTTCTTTGTCGGCGCGAGCGGCTGCTCTTTGTGCGACCCGTGTGAGCTGGTGGAGCATCGCCCTTGCCGCTTCCCGGAATTTCAGTATTCCTGCATGTCCGCCTACTGCGTGTTTGTCCGAGAGCTGACAGAGAAGTGCGGCATAGAGTATGA
Source organism: Clostridiales bacterium (assembly GCA_004556205.1). Lineage (GTDB taxonomy): Bacteria > Bacillota > Clostridia > Oscillospirales > Oscillospiraceae > JAZOXB01. Next base: position 10,403 of record SFIL01000013.1, on the reverse strand, counting down.
CTGCGGCAGCGGCCTGCTGGCGTTCTTCGGAATGTATGTCTACGACTGAAGATGTTTGGAGATGGAACTATGACAGAACTTGTAACAAAAGATAATCTTGCGGAATATGAGGCGTTTGTGCAGAGTCACCCGAAGGGGCATTTTGCGCAAAGCTCGCTTTGGGCAAAGCAAAAGCCTGCATGGACATGGCAGGCAATCATTTGCCGTGGCAAAGACGGGAAAATTAAGGGCAGTATTGCTTTTCTGATCCGTAAAATGCCTGTCGTCCGCAAAAAAATGATGTACGCCTGTCGAGGCCCCGTGTGTGATCTGACAGACAGAGAAACCTTTGAGGAATTGATGGAAGCCGCCAAACGTCTTGCCAAGACCGAAAAGGCTTATGTGATCAAAATTGATCCCGATGTGCCCTCGAGCGACACCGACTTTGCAAAGCTTCTCACGGACAGCGGTTTTCAGACGAGAGACACGGGCAAAAACTTTGAGGCGATTCAGCCGAAATATGTCTTCCGCCTCTATCTGAACGGACGCACGGAGGAGGAGCTTCTTGCCTCGTTCCATCAGAAATGGAGGTATAATATCCGTCTTGCTGTGAAAAAGGGCGTAGAGGTACGCATCTGCGGCAAAGAGATGGTTTCGGATTTTGCCCGCATCATGGTTGAAACGGGTGTGCGTGACAATTTTGCGACCCGTCCGCCCGAGTATTTTGCCGCAATGCTTGATAATTTGGGTGAGCACTGCCGCTTGTATATGGCGTTCCATGAGGGGAAGCCCATCGCAGGCACGCTTGCTATTCTTTACGGCGACAAGGTTTGGTATCTCTACGGTGCAAGCTCAAATGAGCATCGCAATCTGATGCCCAACTACCTGCTGCAATGGAACATGATTCAATGGGCGGTTGAGAACCACTGCCGCGTGTATGATTTCCGCGGCGTGTCGGGTGACCTTTCGGAGGATAACCCGCATTACGGGCTTTACCGCTTCAAAAAGGGCTTCGGCGGCGAGTTTACGGAGTTTCTTGGTGAATATGATTATGTGCTGAAAAAAGCTTCGTATTTCATTGCAGAAAAGGGCGCGCTTGCTTATAAGGGGCTTGCCGCGAAGCTGTATATGCTCAAAAACCGCAAGAAAACCAAGACGGACGGAGAAAACGAATGAACACTTATGTTGTCAGCCGCGAGCTTTTGGAGCAGAACCTCCGACAACTGAAAAAACAGGCGAACGGTGTGCCGATTTGGGCGGTCATCAAAGGTGACGGCTACGGAATTGGCGCGCTGCCGCTGGCGGAGCTTTTGGCGGATAACGGTATCGAGCATTTCTGCATTACGGAGGTGCGCGAGGCAGAGCTGCTGCGCGAAAACGGCTTTCGGGAGGCGCAGATTTTAATGCTTCGCTCGATTTCCGACCGCGAGACGCTGCACCGCCTGCTTGACCTCAACGTGATCCTAACAGTCGGCTCATGGGAAGTCGCGCAGGAGATTGACGCCCTCGCGCGTGAGCGCGCGGATATTGCGGAGGTGCATATCAAGATTGACACAGGCATGGGACGTTACGGCTTTCTGCCCTCGGAGACGGAGCGTGTGATCGCCCTTTACTGTGAGATGAAGCACCTTGCAATTGGTGGGATCTATACGCATTTTAACTGTGCCTATGGAGACGAGAAGCTGACGAGACAGGAATTTACCGCGTTTCGGAAGGTTGTTGCACAGCTCCGTGCGGCGGGCTTGGAGACAGGCATTGTTCACTGCTGTAATTCCTCCGCATTCCTAAAATATCCCGAGATGCACTGCGACGCGGTGCGTCTCGGTTCGGCGATTCTCGGGCGGATGCCGTTTCGGACAAAGCTGCGCCCTGTAGGGTATATGGAGTCCGAAATTGAAGCACTCCGCACCCTCCCGAAGGGTCATTCCACGGGCTACGGCGCGGTTTGGACGGCAAAGCGTGAGACACAGCTTGCCATTGTACCTGTGGGCTGGTATCACGGCTTCCATGTAAGCTGTCGGTACAACATGACCCGTGCATCAGACCGCTTCGTAGCGGTGCTTGCGGCATTCAAACGCCTGCTTCGCAAGGAACTGACCTATGTGGAGATCGGCGGGAAGCAATGTCCTGTAGTGGGCGCGATCGGGATGCTCCACTGTGCGGTCGATGTGACAGGTATGAGCTGCGCGGTGGGTGACCGCGTGATCCTGCAGGTGAATCCGCTGCACCAAAAGGGCGTTAAGGTCGCTTATCGAAAATAAAAGAACGGACGGCGGTTTTTCGCCGTCCGCTTTGCATTATTGTTTGATTTCTCCCGCCCATTGGAATGCATATTTTGCGATGATCACGGCGATGACTTCGTTGATGATCGCTGCCGCTACGATTGTTCCCTGCACGATCGTAGCAAGAGAAGGATCGATTCCGTTCAGAGTCGATGCAGCGATACCGGTAAAGACAAGTGAGACACCGGAATGCGGTAAAAGCGTAAAGCCGAGAAATTTTGTGACCGTGTGCGGCGCTTTGGTAAGCTTCCCGCCGAGATATGCGCCGCCGATCTTACCGACAGCACGCGAGAGAATATAGACGGCGGTAAACAGTCCGGCACCTGCGATTAGACGGTAATCCAGCGGCATTCCGAGATTGACAATCACCAACACAAGTGAGAGATTCAAAATGCCTTGATACTGCGCAAATAGCGGCTCCGTTTTTTCCTCTGGGACCATGTTGACCAGTGTGGCACTGAATGCCATGCCGATCAGGATATAGTTCAGACGGTAGGCGTGGAAAACAAAAAGGTCGATAACAATGCCGATGGCAGCGGAAAGAACGAGGAAGCACAGAAGCAGAGCAAAGCTCATATAGCGATGTTTGATCCGCTTCAGGACAATTGATGCGAGTGCGCCGATGCCGATGCCGATCACGAAAGGCAGACACACCGAGGCAATAATGATGAGCGGTGAGGTCGCCGCGCCGCCCTTGACCGAGGCAATTACGGAGATCACGGTAAAAAAGACGGCAACCCCGATCACATCGTCGATGGCAGCAAGGGGAATGAGCGTCTGCGTCACGGGCCCGCTTGTATGATACTCGTTGACGATGGACAGGGCAGGAGCAGGCGCGGTGGCAAGCGCGATACCGCCGAATATCAGCCCGAGATAAATAGGGATACCAGACAGCCAAAAAACAATGCCGAACACGAGCGAAACAAATATAAAGGTACCGATAGATTGTACAAAGGTAATGCCGACGATCTGTTTGCCGGTCTTTGCAAGTTTTTTGAAAAGTATTTCCTTGCCGATCATCACACCGGCGAGACATTCGAAGGCTTTTACAGTGATCTTGTACCACTGCGCATCCAGGATCTCGGCGTTGACAACCTGCGCAAGATACGGACCGAACACGACGCCCGTGACGAGCCAGCCGAGGATGGCGGGCAGCTTGACCTTTGCAGCGAGTCTGCCCACAACGGTCGCAATGCAGACAATTGCAAATACACATAGAATTTGAACGATCATGAGAGCCTCCTTAACAGTTCAATTACTTCGGCGGGATTGATGCGATTCGCTATGGCGCGGTCAAACGCGCCGTCGATGATGAGACGGTAAATCTCCGCATCGTTGTCGGTCATTTCTCCGCAGAGGTACGGTCTTATCATACTCCAAAGCGCGGCATGCTGACGCAAGGCGAATTCACCGACAGCGCTGTTCAAACAATACTTATTAAAAATCTCTCTGCGTACCATACAGGCTGCGTCAAAATAGCAGCGCAAAAGCACTGACGGTAAGTCGGCTTCATTATGCGCGAGGTGATTTTGGACGATCTGTGCCGCGTCGGCATAGTATTTCTCATAGAGCGCGTAGGCAAGCGCCTCTTTGGAAGGGAAATACTGATAGATTGTTTTTTTGGAAATCTTCAGCCGCTTTGCGAGAGAGTCTACCGAGAAACGCAGTCCCTCCTCCTGCAAACACCGAATGGATTCCTCGATCAGCTTTTCTTTCAGCACGGAAACGATTCATCTCCTTTTCGTTTCCGTTATACCACTGCGTTTATCAATTGTCAAGTCGTGCGGAAGGTTTAATAAAAAATGTCGGAGCTTGTCCGCCTTGCGCTTTAGCTTGCAGCGTGCTATACTATTTTCAAAAGCATTAGGAGCGTAAATATGCAAGCATATCGGATTTTAGCGGTTGACGATGATGCGTCGATCTTGAATATTATCGAAACCACGCTCTCGCAGGAGGGATACGAGGTGCTGACGGCGTCCGACGGCAATGCCGCCTGCTGCCTTGCCGAACATGGGAAGCCGCACTTGATTATCATGGATGTGATGATGCCGCAATGCAACGGTATTCTCGCGACCATCCGCATTCGGGAGGAGAGTAATGTGCCGATTTTGATGCTCTCGGCAAAAGCGGAGGGGAGCGACCGTGTGCTCGGACTGCAAGCGGGCGCGGACGATTATCTGGTCAAACCCTTTTATCAACAGGAGCTTTTAGCGCGCGTCAAGGCGTTGCTTCGCCGCTATAACGACCTCGGCTCCATTCGTGAGGCATCGCGCGGCAGCCAAATTGAGATCGGACGGGTTTGCCTGGACACAGAGAGCAAGCGCTTGACCGTGGACGGCGAGAATGTCCGACTGACTGCGACGGAGTTCAAAATTCTACGACTTTTGATGTCAAATCCAAATCGGGTCTTTTCTGCTGAGGAGATCTATGAACGCGTTTGGGCCTCGGACGCCTACGCTGTTGAAAATACCGTCATGGTGCATATCAGCCGGATCCGTGAAAAGATCGAACGGAATCCGAAAAAGCCGGAGTATTTGAAAGTGCATTGGGGGATCGGTTATGCATTCGAAAAACCGTAGACTATGGCGCGGGCTGCTGTGTCTGTTGATCTCCGCATGCCTTGCAGGCGGCTGCGCCCTGTTGCAATTATCAGAGCGGGCAAGAGGAGACGGCAGTGCGGAGACGAGCTATGACGCGACGGAATGGAAGACGACGATGGTTACGGAGTCTGAGGATACTTCGCCCACAACCACGGCAACCGCGCCGCAGACAGAGGAAAGCGAAACGGAGGAGCGTGTGACGGAGACAGCTCCGAAGGCAACGTATCACGCTGACAGCGCGCAAAAGCTCTGGATCGCGGCGGCAGTGCTGCTTGTGATCGGGATATTATCGGCGGCGCTTTTTATTTTCTTCAAGCCGCAGAAGCAGCCCCTTCTCGGGCCTGAGGCAGAACTGCTGCTGATACCGCCTGCAGTATTTTTGTTCCTGTATATGCGAGAGGCGGCACCCTTGCTTGTCGCGGCAGTGCAATTTCTGCTTGCTGCACTGCTTCTGTCCCTCTTGCGCGGACTTTGGTCATGGGTCTTTCGGAAGCTGCCGCTGTCGTGGAGTGCGGCATACCGCATTTCCGCACGGCTTTCCAAACGCAGCATCGGCGCGTGTCTTTCGTTTCAACTCCTTTGGACACTCGCGGCGCTGCTGTTGTGTACGGCGGCGTGCCTCGTCTGTTGTACATACAGCTTATACTTCGCCTTCCCGTGCGTGTCTTTTGCGTTGATCGCGCTCCTTTCGACCCTCTGTCTCAGAGGAATGGCGCGTGGGATCGAGCATCTGACGGAACAGATCGGCAGATTGCATAGCGGGGAGAGCCTTGAGGTCAGAGACGGCGTGTTTTCCGAAGCCGAGACACAGCTCAGCGAGCTTGGTGCACAGCGCGACGTTGCGATTCAGAGTGCGGTCACGAGCGAGCGTTTTAAGGTCGAGTTGATTTCCAATGTCTCGCACGATCTGCGCACGCCGCTGACTGCCATTCTTGGTTACGGCGAGCTGCTGCAAAAGGAAGTCCTCTCCGAACAGGGCAGGGAACAGCTAATCCGCCTCAACCAAAAGGCGGGCTATATGCGCGAGCTGGTAGAGTCGCTGTTTGAACTGACGAAAGTATCCAGCGGTGCGGAGGCATCAAAGACGGAGAATATCGACCTGATCCGTCTTCTGGAACAGACGATCGGACTGTTTGACGACCGACTCACCGCCGCGAATCTGACGGTGCGGCGGCACTATGAAAAGGACGCACTGCCCATCACGACGGATGGCGCGCGGCTGCATCAGGTGTTTGCGAATCTACTGGGCAACGCCGTCAAATACACACTCAGCGGCACGCGCATTCATTTGCAGGTGACAGAGTCGGAGGATACCTGCACGGTGCGCATGACAAATATTTCGTCGTATGAGATGGATTTTTCACCGACGGAGATCACGCAACGTTTCGTGCGCGGCGACAAGGCACGCTCTACGCAGGGCAGCGGACTCGGGCTTGCCATTGCGCAGACCTATACGGAGTCTGTTGGCGGCAGTTTCCGTGTCGAGATCGACGGAGAGCAGTTTTCCGCGATCGTGACGCTTCCGAAAACCGAAAGAAATTTGTAAGAATTTGATTGGGCATTTTGTAAGACACCCCCTGTACCATAGACGGTACAGGGGGTGCTTTTTTTGAAAAACAGAGAATCGGGCCTGGATTTGCAGGCGACCGCTGACAAGCTGCTTGCAATCAGGTGGGGGAATGCCGAATGCAGATGACAAAACAGAAAAATCGTGCAGTCTCAGCAGACTTGGTGCGGCGCGTGATTCTTGCGTGGCTGCTTGCCGTGACCGTTGAATTCTCCCTCCTGCCGTCGCAAATGCGCGACTTAAACGGACTGGAAGCACTTGCACAGATGTCAAGTGTCAGAGTGCTGTGCCTTATGTTTGTGAATTTTGTTCTCCTTTTGCTTGTATCTCGTTTTGCGGAGACAAAATGCTTTGAAAGATGGCTCATGGCAGGTACCTTTGCCGTTTTGATGACCGTCTCGCTGTATGACTCGTTTTCACCTGCGTTTTTGGGAATCACGCTGCTGTGCCTGCTACTTTTTCTTGTATATGCTTGGAAGGGACAAGCACCAAAGAGCGAGACACCGACGCCGATGGAACAGAAACGACGTCCCGCGCTTTGCCTCACGGCAGTGGCTGCGCTGGTATTCTTTCTGTTCGTCAGCCTGTGGACGGTCTGCCGTGTCTTGGCCTATCGTGCGCCGACCTACGATTTCGGTATTTTCTCGCAGATGTTTCATCAGATGCGGACGACGGGACTCCCGACTACGACCTTAGAACGGGACGGTTTGTTTTCACACTTTGATGTCCACGTCTCACCGATCTATTATCTTTTACTGCCTTTTTATTGTCTTTTCCCGCGACCGGAGACGCTTCAGATCCTACAGGCGGCGCTGCTTGCCACAGCGGCGATTCCGCTGTGGCTGCTTGCAAGGAAGCACGGCTTTTCACCGATGATGCGTGTGCTTTTGTGCTTGCTGCTCTTTCTCTATCCCGCATACTCCGGCGGCGCAGCATATGACCTTCACGAAAACGCATTCCTGACACCTTTATTGCTTTGGCTTTTCTATGCCATCGACTGTGAAAAGGCTTGGCGCATTGCGCTTTTTGCGGGCTTGACACTCATGGTTAAGGAGGACGCGGCAGTCTATGTCGCCGTAGCGGGCATCTATCTGACGGCACATTCGCTGCTCAAGCCCTGCAACCGCAAAGGAGTTAAAACGGGAATACTGCTTCTGCTGTCGTCGCTTTTGTGGTTCTTCGCGGTTACCTCCTATCTCGCAAGATGCGGAGACGGCGTGATGACATACCGATACGGAAACCTTATGCCCGAGGGTGCCTCGTCGCTGCTTTCCGTTATCAAAACTGTGCTGCTCTTACCCATGAAAGCGCTGTATGAATGCGCCGATGCGGACAAGCTGCAATTTATCATGCTTACGTTTCTGCCGTTGCTCGGTCTTCCGCTTTTTACGTGCAAATATGAACGTTTCTTCCTGTTGATTCCGTATGTTTTGGTTAATCTGCTGTCTGACTATCGCTATCAGCACGATATCTATTTTCAGTACACCTTCGGTTCGACGGCGTTTCTGCTGTATCTAACGCTTCTGAATCTGTCAGATCTGATGCAGACGCTTTCAAAACGCAGCTTTCTCGCAAAGCTTCCGCTGCTGCTCTCGCTGCTTACGGCGCTCTGCTGTTTTTCAGCCACGTGCTTCGGCAGGGGAGTATACTATATCAGGCTGTATTTTGAAAATCGGACGTATTACAAACAGCTTGATGATTTTCTCGAAGTGATTCCCGATGAGGCGGCAGTTGCGGCAACTACCTTTTATACAACGAAGCTGAGCGGTCGGGAAGTGCTGTATGATATAGGATATGCCTCAAGAGAACATACCCTGTCAGCAGACTATGTGCTGCTCGATCCTTCGGATACGTCCAGTTACAAAAAATACGGCGGCTTCTCCGAATTCACCCGATTCCTGCAATCGCGTGGTTATGCAGAGACGGATCGGATAGATGACTGCCTGATTCTATATCAAAGATAAAAGCGGGTCGTGCGACCCGCTTCAGCGTGTCGAAAAACTTATTCGACACGCTGGGAGACTGTCGAGAAAGCTCGAAAGACAAGCAACTCTCGACTGTCGGCGTACATAGGTACGGTAAGGCGAGAGTTGCGCAGTAAGTCAAAATCTTAATGAATCACATTTTTTATAATAAGAAAAAAGTTCGGAAAATCTCTATAAAGATGATTAACGGTCCATACTTTGAATGTCTGAAAATGTTTTCTGATTTTGTCGGTTTCGGGCTTTATCGACAGCCTGAAGCGGGTCGTGCGACCCGCTTTGTTCATTATGTCCAAAAATAACTGAAGTGCATATAATCCTTCGCGCCACTGTTCCAATATGCACCTTGACGGAAGCCGTACTTTTCAAAGATCTGTGCAACCTCGCCGTCAAGCGGAATGGAATAGGGATCCTCACCGGGCTTCCAATATTTTCCGACAGTCTCGCCGGTATTCGGATTATAATAGTAGTTTTCCTCATAATTGATGTCGATGGCACAGCCGATGGTGTGTTCCGAACGTCCGCCGTAACTGAAACCGCCGAGATAATGGATCGGGAACTGTTCCTTTCCGTTGTAGATCTCCTCAAAAATCGCTTTAACGGTCGGCGCGATGTTCTTATGTACTTGAACCGTCATCGTTTTTGTGACTTTTACGCCGCTGCTGTTAAAGTCCCACACACGCACGGTAACATCGACCATATCCGCTTTGGCGCGCGCATAGTCCATGCCGTTATAATTGCCGCTTTCGTCATATCTTGCATAGTACATCCGCGGATCACTGACTACTTTGCCGAACATTCGCGTGCATTTTTCCTCGTAGGTTTCGTCTGCACTTGCAAGCGAACCGTTTTTCTCACGGCAGGTGAAGACACAAGCGGAACGCAGACCGTTTGGCGCAAGCACAGATACGGTTGCCGTACCGACGCCAACGCAGGCAACTGCTCCACTTTCGTCCACGGTTACGACCTTTGGGTCGGAGCTACGCCAAATCAACGAAGTAAGCCGTGCCTCTTGCGGCAGTATACTCGCGCGGAGCAAAAATGTGTCACCGACAAAAAGGCTGACCGCATTATCGCTGAGGGTAAGCGTCGAGGGTAGAACGGGCGTCTCGTTTGAACGAACTAACGCACTGCTGACACGGCAGAAGATTGCGGCACATTCTGCCCTGGTAAGAGTATTCTGCGGCAGGAAACAAAGCTCACCTGCTTCATTCTCCATACCGTTCAGGATCCCGAGAATTCGCAGGATATTTACCGAGCTTGCTGCCCAAGGGGAGATAGTGTCCGCATCGGCAAAGCTGTCGGGAATAACCGTATTATTTGCGGCAGGCTTTAGCCCGTGTCGCATTTTCTCAACATAAAATGCAACGAGCTTCGCAGCCTGCTCACGCGTAACCGGTGCGTCAGGTTCGAAAGTGTTCGGCGTCATACCATCGACGATCCCGTTGCAGAGCGCCCATGCGACATAGGGCGCATAATATGCATTCGGTGCAACATCTGCGAAGATTGCAGAAATTCCGTTGCTGCTCCAGTGTGCAAGGTTGATTCCTTCGAGGCGCCCAAGTACCGTCACAAACATCCCGCGCGTCATTGTGCCATTCGGGGCAAATTCCGTCTCGCTGACACCGCCAAAGAGTCCGAGAGCGGTTGCCTGCTCGATATACGCCTTTCCCCAGTGATCGTCAATATCGGTATACGCTGCGGACACCGTTGCGATTGCCGCAACCAACATACAGAATGCAAGCAGCGAGGATAACAGCCTGTTTCTCATGATACCACCTCTTCTGTCGAATTATGTCTACCACAATGATACACCGAAACGGTAAATAATGCAAGAGGCGAGATTTGGTAAAGTAATGTAAATGTGCCTGCTCAAAAAAACTTAAAAATTTTGAAAAAACTTCTTGACATAGGGGAGTGGATATGATAATATGTTGGAGCTGTCCGCGAGATGGCGATGTACCTTGTAAATTAAACAACGAGAAACATGAAC
>SFIL01000012.1 GCA_004556205.1 Clostridiales bacterium | reverse complement strand
CCAAGAGCGTCCAAATGATCGGCTTGTGCGCGCTGGAAAACACCGGCTGGTATCACGACCAGCCCGACGGTCCGGTCTATTTCGGCTCTGTCGCCTACACCTACAAGGGCGAAATGCCGGAAAACACCGTCCTCGCCCTCAAGCCCGGCACCACCTCTGTTGCACCTTACTATATCTTTGAACATCGCACGCGGACATGGGAATATGAGCAGCCGAATCTGATCGGTCTTGTCCTGCCGGAAAGCTGCACCCGCGTGGAGGTGAACGCTTTCGCCAATTGCGTCAATCTGCGGTCGATCGACTTGGGCGGCGCGCGGTACATCGGTTATGCCGCTTTTAACGCGCACGCCTGTGAAGCCATCGTCCTGCCCGACACGGTGCGCTATGTTGACGGCAACGCTTTCTCCGGCACAGCTCTCAAGGCGATCCACCTGAACAACGGCCTGCGCGTGCTGGAGGAGAGTGCATGCTTCTCCTACGGCGCGGGCAAGGGCGTTACCGTTCCCGAAAGCGTGACCTATCTCGGATCGCATTGCCTTGGCTATTATCCGCCGGAGCCGGATGACCCCCTCGGCGGCAGCGAAACCATTCCGAATTTTGTGATCTACGGAGTGAGCGGTACTGCGGCGGAGACCTATGCCAACGAAAACGGCATTACCTTCCGCGCGAATGCGGGCTGCACCGCCCACAAATATGTTACCGAGACTTTGAGCGCAACCTGTCAGGCCGGCGGCTTCACCCGCAAGACCTGCACCCTCTGCGGTTACGTCGAGGTGAGCGGCAAGACGGCTGCCGGCAGCCACAAGGCGACCGCCAATGCAGCCATCGACGCCACCTGCACCCGTCCCGGCTTTACCGGCGGCAGCCATTGCGCCGCCTGCGGCGAACAGCTTGCAAAGCCGACGCAGACCGCCGCACTGGGGCATGATTGGGTCATTGCCACGGAAGACTATGAGTATTCCGACTACTATGGCATGACCCGCCATTATTGCCGCCGCTGTGAGCTGAGATGGTATGAACCGTCCGCGTGCGACGGCGGAGCAGGTTGCCCGAGCGGGAAGTTTGTAGATGTCAATACCAAGGAATGGTATCATCCGAACACCTTCGAGCCGGAGAGTGCAATGACCCGCGCGATGCTGGTCACCGTTCTGTGGCGCTACGAGGGCAAGCCGATGGGCTATCAGAACACCTTCTCCGACGTGAACGCGAAGGACGGAAGCTGGTATATCGACGCGGTTGCGTGGGCGGCGGCGAACGGCATTGTCGGCGGCATCGGGAACAACAAGTTTGACCCTGACGGTAACATCACCCGCGAGCAGATGGCGACGATCCTTTACCGCTATGCGAAGAAGAAGGGCATCGACACAGGCAAGCGCGGCGATCTGAGCGCGTTCCCAGACGGCGGCAAGGTCGAAAGCTGGGCGAAGGACGCTGTGCAGTGGACGGTTGCGGAGAAGATCATCGGCGGCTCAGACGGCTATCTCCTGCCGCAGGGCAATGCAACACGCGCACAGGTCGCAACGATTCTGATGCGCTTTATTGAGAACATTGTGAAAAGATAAAAAGCTCGGCGGACTGACAAAAATGTCAGTCCGCCGATTTATGGTGTAGGGGCAGCTATTAGCTGCCCGTATATTTTACATGGGTGCCTACATGGGCGCGTCAGGGATGCCGCGCGCTACAAGCTGCCTGCACGAGATTGCCACGGGCGCAAGCGCCCTCGCAATGACATAATAGGTTACCCTATTTTTCATTGCCATAAATTCCTTTGTAGGGCGGGGACATGGCCCCGCCCTATGGGATCAAAATCTGCGGGGATCAGACATTGAACAGGAAGTTGACGATGTCGCCGTCCTTCATGACATATTCCTTGCCCTCACTGCGAACTAAGCCCTTTGCCTTTGCCGCAGCCATCGTGCCGCAAGCCTTCATGTCCTCAAAGGCAATGACCTCCGCGCGGATGAAGCCGCGCTCAAAATCGCTGTGAATCTTGCCTGCCGCCTGCGGTGCTTTCGTACCCTTGCGGATCGTCCACGCGCGGCATTCGTCGCTGCCTGCGGTAAGGAAGGAGATCAGGCCGAGAAGATCATAGCTCGCCTTGATGAGACGGTCTAAGCCGGACTCCTTCAGACCTAACTCCTCCATGAACATGGCCTTTTCCTCGGGGTCGTCCAGCTCCGCGATATCCGCCTCGAGCTTTGCACAGATCGGCAAAACCAGCGAGCCTTCGGCGTCCGCAAGCTGCTTGACCTGCTGATAATACGGGTTCTGTTCGGGCGCTTCCACATCCGCCTCGGAGATGTTGGCGGCGTAGATCGTGCGCTTGAGCGTCAGCAGGTCGCTTGTCGAGATCAGGGCGCGGTCGTCGTCCGAGCATTCATAGGTACGAGCGAGCTTACCCTCGTTCAAATGGGCGAGCAGACCCTGAAATACCTCGATCTCATGCAAAAAGCGCTTGTCGCCGCCCTTTGCCGCCTTCTGCGCCTTGTCCAAACGGCGTTCGCACATCTCGACATCCGAGAAGATCAGTTCCAAATTGATGATGTCGATGTCGCGCAGGGGATCGGTGCTGCCCTCGACATGGGTGACATTGGAGTCGTCAAAGCAACGCACGACATGGATGATCGCGTCGGTCGTGCGGATGTTGGAAAGGAACTTGTTGCCCAAGCCCTCGCCCTTTGACGCGCCCTTGACCAGTCCCGCGATATCGACGAATTCAATCACGGCGGGAGTGAATTTCTTCGGGTTGTGCAGATCACGCAGCCACTCCAGCCGCTCGTCCGGCACGGCAACAACGCCGACATTCGGCTCGATGGTGCAGAACGCATAATTGTCCGCGGGAATGCCCGCGTTGGTGATGGCATTAAACAATGTGGATTTGCCGACATTCGGCAGTCCGACGATACCTAATTTCATTTGATGTACCTTCCTTTTATTATGTCATGCGGCGGTTATAGAGCTTGGCAAGACCGCCCTCGGAGGTTTCGCGATAGCTGGCGTTAATATGCTGACCCGTCTCCTTCATCGTGCGCACGACCATGTCGAAGCTGATGTTTCTTGAGCCGCAGAGGAAGGAGGAGAGATTGAACGCATCCATTGCGCGCTTGGCGGCGACGGCGTTGCGTTCGATGCAGGGGATCTGTACAAGTCCGCAGATGGGGTCGCAGGTCAAACCGAGCTGGTGCTCCATGGCGACCTCGGCGGCGTATTCCGTCTCGGCGATGGACTTGTCCATAAGCGTGCAGAGGGCGGCGGCTGCCATGGAGCAGGCGGTGCCGATCTCCGCCTGACAGCCGCATTCCGCGCCGGAGATCGACGCGTTGCGCTTGACAAGACTTCCGAACAGACCCGCCACGGCAAGCGCCTGCAACACCTTTTCGTCGGGGATGTCGTGCCGCTCCTGCATATACAGAAGGACGGCGGGCAGGACGCCTGCGCTGCCGCAGGTCGGGGCGGTAACAATCGTGCCGTTGCCGGCGTTTTCTTCAGAGACGGCAAAGGCGTAGGCGCAGACGATGCGCAGCTCGCGCACCTGCGGCAGCTCGTGTTCCTTCTCCTGCATGAACAGATGCCGCGCCTTGCGCATGACGTTCAGACCGCCGGGGAGAACGCCCTCCGTATGCAGACCGACGGCGACCGAACGCTTCATCGCCCGCCAAATCTCCGCGAGGAAGTCCCAAATTTCAGGACCTTCATTCAGTTCGACGTACTCGCTGAGGGAAATATAGCGCCACGCGCAAAACTGCTGAATCTCCGCAAAGGAGTTCTCGGGATAGGTCTCTTCGGCTTCGGACTGCGGCTCTCCGTCCACGACGATATCACCGCCGCCGATGGAGAGCACGCGCAGAAAGCCGATCTGCTCCTCGCCCTGATAGGCAAAGAAATCCATTGTATTCGGATGGGGGAGCTGTTCGGCGGAATAATCGCAGAAGACGATCTCCGTCCGCTCCTTGCCCAGCACCTCTAAAAGTACGCGGTCCGTGCCATGCCCGCGCCCGGTCTTGCAAAGAGAACCGTACAGCGTTACGCGGTAGCGTTCTGCGTCAGGGTAGCGCTGCAAAAACAGCTTTGCGGCACGTTCGGGACCGATTGTATGCGAGCTGGACGGGCCTTTGCCGATCTTGTAAACATCACGGATTGATTTCATCCGATTCACCTCTGTCTCTGTAGTCGGCTATATTATAACAGGTTCTTGCGGGAAATACAATGACGGAAACTACTTTTTCCGTGTGGCTTCCAGTGATAACTCGCCTGCGAGCTTGAAAAGCGCGTCGGCAAGCACGGTTTCGACGGGAATCCCTGTCAGCTCTGCGACATGGCGATAGAACGCGGCGACAACAGGCTCAAGGGTGATGGTGAACTGCACCATAGGGGGCTGCCTCCTTTGGGGAAAACTTCGCACCCCATTCTATGCCGCCACTTGACAAAGGTGTTATAATAACAATGAATTACTGCCGCCGCCGCGCGGGAAAGGAAGATATACAGAAATGGCGAAGGAAAAGAAGGTCGAGCAGATCACGGATATGGAGGTCGATTTCGCCCAGTGGTACACCGACGTGTGTAAAAAGGCAGAGCTGATTGACTACTCCTCTATCAAGGGAATGTTCATTTACCGTCCCTACGGCTATGCGATTTGGGAGAATATTCAGAAGCTGTTGGACGCGGAGTTTAAGAAGACTGGCGCGGAAAATGTCTATATGCCGATGCTGATTCCCGAATCCCTGCTGCAAAAGGAGAAGGATCATGTCGAGGGCTTCGCGCCGGAGTGCGCGTGGGTCACAATGGGCGGCAATGATAAGTTAGAGGAGCGCTACTGCATCCGCCCGACCTCGGAGACGCTGTTCTGCGAGCATTACCGCGATATTATCCATTCGTGGCGCGACCTGCCCAAAATGTATAACCAGTGGTGCAGTGTCCTGCGCTGGGAGAAGACCAGCCGTCCTTTCCTGCGCCACCGCGAATTCCTTTGGCAGGAGGGTCACACCATGCACGCAACCGCAGACGAGGCGCGCGAGGAGACTGAGCGGATGCTCAATGTCTACGCCGACTTCTGCGAAAATGTGCTTGCCATGCCCGTCACGCGCGGCAAAAAGACCGACAAGGAGAAGTTCAACGGCGCGGAGGCGACCTATACCATCGAGTGCATGATGCACGACCGCAAGGCACTGCAGGCGGGTACCTCCCACTACTTCGGCGACGGCTTTGCCAAGGCGTTTGACATTCATTTTACCGATAAGAACAATCAGCAGGCATTTCCGCATCAGACTTCGTGGGGCGTTTCCACCCGTCTGATCGGCGGCATCATCATGACTCACGGCGACAACAGCGGTTTGGTGCTGCCGCCGAAGATCGCGCCCGTGCAGCTTGTGGTCATCCCGATTGCAATGCACAAGGAGGGTGTTTTGGAAAAGGCGCGCGAGGTCGCAGAGCGCTTGAAGGCGGCGGGCCTGCGCGTGAAGATTGACGAGGGCGAGCAAAGCCCCGGCTGGAAGTTTGCCGAGTATGAGATGAAGGGCGTGCCGCTGCGTCTGGAGCTGGGCCCGAAGGACATCGAGAACAACCGGTGCGTCCTCGTCCGACGCGACAACGGAGAAAAGACTTTCGTCAGCCTCGACGAGTTGGAAAAGACCGCAGCGGAGCTTTTGGATGCCGTGCATCACGGAATGTTCGAAAAGGCGAAGAAAAACCTCACCGACCATATCTATGACGCCGAGACGCTCGAAGAGGCAAAGCGTTTGCAGCAGGAGCACGGCGGCTTCATCCGCACGATGTGGTGCGGCGACGAGGCTTGCGAGAACCGCATGAAGGAAGAAGCGGGTATGTCCAGCCGCTGCATGCCCTTTGCGCAGGAGAAGCTCGGAGACAAGTGCGCGATTTGCGGCAGAGAAGCAAAGACCATGATCTACTGGGGCGTGGCTTATTAAAGAATCAACAAGGGAGACGCTTTTCATGAAGCGTCTCCCTGATTCGTTTTTTTGTTCGTTTCGGCAGAGGGTTTTTCCATTGCGAGGGCGAGGCAGAGCAGCGCTGCCATGATGCACAGCACGGACGCCTCGGGCGGGAATTCCGCAAGCGGTGTGCATTCTGCGGCAAAAAACAGCTCGTTGATATCCATTGCCGCGTGGACGAGCAGCGGCAGACCGAACAGAGGATAGAGCAGATACTTGATTCGCAGGATGCCGCAGAAGGTCAGACAGGTCAGCACCAGTACGCCGCCGTAGAGCACACAGCACAGCGCCGTGTGCAGCGGGGAGGCAAAGGTGAACGCCTTGATGATGAAAAATGCTACGCCGCCTGCGACGGGAAGACACAACGGCATGAGCGTCCGTCTGCCCCAAAGGAGCAGGAAAGCAATATACAGCACGGCGGAGAGCAGAGGGATGTACAGATAGACCCACGCATCCGCACAGGAGAGGTCTTTTTGCGGATAATAGATCAGCCGCAGCACTGCGGAAAACGCCATCAGCAGCATGGAAGCGACGGCAAAACCGTTTTTCGGTCGGACGGTAAATTTCGTTGGTAACACCACCTTATCATGGAATAGCCACTGTAGGGCGGGGACATGTCCCCGCCCTATCAGCGTGTCGAAAAAGTCCCCGACGTGTCATTGCGAGGAGCACAGCGACGTGGTTGCGCAGCCGTTCGCGAGGAACGAGCGTTACGGATGCGGCATACCCCTTGCGGGTGCAATCTAATTAGATTAGAAAAATTTCGTATTCGCCGAAAAACATACAAGAAGCGATATTATTCTGCGAGATTGCCACGACCCCTGCGGGGTCTCGCAATGACAAGACTATAGTTTTTTGACAGTCCGGTAGTGCGGGGACATGTCCCCGCACTATATTGGGCGGAGCGCACCATGGTTATTTTGCATTATAGCACGGGAGAGAATCTCTGTCAAAGAAAAGAAATCCGCAGACAAGGGTCGCTTGTCTGCGGAATCCATATAGTATAGAGGGGAAAATGAAAAAGAGAATTATCAAGTACACTTATATCCTACCCGAGAATTGTTAAAATTATAACCCAAAAGAAATTAAGTTTGTATTAAGTTGTGCACAAAATTTCGGCGGCGGAGGCGCTGTCGTTTTTTGCCGCTGCGTGTCAAAGCGGAGAGGAAAGCCATACGATGATATGGGAGGGGTTGCTTCAATGAACGACAATTATTTTACCTTCCGCTCTGTGACGGCGGCAATGCAAGGCAGCCGTATCCTCGGAGACGCGGGGATCGCGAGTATTACCGTGCGCGCACCGAAGCAATTGCAGCAGCAGGGCTGCGGCTACAGCCTTAAGGTGCGCGGGGATGCCGCAGTGCGGGCAAAGCTGGCGCTTGCGCAGGCAGAGGTGCGTTACAGCCGCGTCTACCGCAGAGACGACAGCGGACAATGGCAGGAGGTGACGCTGTGATTTATTTTGACAGCGCCGCCACCACGCTGCAAAAGCCGCCGCAGGTTGCCCTTGCCGTGCAGGATGCCATGCGCCGCTGTGCGAGCGTCGGGCGCGGAGGACACAAGGCGGCAATGGCGGCGGCGGAGACCGTCTATTCCTGCCGTGAGCTTGCGGCGGAGCTGCTCGGCGCGGAGGCGGAGCAGGTGATCTTCACCATGAATGCCACACACGGACTGAATATCGCCGTCAACACGCTGGTGCCGATGGGCGGGCGCGTGGTCGTTTCGGGCTTTGAGCATAACGCTGTCACCCGCCCGCTTCACGCGAGAAACGCCCGACTGACGATCGCGGGAAGACGTCTGTTTTCACCGGAGGATACGCTTGCTGCCTTTGAGGAGGCGCTTGCGGAAAAACCGGACGCAGCGATTTGCACACAGGTATCGAATGTCTTCGGCTATATTCTTCCGATGGCACACATCGCGGCGCTTTGCAGAAGCTGCGGCGTGCCGCTTATTATTGACGCGTCGCAGGCGGCGGGGACGCTGCCTGTTTCCCTGAAGGAGACGGGAGCGCGCTTCATCGCCATGCCCGGGCACAAGGGACTTTATGGTCCGCAGGGAACGGGACTGCTGCTGTGCGCAGACGGTGCGGAGCCGATTCTCTACGGCGGTACGGGCAGCAATTCCGCAGAGCAGGAGATGCCGGATTTCCTGCCCGACCGCCTGGAGGCGGGCACGCACAATGTCTGCGGCATTGCGGGGCTGGCGGCGGGACTGCGCTTTGTCCGCGCGCAGACGCAGCAGAGGATCCTGCGGCATGAGCAGAAGCTTCTGCGCCTGCTTGCGGCAGAGCTGCGTTCGCTTCCGCGCCTGCATCTGTTTACGGGCAAGGAGCAGGCAGGCGTGCTGTCCTTTACCGTGGAGGACATGGACTGCGAGGAGGCTGCCGCCCTTCTTGCGGCGCAGCATGCGGCGGTACGTGCAGGGCTGCACTGCGCGCCGACGGCGCACGAGAGTGCGGGAACACTGGAGAGCGGGACGGTCCGTGTGAGCTTCTCTGCATTTAACACGGAACGCGAGGTGCGTGAATTTGCGCGCCTGTGCAAAAAACTCTTCGGCTCGACCGAAAAAGCGCAGTTTCCTACTTGCTATTGAGGAGAAAATCGGATATAATCATAAAAATAAAAGTATAAGTATAAGCGGAGTTTTGCTTATGGAAGCTATATTCGATTTCTTCAAAGATTTTACCGCCATGCTGCCAACCATCAAGATCATGGATATTATTGACATTCTTGTGGTTGCCTGCATCATTTATGCGATCATCACGACGATCCAAACTACGGGCGCGGCACGCATTGCCAAGAGCATCGTGATCATCTTAGCGCTGACTGTTGTGACCCAGCTTCTCAATATGTACCTGCTGAATTACCTGCTTGACAAAATATTGGAGATCGGGCTCATCGCGCTGGTCATTATGTTCCAGCCCGAGCTGCGCCGTATGCTGGAAAAGCTCGGCGGCAAGTCCTTCCGCGAGCTGATCTCGATGAAGGAGGAGCAGCGTGAGATCGACCGCGTGATCGCGCAGATTGTCTCCGCCTGCGAGATCATGTCCAAGGAGCGCACGGGCGTGCTGATCGTTTTCGAGCGCACGACCTCGCTGATGGACTATCAGAAGTCCGGCACGGTGATCGACGCGCAGGTTTCATCGGAGCTTTTGCGCAACATCTTCTTCACGAAAGCCGCGCTGCATGACGGCGCAGTGATCATTCGCAACGAAAGAATCGCGGCGGCAGGCTGCGTCCTGCCGCTGACGCAGAACCGCAACATCAGCAGCGACCTCGGCACGCGGCATCGCGCCGCTATCGGCATGAGCGAGGTCTCCGATGCGGTGGTCGTCATCGTCTCGGAGGAGACGGGCACGATCTCCGTCGCCGTCAGCGGAATGCTCAAGCGCCATTTGGCACCGCAGACGCTTGAAAAGCTCCTGCTCAATGAGCTTGCCCCGAAGACGGAGGAAAAAACATGGAATCCCTTGAAGCGTTTGCAGAAAAAACGCAGGGAAAAGGATGATAAGAATGCAAAAACATAAGATACTTGCGTTTCTTTTGGCGCTGGTCGTCTCGATCGGGCTTTGGTTTTACGCCGTCACGGTGGTCAATCCCAACGATACGGCGAGAATCTCTGACATTAAGGTGCGTATCGTCGGCACGGGCGAGTTGACAAGCAACAACCTCATGCTCACGGGCGGCGAGGGACAAACCGTGACCGTCGAGATCTCGGGCAGACGCTCCGACCTCAAGGAGCTGAACAGCTCGTCCTTGGAGGCAGTTGCCGATGTCAGCAATATCGACCGTCCCGGTGAATACGAGGTGAGCTGGACGCTCGACCCACCTTCGACCGTTGCATCGGGCGATATCAGCCTTGTCAGTGCAAATTTCAATAAAATTAAGGTCAAGGTGAGCGAATATAAGGAGCGACCGGAGATTCCCGTAACAGTGGAATACACGGGAGAGCTTGCTTCGGGCTATGTCCGCGATCCGGCAACGCTGAACATAGAGACGCTTGTCGTCAGCGGACCTGCCGAGGAGGTCGAGAAGATCCAACAGGCGGTCGTGACCGTGGATCTGACAGATGCAAAGGAGAACCTCTCCGGTGAGTCGGAATACCGTTTCGTCGATAAGGACGGACAGGAGCTGGCAATGAGCGAATATGTGACGGTGTCCGCACCGACGGTGCGTGTGACCGTGCCTGTTTTGGCGTATAAGCAGGTCGATCTGAAGGTCAAGCTGATTGCCGGCGGCGGCGCGACGGATAAGGACGTCACCTGTACGATCGAGCCTCCCACCATTGGTGTGACCGGTTCGGAGGAGACACTGCGGCGCTTGACGGATATTGAGATTTTTGAGATTGATCTCGGTCAGGTTACTGAGGAGAAAACATGGACAGTCACGCCCGAGCTGCCTGTCGGCGTAACAAACCGCGCCTCGGAAACCTCGGTCAAGATCACCTTAAAATTTAACGGACTTACTACCAAACGTATCACCGTTCCGTGCACCAGCATTGAGCGAATCAATGACGTTGAGACGTTGGACTTCGGTGAACAGAGCGTCGTGATACAGGTGCGCGGCAAGCCGGAGACAGTCAACGCGCTTTCCGCAGAGAGCATTAAAATCACGGCGGATATGAAAAACGATTATGACCCGACAACGAAGACGCTGACGCTTCGGGTTACACTGCCCTCATCCAGCACGGCGGGCGTGATCGGCGGACCGTATACGGTGCAGATTATCGAGGTCGTGCCCGAGGAAGGCGCTTGACGATGCGCGCCCAAGCGACAGTGGAGGCGCTCCTGTCTGACGGACGGGCAACGCTTCTCGTCTCTCGCAAAAGCGCGTGCAGCGGCGACTGCCACAAATGCGGCGGCTGCGGCGCGGTTGAGCAGACGCTCCGCGTGACTGCGAAAAACCCGCTCGGCGCACAGCGCGGTGATATCGTGTGGATAGAGTCTGAAAGCGGTGCGGTGCTGCGCTCGGCAGCGCTGCTGTATCTGCTTCCGCTGCCGCTGTTTTTGGCGGGCTATCTTGCTGCGTATTCCCTCGGCGCATGGGCGGCAGCATTCGGCGCAGCCGGCTTTGTGCTCGGCTTGCTTCCCGCATTTGCGTACAACCGCTGCCTGAAAAAGCATCCGCCCGCTTATACGATTGTCGGCTTTGTGAAATAATTTATGTTTGGATATGTATTGCCCCGCAAGGATCTGCTGTCGGCGCAGGCGCAGAAGCGCTACCGTGCTGCCTACTGCGGACTTTGCCGAAGCTTAAAGGAACATTACGGATTTCGCGCCCGCTTTTTGGTCAATTATGACATGACCTTTCTCTGCTTTGTCCTGACGGATGGAAAGCGAGAAACGGTACGCTGCAGCTGTCCCGCAAGACCGTTTTGCAAAAGGGACTGTTTGGCGGACGGCGGTGAGCTGACCTTTGCCGCCGATCTGACGGTGCTGCTGAGCGTTTGGAAGCTCCGTGACGCTGCGCGCGACGGAAGCTTTTTCCGTGCGCTTGCGGCGAAGGCCGCACAGCGGCTCTACCGCAGAGCCTACCGTAAGGCCCAGCAGCGGCAGCCCGAGGCAGACGCCGTGTTTGCTGAGCAGCTTGCGCGGCTGCAGGCGCTTGAAGACGCGCACTGCGCGAGCATCGACCGCACGGCGGACGCATTTGCGGCGCTCCTGCGCGTATGCGCGTCGTATCAAGAGGACAAAAATGCGCGCAGGGCGACCGAGCTGCTGCTGTACCATGTCGGGCGCTTCCTCTATCTGACAGACGCGTTGGAGGATCTGCCGAAGGATAACCGCAGCGGGAGCTATAACCCCCTGCGCTACCGCTACGAATTGCAGAAGGGAAGACTCTCGGAGCAGGACAAGCAGCAGTTCTTGGATACTGTGGATGCGTCGATCAGCATAGCGGCCTCCGCACTGGAGCTTCTGCCTGCCTCTGACGATGAGGAAATCAGAAGGAATATCATTTACTACGGACTGCCTGCGGTGCTGCACAGCGTTGCGGACGGCACTTTCCGAAAGAAGAAACGAGGAAAACAGCATGAAAGACCCGTATGAGGTTTTGGGCGTGCCGCACGGCGCCTCCGAAGAGGAAATTAAGAAGGCATACCGTGACTTGGCGCGAAAATACCACCCCGATAACTATACGAACAACCCCTTGGCGGATCTTGCGCAGGAGAAGATGAAGGAGATCAACGAGGCATATGACACGCTGATGAAGGGCGGCGCGTCGATGGCTTCCAATGCTTCGGGCTATCGCGGAAATCAGAACGCCTCGGGCGAGCTGAGCGAGGTGCGCGAGTTGATTCGACAGGGGCGGCTTGACGCTGCCGAGGCACAGCTTGACGGAATTGCACAGCATAACGCCGAGTGGTACTATCTGCGCGGCGTGATTGCCCAGCAGCGCGGCTGGATGGACGAGGCGGCGCAGAATTTCCGCATCGCCGTGAATATGGATCCGCACAATTATGAGTACCGCAATGCAGCAAACGCCGCTTCGGGCGGCGGTGCGTACACCTATCGGCAGCAGGAATACGGCAACAGCCAGAGCGACGACCTGTGCGGTCTGTGCAGTACGCTGATGTGCATGAACTGCCTGTGCGATTGCTGCCGTTAAAGGAGGAGACATTTTGATTCATAGCATGACAGGCTACGGACGTGCCGTCCGCACCCTGAACGGTCGTGAGATCACCGTGGAGCTGCGCTCCGTCAACAACCGCTTTTTAGACTGCACCGTGAAGCTTCCGCGCGCGTTTTCCTATGCCGAGGACGCTGTGAAGCAGCGCGTCAAGGCGAGCGTCGCCCGCGGCAAGGTCGATGTCTACATCAGCGTCAACGCCACGGCGGACGAAAACGTCCGCGTATCGCTCAACCGCCCTGTGCTCGAGGGTTACTTGAACGCCCTGCGTACGATTGCGACAGATTACGGCGTGCGCGACGATATCAGCGCCACCGCCCTTGCCTGTTTCCCCGAGGTTTTCGTTGTGGAAAAGGCGGAGGAGGACGAGGAGCGCAATACTGCCGATCTTGTCAGTGTTGCCGAGGAGGCGATTGCCGCCTATAACGCCATGCGCGAACGGGAGGGCGAGGCGCTTGCCGCCGATGTTCGTGCGCACGCGGCGGTGATTCTGTCCTATGTGGAAAAGGTCGAGGCGCGCAGTCCCGTCACGGTGCGGGAGTACTGCGCCCGCTTGGAGGGCAAGCTCCGCGAGGTGCTGGAAAACAAAGCCCTTGATGAGAGCCGTATCGTCACCGAGGCGGCGATTTTTGCCGATAAGATCGCGGTGGATGAGGAGACTGTCCGTCTGCGCAGTCATCTGAGCCAGCTTGAGGCGCTGCTCTGCGAGGGCGGCGCGATCGGCAGAAAGCTCGATTTTCTCCTACAGGAGATGAACCGCGAGGCGAATACCATCGGCTCGAAGGGCAATGATCTCGAGCAGGCGCGCAATGTCGTGCAGATCAAAGCGGAGCTGGAAAAGATCCGCGAGCAGATTCAGAACATCGAGTGAGCGCTATGAAGCTGATTAATATCGGATTCGGAAATTTAGTTTCGGCAGAGCGGCTTTTGACTGTCGTCAGTCCCGACTCCGCGCCCGTCAAGCGCCTCGTGCAGGAGGCAAAGGAGCGCGCCATGCTGATTGACGCGAGCTTCGGCAGAAAGACCCGCGCCGTGCTGGTCATGGATACCGACCATGTCATCCTCTCTGCAATCGCGCCCGAGACCATCGCACGGCGCTTGCAGGATAAAAACGGCGGCGTCGGTTTTGAGGAGGAAGAAGCTTAATGCAAGGAAGAATCATTATTATTTCGGGACCCTCCGGTGTCGGCAAGGGAACAATCCTGAAGGAGGTCATGCGACGCGACCCGTCGCTCCGCTTCTCCGTCTCGGCAACGACCAGACCGATACGCCCCGGAGAGGTCGAGGGTGTGAACTATTATTTTGTCGATAAACCGCGCTTTGAGCAAATGATCGAAAACGGCGAGCTGCTGGAGCACGCCTTTTACGCAGGCAACTACTACGGAACGCCCGAAAAGCCGGTTGAGGACGCCTTGGCGCAGGGCATCAACGTCGTTTTGGAGATCGACGTGCAGGGCGCTTTGCAGGTTTTTAAGCGCCGCCCCGATGCAATCTCGGTCTTTATTGCGCCGCCTTCGCTCGAGGAGCTGAGAAGGCGATTAAACGGCAGGGGCGATACCGCGCCCGAGGTTGCCGATCTGCGTCTGCATATCGCGCTGCAGGAGTGCGCCATCGCCGAGCAATACCAATACATCATCATCAATGATTCCGTTGCGCACGCGGCGGACGAGCTTTGTGCGATTCTCAGCGCTGAGGCTTGCCGTCCGCAATACAGGAAGATTCATCTCAAGGAGGAAGTATAAAATGTTGTATCCTGCTATGTCTGAGCTGCTGAAGCATATTGACAGCCGCTATCTGATGGTTAATGTGGTCGCGCGCCGCGCCCGTCAGATTTCCATTGAGGCGGAGACGTTCCATGAGTCGCTCCCCGAGAAGCCTGTGACCCTCGCCATCCGTGAGGTTGCGGAAGGGAAGCTCGTCGCTTCGATCAAGGAGTAATCTTTCTTAACACGAGGGAGGGCGGACGATGATCGCGAAAATTGCCGTTTCCGCTGCGATCTATGCCATCGACAAGCCCTATGACTACCGCGTCCCCGATGGGATGACGCTTGCGGTTGGGCTTCGCGTCGGCGTGCCCTTCGGACGCGCGAACAAACGCTGTGAGGGCATCGTTTTGGAGCTGACGCAGGGCAATGAGAGCAAGCTAAAGCCCGTTTTGGAAAAGCTTGAGGAAAGTCCGCTGCTGGATGAGCGAATGCTGCATACGGCGGCGTTCCTGCGCGAGCGGTATTTCTGCACCTTCTATGACGCCGTTAAGGCAATCCTGCCTGCGGGCGTTTGGTTTCAGGAGCGTGAGCGCTACGAGATCGCCTGCGACGGCTGGGAGAGCGCAATCACGCGCCAGCCGGTCGCCGTAAGTGTGATGCAGACGCTGAAAGACCTCGGCGGCAGTGCGGAAATCAGCCTGCTGCGCAAGCAGTTTGAGGAGGAGCCGCTGCAAAAGGCGCTGCACTATCTTCTGAAAAAAAAGCTGCTCCGCTGCCTGACCGACCGCCGACGCCGCGTGCAGGATAAGACAGAACGCATTGCCATCCTGTCGGCATCCGCAGAGGAGGCGCTGCAGTACGCTGCCTCGAAAAAACGCGCCGCACCGTTACAGACAGCGGCTTTGGAGCTGCTCGTTACGTTGGGAGAATGCTCCGCGAAGGAGCTTTGCTACTACACCGGCGCGACGGGCGCGACCCTGCGCCGCTTGGAGCAGCTCGGCTATCTGACCTTCTTCGAGGAAGAACGTCTGCGCCTCGGCACACCGGTTGCGGAGGCAACTGCGCTGCCGCCGACGCTTTCGGACGAGCAGCAGCGCGTCTTTGACGGGCTGACGGAGCAGTGTGCGCAGGAAAAGCCCGGTGTTGCCTTATTATACGGCGTGACGGGCAGCGGCAAGACCTCCGTCTATCTCCGACTGATTTATGACTGCCTCGCGCGCGGACGTGCTGCGATTCTGCTTGTACCGGAGATCTCACTCACGCCGCAGCTCTTGGCGCTGTTTGCCGCCCATTTCGGCGGAAGCGTTGCGGTACTGCACAGCGGCCTGCGCATTACCGAACGCTACGATACGTGGAAGCGCATCCGAAGCGGCGAGGCGGCGGTCGTCCTCGGCACGCGCTCGGCAGTTTTCGCTCCTGTAAAGAATTTGGGGCTCATCATTGTCGATGAAGAGCAGGAGCACACCTATAAATCCGAAAATTCACCCCGTTATCACGCGCGGGAGGTCGCAATCTATCGCGGCGCACAGGAAAACGCGCTTGTGCTGTTAGGCTCCGCCACGCCGACGATTGAAACGATGTACCGCGCAAAGAACGGAGTTTATTCACTTTTTACCCTCCGAAACCGCTATAACCGCATGGCGCTGCCGCCTGTGGAGATCGTGGATATGAAGCGCGAATTAAAGGAGGGCAACCCTACCGCCATCAGCGAGCCGCTGTTATTGGCGCTCAAGGAAAACCGAGACAGGCGGCAGCAATCCATTCTGTTTCTCAACCGCCGCGGCACGAGTCGCATGGTCTCCTGTGTGGACTGCGGTCATGTGCCTGCCTGTCCCGCCTGCACGGTCAATTTGACCTACCATCATGCAAACGGACGCCTGATGTGCCACTATTGCGGCCATTCCGAGCCGATGCCCGCACGCTGTCCCGTCTGCGGCGGGCACCTGAAGCAGATCGGCTTCGGTACGCAGAAGGTGCAGGAACAGCTTGCCGCGCTCCTGCCGGAGAGTGAGGTTCTGCGTATGGACGCAGACACCGTCTCCGCCGTCAATACGCATGAAAAGCTCCTGCACCGCTTTGAGGAGGATAGAATTCCGATTCTCCTCGGGACGCAGATGGTGGCAAAGGGGCTGAATTTTGATAATGTCACGCTGGTCGGCGTACTGGACGCGGATATGTCGCTTTATGTCGGCAGCTACCGCGCCGCCGAGACGACCTTCAGCATGATCACGCAGGTCATCGGCCGCGCCGGACGCGGCAAGACGGGCGGGCGCGCCCTGATTCAGACGATGACCCCGAAAAACCAGGTCATCGAGCTTGCCGCGAGGCAGGATTACGATACCTTTTATCAGGAGGAGCTGCCTTTGCGGGAGCTGCGCGGCTGTCCGCCGTTCCGCGACCTGCTCACCGTGACCTTCCACGGGCGCGATGAGGAGCAGACCTGGCAGACGGCGCAGCGCTTTGCCGCAGCGCTTCGGGTGCTGCTTGCCTCCGAATTTTACCGCGCGGAGCAGGTCGAGCTGCTCGGTCCTGCGCCGGCACAGGTGGCGCGAGTCAACTACAGCTATCGCTGCCGTCTGACCTTGAGCTGCCGCAATACGCGCACACTGCGCCAGCTTGTGGCGCATCTTCTGCGCAAATTCGCAAAGGAAACACGCGGCGTCGGACTGTATGCCGACGTGAATGGCAATGAATAGGAGAGTATCATGGCACTGAGAAAAATTTTGACGGCGGACGAGCCTGCGCTGCATAAGGTTTGCAGACCCGTGACGAAATTTGACAGCAAGCTGCATACGCTTTTGGACGATATGGCGGAGACCGTCGTGGAAGCGTGCGGCGTCGGACTTGCCGCGCCGCAGGTGGGCATCCTGCGCCGTGTGGTCGTCATCGACACGGGCGAGGAGATCGTGGAACTGATTAATCCTGAGATCGTCGAGACAAGCGGTGAGCAGGACGGCATGGAGGGCTGCCTCAGCGTGCCGGGCGAGTATTGGCTCGTCAAGCGTCCGAATTATGCGAAGGTACGCGCGCAGGACAGAGACGGCGAATGGTTCGAGATGGAAGGCGAGGAGCTGATCGCCCGCTGTATCTGCCACGAATGCGATCATCTCGACGGCCATATCTACACCGAGATCGCCTACCGCAAGCTGACGGACGAGGAGATTGAGGCACTTCAGTCAGGGCAGGAGGAAGCATGAGAGTCGTATTCATGGGGACGCCCGACATTGCCGCGACCTGCCTGAAGCGCCTGATCGCGGAAAAATTTGAGATTGTCGGTGTCTATACGAAGCCCGATATGCCGAAAAACCGTGGCATGAAGCTGGAAATGTCGGACGTCAAGAAGGCTGCGCTTGAAGCGGGACTGCCTGTCTATCAGCCGACGACCTTCAAGGACGACGCGGTGGTAGATGAGCTGCGCGCCCTGCAGCCTGACGTGATTGCTGTTGTCGCCTACGGGAAAATTCTGCCGCAGCGGGTGCTGGATATTCCGCGTCTCGGCTGCGTGAATATCCATGCGAGTGTGCTGCCTGCGCTGCGCGGCTCGGGACCGGTTCAATGGGCGATTCTGAACGGGATGGACGAGACGGGCGTGACCGCGATGTATATGGCGGCGGAGATGGACGCGGGTGATATTATTGAAATCCGCAAGACGCCCATCGAGCCGCTGGAAAACGCGCAGAGCTTACTCAACCGCCTTGCCGAGATCGGCGGCGGTCTGCTGTGCGACACCCTGCGGAGCATAGAGGCGGGTACGGCAACGCGCACGCCGCAGGAGCACGAAAAAGCCACCTTTGCGCCGATGCTGACAAAGGCGCTCTGCCCGATCGACTGGACGCGCTCAATGCGCGAGATCATCGACCATGTGCGCGGGCTTGATCCGTGGCCTGTGGCAACGGCGGAGCTTGCGGGCAAGCGCTTTAAGATCTACGCCGTGCGCCCGACTGAGAAAAAGACCGAAAAAGCCCCGGGAACGCCGTTGGCGCTCACAAAAGAGGGCTTGGAGATCGCCTGCGGCGGCGGGAATGTGGCAGTGATCACCTGCCTGCAAGCCGACGGCGGCAAAAAGATGCCCGCACCCGATTATTTCCGCGGGCACCCGATTGAATTGTAATATGACAAATAGTGCAAGAGACGCCGCGCTGCTTGCCCTGACAGACTGCCGCAGGCGCGGTGCATGGGCGGACGGCGCGCTCAAGGAGCGGCTTTCCGGCATGGATCGCCGCGAAGCGGCGCTGGCAAGCAGGCTTTGCTACGGCGTGCTGCAAAACCGCATTTTGCTCGACTGTTGGATCGACACCTTTGCACGTGGGAAATTGCAGCCCGTTGTCCGCGATATTCTGCGCCTTGCCGTCTATCAGCTTGAATTTACCGACAAAATTCCTGCCTCTGCCGCCGTAAACGAGGCGGTGGAGCAGACCAAGCGTTTTGCGAACCCCAGCGCCGCACGGTTGGTCAACGGCGTTCTGCGCTCGATGCTGCGGGCGCATCCGCTGACGCTGCCGCAGCACGCGGCGACCCGCTACAGCCATCCGCAGGCGCTTGCCGCGCTGTTTGTAAAAGAGTTCGGGCAGGAGAAGGCGGCGCGGCTGATGCAGAGCGACAACGAGACGCCCGATACGGTCCTGCAGGTCAACACGCTCCGCGCGGACAAGGCGCGGGTGCGAGCTGCCCTGCTTGACGCGGGCGCGCAGGCAGAGCCGCACCCGTTTCTGTCCGACTGCCTGATTGTCGGCGGGACGGGCAGCCTCGAACAGCTTCCCGCTTTCCGCGAAGGGCTGTTTTATGTACAGGACGCGGCGGCGAATTTGGCGGTGCGTGCGGCGGGACTCAAGCCGGAGATGCGCGTGCTGGATTGCTGTGCCGCGCCCGGCGGAAAGAGTTTTGCTGCGGCGATCATGATGCAAAACCGCGGAGAGCTGATCTCCTGCGACATCCATCCGCACAAGCTGAAGCTGATTGAAAACGGCGCTGCCCGTCTCGGACTTTCCGTTTTGCAGACGCGTCTGCAAAATGCCGCCGAGCCTGTCCCCGAATGGCGCGGGACGATGGACGCGGTTCTCGCGGACGTGCCCTGCTCTGGACTCGGCGTGATTCGCAAAAAGCCCGATATCCGCTATAAGCCGCTTGCGGAAACTGAGCGTCTGCCCGCGCTGCAGGGCGCAATTTTGGCGCAACAGGCGGAATATGTCAAGCGCGGCGGCGTGCTGCTCTACAGCACCTGCACCGTTTTGCACCGCGAAAACGAGGCGGTCGCGGAGGCGTTTTTACGGACGCATCCCGACTTTACTGCCGAAACGGTCGAGTTTCCTGCCGATTCCGGCATCCCGTCCGGCGCGATGACGACCCTTTTGCCGTGCGACCACGGCACGGACGGTTTTTTTATCTGCAAATTCAGGAGGAAGCCTTGAAGGACATCAAATCCATGACCCTTGCCGAGTTGACGGAGGAATTCACCGCCCTCGGCGAGCCGAAATTCCGCGCGGGACAGGTCTACACATGGCTGCACCGCGGCGCGCGGAGCTTTGACGAAATGACGAATCTCTCGAAGCCCCTGCGGGAGAAGCTGGCGCAGAATTATGCGCTGCCGTCTCCGACCGTCGCCCGCCGTTTGGAATCGAAAAAGGATGGAACGATAAAATATCTTTGGCGTCTAACGGACGGAAATTGCGTAGAGAGCGTCCTCATGCGCTATCACCACGGCAACACCGTCTGCATCTCCTCGGAGGTGGGCTGCCCGATGGGCTGCGCGTTCTGCGCATCGACCTTGGGCGGGCTGGTTCGACGCTTGACGCCGTCAGAAATGCTCGATCAGGTGCTTTTTACGCAACTGGATTCCGGGCTTCCGGTCTCCAACATCGTCCTCATGGGCATCGGAGAGCCGCTGGACAACTATGACACCGTCCTGCGCTTTTTGGCGCTTGTCAATTCCCCCGAGGGCATGAACATCGGTATGCGGCATATCAGCCTTTCGACCTGCGGCGTCGTAGACAAGATCGACCGTTTGGCGGAGGAAAACCTGCAGCTCACGCTTTCCGTCTCGCTGCACGCGCCGACGGATGAGGTACGAAGCAGCATCATGCCGATCAATCGGAAATATCCCGTGGATACCCTGCTCGCCGCGTGTAAGCGGTATTTTGAGAAAACGGGCAGGCGTATCTCGTTTGAATACGCGATGATCCGCGGCGTGAACGATACGCCGCAGATGGCGCAGATTCTTATCAAAAAACTGCGCGGCATTGCCGCACACGTAAATCTGATCCCGCTGAACGATGTGGCGGAAAGCCCGCTGAAGCCGAGCCTGCCGGAGACGGTACGCGCGTTTCAGCAGACGCTGGAGCAGCAGGGCATCCCTGCGACGGTGCGCAGGACGCTCGGCAGCGACATCAACGCCTCCTGCGGGCAGCTTCGCCGCAACTTTGAACGGGAAAACGGAAGGATGTGAAGTCGATGGAGGTTTGGGGACTGACCGATACCGGCAACGTCAGAGAACAGAATCAGGACGCCTACCGCATTGAGCACCTCGGTGAAAACGCGCTGCTGGCGGTCGTGTGCGACGGTATGGGCGGCGCCCGCTCCGGCAATGTGGCAAGCCGCCTTGCCAGCGAGGTGTTTTCCGAGGAGGTCAAGCGCTCCTTCTCCGACGAACAGACGCCGCAGGAGACGGAGCGGATGCTGAGAAGCGCAGCTTCGCTTGCGAATATCGCGGTGTATGAGCAGTCGCAGCTCAGCGAGGAATACAGCGGCATGGGAACGACGCTCGTTGCCGCACTGCTGTATGAAAAGGCGGCGCTCGTGCTCAACATCGGAGACAGCCGTGCCTATCACATTGATGCCGAGGGCGTAAGCTGCGTTACGACGGATCATTCCGTTGTCGAATTAATGGTTCAGCGCGGTGAACTGACGCCGGAACAGGCGAAAAACCATCCGAGCAAAAATCTCATCACCCGCGCCGTCGGTACGGGTGCGCAGGTTTTTGCCGATGTGTTCTATGTCACCGTGAAAAAGGGAGAGTGCCTTCTGCTCTGCACGGACGGTCTTTCCAATCTGATGGCAGATCAGGAGATTTTGTTCGAGGTTGTCCACGGCGCGCGAAAGGATGACTGCTGCAAACGGCTTTTGGAGATTGCCAAGGAACGCGGCGCGCCCGATAACGTCACCTCGGTTTTGATCGCCCTTTGAATAGGCGCAGAGTTACTTCGGCACCCGCTCGCCGTTTCGGAGCGGGACCGCGCAAGCGGAACAGGGAGTTGCTATGGAGAATTACATAGGAAGATTGCTGGACAGTCGCTACGAGATTCTTGAGGTCATCGGCACGGGCGGCATGGCTGTGGTATATAAGGCGTTGGATCATCGGCTCAACCGTTTGGTTGCAGTCAAAATTCTCAAGGACGAGCTTTCGCGGAATCAGGAATTCCGGCGCCGCTTCCACGCCGAATCGCAGGCGGTTGCCATGCTGTCGCATCCGAATATCGTGAGCGTTTACGATGTCTCGCGCACAGGCGACGCAGACTATATCGTGATGGAACTGATTGAGGGCATTTCGCTTAAGCAGTATCTTGAGAAGAAGCTCAACCTCAACTGGCGCGAGACACTGCACTTTTCCATGCAGATCGCGAAGGCGCTCGAGCATGCGCACAGCCGCGGCATCGTCCATCGTGATATCAAGCCGCACAATATCATGATCCTCAAGGACGGCAGCATCAAGGTCGCAGACTTCGGCATTGCCCGCGTCGGCTCTGCACAGAATACCCTCACGCGCGAGGCGCTCGGCTCGGTGCATTATATCTCGCCGGAGCAGGCAAAGGGCGCGCGGGTCGATAACCGCAGCGACCTGTATTCCCTTGGCGTGGTGATGTACGAAATGCTCACCGGACGCACACCTTACGACGGTGAGACACCCGTATCTGTCGCTATCCAGCATATTAACGGCGGCGCGCGCCGTCCGAGCGAGCTGATGCCCGGCATTCCGCTCGGCTTGGAGCAGATCGTGATGCGCGCTATGAACGCCGATCCGGACGCACGCTATACCTCCGCGACGGAGATGCTGCGTGATATGGAGGAATTTCGCAAGAATCCCGCCATTACCTTTGATTTCAGCGCTGCGTCAGCGGTGCGCCAGCCTGTGCAGCGGGCGGGCATGACCCGCAGTGAGGCAGAGCGTTATGCTGCACAGCGCGCAGCGAAGAATCCCGATGGCAGGACGCCCGAGGAACGCCGTGCGGAGCGGGCAAGGCGGGAGAAGGAGCTTGCTGCTGAAAAGCGCCGCAGAAATCTGACAATCGGGATTATTGCGGCAGCGGTGGCGTTTGTAATTCTGCTCGTGGTGCTGATTGTAACGCTGGCAGGCGGATCGGACAATCCGAACGATCAGGAATCGACCTCCGACATCGAAAACGGTGAAATTGCAGTAGAGAAATTTGTCGGTAT
Source organism: Clostridiales bacterium (assembly GCA_004556205.1). Lineage (GTDB taxonomy): Bacteria > Bacillota > Clostridia > Oscillospirales > Oscillospiraceae > JAZOXB01. The sequence continues at coordinate 3,580 of SFIL01000012.1, read as the reverse complement.
GCGTCTGGAGGACATTAATCCCGACGACTATCCCGATCTGCGCGTTGACGTCCGCAATTACAAAGAGGAATACAGCGACGAGTATGAGGAGGGCTATGTCATGGCGCAGAGCCCTAAGGCGGGCGAAATGGTCAAGCGCGGGCGTACCGTGACGCTGACCGTCAGTAAGGGTGCGGAGGAGCAGGAAATGCCGCCGCTCGAAAATATGACGGAGGGCGACGCAGTGAAGAAGCTGGAAGCGTTGAACCTTGGATTGAAGATTTCGCGCAAGGACGAGAGCAGTGATAAGGTAAAGCAGGGCAATGTAATCCGCACCGAGCCTGCCGCCGGCGAAAAGCTCCAGAAGGGGCAGGAGATCACACTCTATATCAGCCTCGGTGAAAATAAGCTGCCCGACCTCAAAAACGATACCAAGAGCAATGCCGAAGCGCGGCTGAGGGCGCTGAATATCGGGCTGAATATCATCTTCTTAGAAGAGCAGAGCGACGATGTTGCAGAGGGCAAGGTCACACGGACAGTTCCCGCCGCGGGCAGCCAGCTCCGTGAGGGCGATGATGTGACGGTGTATATCAGCACGGGTGACGGCAAGGTAGTCGTTCCGCCCGTGATCGGCTTTACCAAAATGGAGGCGATTGACCTGCTGAAGGACGCGGATCTGATGTACGAGGTACGTGAGATTTACGACCCGACGGTTGAAAAGGGCAAGGTCATCAGCCAAAGCGAGAAGCCGAATACAAAGGTCGAAAAGGGCACGGTTGTCGTGATCGACGTCTCCCTCGGACCGGAGGAGCTGCCGACCGAGCCAAGTACCGAGCCGACGACGGAATCCTCCTCCAGTTCCTCGGAGGAGTCCTCCAGCAGTGAAACGGAGACGCCGTAATCTATGAGCGAACTTCAAAGCGGGCGCATTGTCAAGGCGCTCAGCGGCTTTTACTATGTAAAGTCGGTGGACGGTACGGTGACGGAGTGCCGCGCGCGCGGTATTTTCCGCAAGGAGCATGTCACGCCCCTCGTCGGGGACATCGCGGAATTCTCTGTTGAGCGCGGGCGTGGTATGCTTGAACGGATCGAGCCGCGCAGAAACTCTTTCGTGCGTCCTGCGGTCAGCAACTTAGACGCGCTGGTCATTTTGGCTTCGGGCGCGAATCCCGTGACCGACCCGTTTTTGATCGACCGTGTTGCGGCGATTGCGGGCGATCGGGGCGTCCCCGTCCTCCTGTGCGTCAATAAGGTGGACTTGAATGACGGGGAGAGGCTGATCGGCATCTACCGCCGTGCGGGCTTTGCGGTCTATCCGACGAGCGCCGAAACGGGTGAGGGCGTCGAGGCACTGCGCGAGGCGGTGCGCGGCAAGACCGTGGCGTTCACGGGAAATTCCGGCGTGGGAAAGAGCAGCCTGCTCAACTGCCTGAACGCGGAATTTGCTGTTAAAACAGGCGAGGTGTCCGATAAGCTCGGGCGCGGCAGACACACCACGCGCCATGTTGAGCTGTACTGTCTGCCGAATGGTACCTGCATCATCGACACGCCGGGCTTTTCGTCTTTTGACACGGAGCAAATGGAGCTGATTCTGAAGGAAAATCTGCAATACGCCTTTCCGGATTTTGCGCCCTACCTCGGGCATTGCCGGTATCACGACTGTGCGCATCTGCATGAGCCGGACTGCGCGGTGCTTGCGGCGCTGCGGGAGGGAAAGATAGAGCCGACGCGTCATGCAAGCTATACCCGCCTGTACGAGAGCGCCAAGGAGATTCGCCTGTGGGAGCATAAGTAAAAAATACAAGCATTTGACCCGCCTCCTGCGCATACGGTAGCAGGGGGCGGTTTTTATGTGTAAAAAAAATGAACTACTCGGTACGGCGCTGATGGCACTGGGAGCCGGCTTTTTGCTTTCTCTGCTGTTCTCCTCGGGCTTTTTGCTGGGCATTCTCGGCGCGGCACTGCTGATTATCGGACTGTGCTGTGCAAGAAGGTAACCATTATGCTTGAATCCGAATAAAAAGCAAAGGAACCTCTGAAGAAATCTGCAGCGGCGCTCGGCGGAGCTTTTGCCACCAACTTTTCGGTTTGATACTAAAAACCGATAGTATTCCTGCGGCTTTTGAATCGCAATTTGGGACAAAACCTCTCGCCGACCGCCGCTGCAGATTTGTTCAGAGGTTCCCTAGTATAATAAATGAGAATTGGCCTATATGGTGCCGAGGGAACCCCTCCAACTTTGCAATGATAGAGAACAAGTAACAGTCCAATGCCTTTGGTATCTCCAAATACTGCATCCCGAGATTGAAGAAGAACATGAATAGGAGTAAGCACCCCCGAAGGAGTGCTTACCCTGTATAAGAGAATCAGTCTTTACTCAGTACGGTCATCCTGTGGAACGGAGCGAAAATCTTCTTGAATACCCTCGTTCAGATCAAAGCACATGGTCTTCGCATCAGCGACCCAGAAGCCACGCACTTTGTACCGCTTGCCGGCAATCCACTCAACTCCGGTGATGGAGCGCAGCGGGTCAAGCAGATTTCTATTGGAAATGGTAACGACACCTTTCTGTTCTCCCTTGGACTTGGAAAACTTGAATCCCTTCGGTTCATTGCTTTTGCACATACGAATAGCGAATACCTTTGCTTTTGCATCCAGCATACACAGCACATATGCCGGGTAGCCCAAGTCTTCCAAAACTTTTTTCGTGAAGGTAACGCTATTTTGATTGATGAACATATCCGGATATGCGTTGATATTGGAGTCGATGGTTTCAAAATTCAATGCGGAAAAATCGAAATTCATAGTGTTTAATTCCTTTCATTTTTTAGATTAAGTGTTTCATCAATGATCTGTAAGAACTCTTTGCGTTCTGCGGCAGACCAGCGGGAATCCAAAATAAAGGAACCCTGGAATAGCCCGTCCTTTACGCGAGACACAACAAAGCGGCTGGTCAAGCGGCGTAATGCAGCAATCTTTTTGCCATCACGTCGTACAGCAAGGATCTCCTGAACCTTTAGCCAATCTTCTTTTCTGACAATTGCCGTATGGTGATTCTCTTTGAAATACATATTGAGATCCGTGTTTTTTACGGATTTATGTGTGCGGAAATCTTTTGTATAAGTTTTCTGCATCAAAGCATCACCGCAGTATTTTTCATTTCTGAGGATACTGCGCACCGTATCGGGAAGCCAGCAGTCTTTGCCCATGGGGGATTTGATACCTTGCTCCGTCAATGCGGCGGCTATTTCAGAAGGAGAAGCACCTTCTATGCAGCTTTCGTAGATGTACTCCACAATTCGCGCTTCCGTAGGCTCAATGACCAGCCGCCCGAAGTGATCTCGGTAGAAACCAAGCGTGTTTTGAACGGAGAATTTATAGATACCCTCCGCCATTCGCCACCGAATACCTGCCTTGATTGCTTCACTCTTTTGCTGAGATTCCATTTCGGCAAGCGCAGACAGTAGTGCGATCAGAAGATTGTTTTTTCCGTCCCCGGTATAGGTGATACCCTCCGTTTCAAATTCAACCGACACAGGGGGGCTTAGTGAAGAAAGCGTACGCAGATTATTCAGAATATCAACGATGTTTCTTCCAAAGC
>SFIL01000056.1 GCA_004556205.1 Clostridiales bacterium | reverse complement strand
CGAGGAGCGCAGCGACGTGGCAATCTAATTAGAAAAATTTCGTATTCGCCGAAAAACATACAAGAAGCGAAATTATTCTGCGAGATTGCCACGACCCCTCCGGGGTCTCGCAATGACAAGACGATAGTTTTTTGACAGTCTGAAAAAGTACCGCTCAGCTATCTGAGCGGTACTTTTTACAGATAGAACGCTTTTTGTTCTCCTCAAAGCGCGTCAGCCGTTCGTCACGGAACAGATCGGCGGCAAAAACACGATTGATATAGGAGTCTTTCTCCATGACCTGCCCGCTGCTCGATCTCAGTGCGGTATATACCGCAGTCAACTTGAAAAAGTTTTACTTTTTCTGTTGCTTTTTCGTATCGTGCCGCGCGACCTGATTGTCGAAAATGAGCTGGAAGAAACGGAATACAGTCGGGCAGGCGACTATCAACAGAAGGAAGAGCAGAACGGACTTGCTGCTGATTGCGGGAATCTCAAAAAAGACTGCAAACGGAGGAATCAGCATGGACAGGAGCATACCGGCAAGCATCACCGCAAACACAGCGAAGCGCAGGCGTGTGAAAGGCTTGCAGACAAAGTAAAGCGTGACAAAGCCGACGGCGGAGACAATCCACACAGACATTGCGTTAAAATCAGTCTCGGGCAGGTGAAACAGTCTTGTCAGAATGCCCGCCGTAAGCACCAGCAGCACATTTGTCAAACCACCCGGGATCGCGCGCCGGATGACGTTGCGCATGAATTTTCCCTCGACCAGCGCGTAATTCGGCTCAAGTGCGAGGAAGAACGAGGGCACACCGATCGTCAGCGAGCTGATAAGCGAGAGCTGGATGGCTTGCAGCGGAAAGGGCATATCAATAAACAGAAGCAGAAGCGTCAGAGCAAAGGAGAAGATATTTTTAACTAAAAACAGAGAGGCGGCGCGTTGAATATTATTGATCACGCGGCGACCCTCGCCAACGATATCCGGCATAGCGGAAAACTGTGAATTCAGCAGAACAATTTGCGCAACCTGCGACGCCGCCTGACTGCCGGATGCCATCGCGATCCCACAGTCGGCATCCTTTAGGGCAAGCACATCATTTACGCCATCGCCGGTCATGGCCACGGTATGTCCCTCTGCCTTGAAAGCGCGGATCAGCTTGCGCTTCTGCTCGGGTGTAACGCGCCCGAAAACGGTGTATTTCCGCACAGCCTCGGCATAATCACGGTCGGACACAAGCGTGGTGGAATCAACATAGCGGTCCGCGTTCTCAATGCCAGCATTGGCCGCAACCTCAGAGACGGTCAGCGGGTTATCACCCGAAATTACACGGATGGAAACGCCCTGCTCGGCAAAGTACCGGAAGGTTTTCGGTGCATCGGGGCGGATAAGGTTGGTCAAATAGATAAGCGCAATCGGCGTGACAAGCTCGCTTTCGAGCTTGCCTTCGAAGCTCGCCTCGTAGGACGCGAGCAGAAGCACGCGGCAGCCGCGTGCGGTCCAAGGCTCGGTATTTTCCCGAATCTGCCCATAGCGGGTGCCCATGACGAATTCGGGCGCGCCGATGACATATTTGCCGTGCGCTCCGAAATCCGCCGCAGAATATTTTGACGAGGAGGAGAAGGGAATGCGCTTGACGGCACGCCAATTTGACTCCCTGCCGAACTGCAGCGCCATAGCGCGCGCGGTTTCGTTATCCGGCTCCTCGCCGTAGTAGAAAGCGGCAAGAATATTTTCAATGTCTTCATAGGAAAAACGGCTTGATTCGACAGGATAGATGTCCGTGACCTCCATCTCCGGCTCGGTAATCGTGCCCGTCTTATCAACGCACAGAACATCGACATGCGCCAGTGTCTCGATGCAGTTCATATCCTGCACAAGCACACGGCTTCTTGCAAGCTTCATACAGCTCACTGCAATGGCAACACTTGTCAGGAGATACAATCCCTCGGGTATCATGCCGATGAGGGCAGCGACCGTTGCTTCTACCGAATCGCGCAGGGCAAGCGTCTGCATCTGACGGATGAAGAGGATAATGCCCATCGGGATCAGCGCGATGCCGACAACGGTGATGAGCTTTGTCAGAGATTGCATCATCTCGGATTTCGTCGAACGGACGTCTCTGCGCGCCTCCGCCGCAAGCTTGGCGGCATAGCTGTCTGCGCCGACATGCGTAAGCTGTGCGCGGCAGCGTCCCGAGATGACGAAGCTGCCCGATTTTAAGGTGTCTCCGACGTTTTTGATGATGGCGTCTGCCTCACCGGTCAGAAGGGACTCATTCACCTGCATCTGACCGTCGCGTACGACGGCGTCTGCGCAGATCTGATCGCCTGCGGCAAATTCCACAATATCGTCCCGCACAAGCTGATCCGTCCGCACCGAGACGCGCTCACCCGAACGAATTGCCTTAAGCGTGCCTGCTGCGACAAGGGTCAGCTTGTCAACGGCGCGCTTCGCGCGGATCTCCTGAAAAATACCGATCACGGTATTGGCAACGGCAACGATCAGGAACGCTAAATTCTTAAAGGAGCCGACGATCAGAAGGGCAGCAGCCAACACGATGAAGATCAGATTGAAGAAGGTAAAGACCTTTTCTTTGACGATCTGTCTCTCTGTCTTGGTGTTCGAGGCGGGCGTAATATTGCGCAGACCGTTCTGCTGGCGCAGGCGTACCTCCTCAGGAGACAGGCCTTCGCGAAAGTCTGCGTTGATGACCGGAATATTACGATGATGAGAGGGGTGGGGAATGGCTCTCTTTTTCTGTTTCATGATGATCTCCCGTGCGTTCGTAACTATTCGAATTATAGCATAGCTGCGCACAAAAATACACCCAAATGTGTGAATTTTCTGAAAACATCCGCATTGCGGTGCTTTGTTGCGCTTTCCGAAGAGGGAAAATCAAAAAAATCGAAAAAACACTTGATTTTATGATGACTTTATGCTACAGTATATTGGTCTGCGAATGGGTGGTCCTCTGCGGCGCGGTCAACGCCGGTATGAACGCCTAATAAACAAGGAGGACAAGTATTATGGATCTGATGAAGGCTCTGACCAGCCAGTACATGAAGGAAGAACTGCCGCAGATGAATGTCGGCGACACCGTTCGCATTCATGTGAAAATCAAGGAAGGCGCTCGTGAGAGAGTGCAGGCATTCGAGGGAACGATCATTGCCCGCAAGCATGGCGGCATTGAGGAGTCCATCACCGTCCGTCGTCTGAGCTATGGCGTCGGCTGTGAGAAGGTTTTCCCCGTGCATTCCCCGAACATTGTGAAGGTTGAAACCGTTCGCCGCGGCAAGGTTCGCCGTGCGAAGCTGTACTACCTCCGCAACCGTCTCGGCAAGGCTGCAAAGGTCAAGGAGAGAGTCTAATTCAAAACAATTCCCCGTGTTTTCCGCTTGGAAAACGCGGGGCTTGTTTTATGGTTTCCTTAGAACTTCCTAAAGTATCAGATTCCCGTCATTGCCTCAAGGACAGTCCACTCCTCTTGGTCAATACCCTTATGGAGCGCAAGACCCTCCTCAATGTCAATGTCGCACATTCTGCCGTCATTGATGCAAACAACACGGTTCGTCCCGCCGCTTGCGAGTATGTCCACCGCGCGATAGCCCATGCGCGTTGCCGTGACGCGGTCACGACCCGTGGGCGTGCCGCCGCGCTGAATATGCCCAAGAACGGTAACGCGAGGCTCAATGCAAATCTCTTCTCTGATCTTCTTTGCGACCTCGTAGGCGCTGCCGGCACCTTCCGCAACAACAACCATGTAATGTGTGAAGCCGTTCAGACGGGCGTTGCGGATCTTTTCAATGACCTCAGTTTGGAAGTTTTCCTGCTGCTCAGGAACAAGTACGGCTGTTGCACCGACGGCAAGACCGACATACAACGCCAAATGTCCCGCGTTTCTGCCCATAACCTCGACGACGGAGCAACGTTCATGCGACTGCATGGTATCGCGCAGCTTATCAATGCACTCTATGGCGGTGTTCGCCGCTGTGTCAAAGCCGATGCAGTAGTTGGTACAGGCAATGTCGTTGTCAATCGTGCCGGGAATGCCGACAACGGAGATACCGTGCTGTGACAGTGCCAACGCGCCGCGGAATGTGCCGTCGCCGCCGATGGCTACAATGCCGTCCAGACCGAGAAGCTTGCAGGTATTGACAGCTTTCTGCTGTCCCTCGGGTGTGCGAAATTCCTCACTGCGGGCGGTGTAGAGAATTGTGCCGCCGCGGTTGATGATGTGCGCTACGCTCTTTTCGTCCAGTCGGACAATATCGCCGTTGATCAGACCGTTCCAACCGCGGCGAATACCGATGACCTCAATGCCACGGAAGATCGCCGCGCGGACGACCGAGCGAACAGCCGCGTTCATGCCGGGCGCATCGCCGCCGCTGGTCAGAACGCCGATCCTGCGGACTGCGTTATGTACTTGACTCATAATATCACCTTATTCTGCCTTCTTCGGCAAATTTCGTCTTCATTTTATCCGCTTTTTTTCAAAAAGTAAATAGCTAAACCGTAGAAAATCAAAGAAGAGTATGCTATATTGTATGTGCAAAACAGGCAAGATACCAAAGGAGGAAAATTATGGACTTTAATGCAGAGGCGGTCTGCGCGAATATCGTCGCATGGATCCGTCAGTGGTTTGAGAAGAACGGGAAAGACTGCAATGCCATTGTCGGTATTTCGGGCGGCAAGGACAGCTCCGTCGTGGCAGCGCTGTGTGTCGAGGCATTGGGCAGAGAGCGCGTGATCGGCGTCCTGATGCCCAATGGCGAACAGCACGATATTGATATGTCGAGGCTTTTGGTCAAGCATCTCGGCATACGGCATTTTGTAATCAACATCAAGGAGGGGTATGACGGACTGCTCAACGAGATCAAAACGCAGCTCGGTGAGGTCAGCCGCGACACGACAATCAATCTTGCTCCGCGTCTGCGCATGGCAGCGCTCTATGCCGTCGGGCAGAGCAACAACGGCAGAGTTGCCAATACCTGTAATCTCTCGGAGGACTGGGTCGGTTACTCCACTCGCTATGGCGACAACGCAGGCGATTTCAGCCCGTTGTCTATGCTCTGCGTCCGCGAGGTCAAGGCGATCGGGCGCGTGCTCGGGCTGCCTGAGGTGCTGATCGAAAAGGTGCCGATTGACGGTCTGTGCGGACAGACGGATGAGGAAAAGCTCGGCTTTACCTATGAAACGCTCGACCGCTATATCCGCGAGGGTGTCTGCGAGGACGAGGTGACTAAGGCGCGTATCGACCGCCTCTATGCCCTCAACCGCTTCAAGGTGAGGTATATGGATGTATTCCCTTACGAAGCATGATATCATCAAAAGCCCGCCTCGGTGATTCCGAAGCGGGCTTGCTGCTTTCTTTGCAATCGCCGTACACCGCAGTACGGGGCACGGCGGCATATTCTTTTCAGACTGTCAAAAAAACTATAGTCTTGTCATTGCGAGACCCCGCAGGGGTCGTGGCAATCTTGCAGAATATTTTCGCTTCTTGTATGTTTTCCGGCGAATACGAAATTTTTCTAATTAGATTGCACCCGCAAGGGGTATGCCGCATCCGTAACGCTCGTTCCTCGCGAAC